>CAKOTU010000001.1 GCA_934120265.1 uncultured Bacilli bacterium
GAAGCTATGAAGTATGAAATAGCTCGTGAATTAGGAATTAATTTAGGTGCTGATACAACTTCACGTTTAAATGGAACTGTAGGTGGCGAAATGACTCGTCGTTTAGTTAAATTAGGTGAAGAATACTATGGAAAACAAACACGTTAGTGATTATAAAAAAATAGTTAAACATGGTGTTATTTACTATAAAAATATATTAAGACATAAAAACTGCCTTTGAGCGGTTTTTATTTTAATAAAAAATTAAAAAATGTTGTAAAAAAATTGTAAAATTCTGGATTTTGATGTTATAATATAGGCAATTAATGAGAAAGACGCTAGTACAGGTCTATGATTAATAGATTTTGCAGTGGCGCTTTTTTTGTAGTAGGAGGTGAAATAAATGAATAATAAAGTATTAAAATTTATGCAAAAGAATTATGCTTGGATAATAGCAATTTTTAGTAGTTTAAGTATTATAGTGTTGAATATATTTAAATTTTGTGAATACCTGAAGGGTAGTGTTTATTTTTCTTATTATGGAATAGATATGAATTTATATAAATTTAGTGACAAAGGATTTATTTATCAACTATGTTTATCATTCTTATTTATGTTAGCAATATTTTCTTTGTTATATTGTTTCTACCAAATTGCAGATAATATTAAAAATCAAAAATATATTAAAAGTAATATATCAAATGTATTAATTATTATTATTTCAAATTTGGTTCTTATTTTTTCGTCAAGCACCAAGCAAACTTTTATGTCAGTTTTATGTAACTTTATAGAATTAGCGGCTATTGAAACAGTTAGTTCTTATATGATATTTAGAAATAAAAAGGATGATCAATTATATGCTGAATCATTATGCAAGGGAATTTTGAATGATATAAAAAAAATACCTTTTATTCTAATTATATTAGTTTTTGTGATTATGTTTAACACACAAATATTACTAATGAATAAAACTAACTATAGGGTAATAGATAACAATAAAGTAATAGTATATTCAAACAATGATTATTATATAACTCTAGATTGTTTAATTTCAGAAAAAAATCTTACAATATACAAAGGAACACAAGCAAAAATTAATAATACTGATGTATATAGTGTTTACAAAAAGTTTGATGAAGTTAGTTTAATTTAAATATAAAACTATAAAAAACACCTTTTTTGTTATAATATCATTATGGAGGTGTTAAGATGTCTGAGAAGGAATTAGATTCAAGTATAAATGATTATATTGAAGTAAAAGCACCTAAAAACTATGCAAAGCAATTAGAATGGTATATGGCTATTGGGCTTCAAGAAGTTGATAACTTAAAACCATCAAAATATTTAGAAAAATTATTACTAGAAAACGTAAATGGTGAAAAAACAATTTACGAAGTTCAACAAAAATTAAAGCAATATTATGTTGAAAAAGAAAAAATAAACGAAGTAAATTATGATGAATTAGAATGTGACTTAGTATCAACTAGAATTGTAGAACTTTTACAAGAAGATAATTTTGAATTATTAATTGACTATTTAAAATATATTCATAAATATTTATTTCAAGATGTTTATGAATTCGCAGGTGAATTTAGAAAAGTAGATTTTTCTAAGCGTGAGAGAATACTAAATAACGATTCAGTGGCTTATGGTGATTGTAAACTATTAGAACAATCACTAGATTATGATATTTTCTTAGAAAAAAATAAAAATTATAAAGAAATGAACATAGTTGATGTTGTTAATAATATAACTGAATTTTCTTCAAGAATATGGCAAATTCATCCTTTTAGAGAAGGCAATACAAGAACAACAGCATTGTTTATAGAAAAGTATTTAATATCACTTGGATACAATGTAGATAATACAATGTTTAAAGATAAGTCAGTTTATTATAGAAATGCATTAGTAAGGAGTAATTATTTTAATAATTATTTAAATATAAAACAAGATAACAGTTTTTTAGTTAAATTTTGTGAAAATTTATTATTAGTTAAAAATAATAATTTACATTCAAGAGATTTAGTTGTAGAAGAATTATTTAATAAATAGTAAAAGGGCTAGTACAGGCTTATTAATCTATAAGTTTTTGTATTAACGTTTTTTGTAGTAAAGGAAGTGAAATTTTGGAAAAATCTGAAAAAAATAATAATGATGCTTTAAAAGAAAATATTATTCAAGCAGAATATGAGGAGTACAATGAAAGTATTTACTTAATTGATAGCCCGTGCAGTGAAGAGGATGATTCTATTGGTTTTGGAGTTTATGTAAATAACTTGGTAAACATTTTAAGTAATACTCCAGCAAAAATGATAGGATTAATATCAAATTATGGTTGTGGGAAAAGTACTATAATTAATATGGTTGAAAAAAGAATTGAAATGAATAGTAATGAAACATTTTTTGTTAAAGTTAATTTATGGAATTTACCATCTGATAAAGAAGTTTTGGACAAAGACGATTTAACTATAAATATTCATAAATCTTTTTTAAATCAGATTTTAAGAAAAGCAAATTTATCAGATATTAGAAAGAAATCCTTAGAAAAGCAAATAAACAAAAATTATGGTTTTTTTGATTTATGTGTAGAAGATACAAACTTCACAAAAGTTTTATCTTTTTTGTATGTTTTGTTGATATTTATAATTATAATAAAAGTTGATTTATTTTCGATGAATGTTTCAAGAGTATCATTATTAGTTTTAGAATTTGCGTTTGCATATGTATTGATGCAAATATTAATAAGGTCTAAAATATATTTTTCTTTTAATAAAGAATCAAAAAATACTAGAATAATTGACGAGTTTGAAACAACAGAATGTTTTTTTAAAATAGTGGAGGCTTGTAAACAAAATGGTATAAAAAAATTAATAATATGTATTGAAGACATAGATAGATTTACAAATGGGGAGGGCACAATTAGATTTTTAGAACAAATATATAAGTTTTACTCTGAATCGGTAGATGTTTTAAATATTGACATAAAATTTATTGTAGCGATTAAACCTGCTTCAAAACTCGAAATAACAGATCAGAAGCAAAATGATCAGATAAAAAATTTATATGAAAAAATATTTGATTATATAATAAATCTTCAACCTGTAGCAATTCAAAACTATGACGCTTTAATTCAAGAGTTGCTATCTAAGAAATATAAACAGTTACAACAGATAAATTTACCATTACCGACAGAGCCGAATGCAACTTTTTATCGTTACCTCTATAAGGGTAAGAGAAATACTATTAGGGATATAAAGCATAGGTATAATTATGCAGTGAATTTATATGAAAATTTATTAAAAAACAAACAAGATACCGAAAATGTAGAAATAAACATAGAAACTTGTTTCTTTGTAGCGTATTTAGAAGATGAGTTTACAGATTCTTTTTATAATTTTATAACAGATTCTGAAAATTTTGAAAAAATAGTAATTAATAGACTAACAAATGGTAAGTTGACGTTATGCGAAAAATGTATTGATTATTGTATGGTTAATAAAGAATGTCCTTATTTAAAAGAGAAAAGTTTTATTGATGAAATAGAACTGGGTTTTATCAATAAAATGATCGATATGAATTATTCAATGTATTTTTATAAGTTACCAAAATCAAAAAAAATTAAAAATGTATTTGATACAGCAGTAAATAACATCATTTTAACGGATAATGTAAAAGAATGTGAAAACGCTATGGAATATATCGAAAAAGCTAACCATGATGAAATCATAAAATCATTAAGTTTAGTAGTAAATAATAATAGTGTTCCAAATGTGATATTTAAAAATAAAAAATTATTTCATATCACATGTCAAAATTTTAAATTTCAATTAGAAAAATATATCTTATCTATTAAACTAAAAGAACAAGAAAACAA
The DNA here is from genome assembly GCA_934120265.1 of uncultured Bacilli bacterium. Taxonomy (GTDB): domain Bacteria; phylum Bacillota_I; class Bacilli_A; order RF39; family UBA660; genus SIG204. The sequence continues at coordinate 3,854 of CAKOTU010000001.1, forward strand.
AGTTATAAATATAGTAACCCAATTGAATAAATTTAATAGTGAAGAATCTTTGGATATTTTAGAGAAGCTTCTAAATAATATAGTTGATAATTTGAAACAATTTTATGAAAATCAAGAGGTTCTACAATTTAGAAAAAGAATTGTTTTACTATTAAATAAGTATCCAAAGCTTTGTAAAAAAATATTTATACCAGAGTTACCAAAAATTAGTTATGGAGAAATGCTTATCGTTTCAGATTTAAATATAATATTAGAATATGTTAACCCTAATCAAATTGATGATGAAATGTTAGTGGATTTATTAAAATTCAGTAGTAAAAATCTTAGAAGTGATATTATATATAATTTTTTAGAGAAATGCACTTCTGTTGAAGAAATGATTTTTAAAAAAATATTTTATGGATATAAATATAATTTTAATACTGTAGAAAAGTATAGAATAGTTAATAATTCAAAAATAATCAATAAATTAAATTTGCAAACAGAAAAAGATTACCTACAATTTTTTAATCATTTAAATTTTTTGCCAGCATCATTAGAAAAAGAATTTCTTTTGTTATTGATTAAAAATCCTGAAAAAAATGATATAGAAAATGATTATGTTAAATTAATAAGAAATACAAATCAGTTAAGTAGCAACGCTATGAAATATTTTGCTAATTATGCTACTAAATTTTATTTTTTTAGTCAGGATTTAGAGGAAGTATTATATTCAAAAAAATATTATAAATTATATGTTTATTCACGAACAAAAAGACTGGGAATTTTTAGTTTAGATTTGGCTAATCGAACAGAAAACTTGAAAGAAGCATATATTTATTATTTAAAAAATCCTTCTCTTCTTTTAGAAAAGTTGAGCGTGGATACAGAAATGGCAAAGTATATTAAAAAGAACGTTGATTTGAATGAATTGAGTGTTGAAAGCCGTTGCTTATTAAATGTTTTAGAACAAACATATGATGATGTCAAAATGATTTTGATGTCAAAAGATGAAGATTATGTAAATTCATATTTGAAAACGGTCAAATTTTTTGTGATTGAAGAGCAAAAGCAAATATTAAATGAAATATATTCATGGGCTAAATTAACACGTCAACTTGACAGAGATACTTATGAAATTTTACGAAATAAATTTACTGTAGAGTATAGAGCAAAATTTGCCACTTTGAAAAGATTAAAATTTTTGAAATAAAAAGTGATGTGATCAACCAATTTTATATTATTGGAATTATATAATTCTTCTTTAAAATTCGAAACCTTTTCTTTATATTTTGATAAAATAGTGAATTGCATATGAAATATCTAAGTTTTATAAATTAATCGACTTTAAAATAACTGATTTTGTCAGTTTTATGTTAAAATGTATGTGAGGTGTATTCTTATGAAAGAGTTACAAGAAAAGATAGAAAAGTTTAATGAGGAAAGAGATTGGGATCAATTTCATTCACCAGAAAACTTAGCGAAGAGTATATGTATTGAAGCAGGAGAACTTTTAGAATGCTTTCAGTGGAATAATGAATATAATTTAGATGAAGTTAAAGAAGAACTTGCTGATGTTTTGAATTATTGTATTCAAATGGCAAACAAATTGGGTGTTGATCCTAAACAAATAGTGTTAGAAAAAATGGAAAAGACAGCAAAAAAATATCCTGTGGAAAAATCAAAAGGGAATAGTACAAAATATACGAAGCTGTAGGAGGTAGTTATGTCTAAAATTAGTACATTAAAATTTAATGAAGGTACTTCTGCTTTATTAAAGACTAAAAAATTTGGAACTAATTGGCCTGTTGTATATATTATAAATAACAATAAAGAAGCGTATATAGGTGAAACGACCGATGTGAGTATTAGATCTAATCAACACTTGGCAAATGAAGCGAGAAGAAATTTAAGTAAAATTAATGTAATAGGTGATGAAACATTCAATAAATCAGCAATATTGGATTTAGAATCATTTTTAATTAAATATATGTCTGCAGATCAAAAATTTAAGTTGCAAAATGGGAATGGTGGTTTACAGAATCATAATTATTATCAAAGAGAAATGTATGAGAAAAAATTTAGAGAAATATGGTTACAATTGAAATCAAAAGGATTAGTTCAACATGATTTAAAACAGATTGCCAATTCAGATTTATTTAAATACTCTCCATATAAAGCATTAACAACTGATCAATATATGATAGTAAATAGTATTCTTTCGGATCTTGCTGATTTGGTAAATAAAAGAGAACCAGGAACCTTTGTTGTAGAGGGTGGGGCAGGAACAGGAAAAACAATACTTGGTATTTACATCTTGAAAATGTTATCACAAGCAAAAGATGCTTCCCAAATTGAAATAGAAGAAGATCAGGTTGAACAAAATTTATCTGAAATATTAAAAATTAATGATGCTGTAGATGATTTAAAAATAGGATTGGTTATTCCTATGGAAAATTTAAGAAGTACATTAAAGAAAGTATTTAGAAACATTAAGGGGTTAAAATCTAACATGGTATTAAGTCCTAATGATGTTGGCAAGAGTGACGAAAAATATGATTTGCTAATTGTTGATGAAGCTCACAGATTAAGAAGAAGAAGGAATCTTACTCAATACAGAACATTTGATAAAAATAATAGAAAAATGAATTTAGGTAATAAGGGAACTGAGTTAGACTGGATTTTATTAAAAAGTAAATATCAAATATTTTTCTATGATGAGGATCAATCTATTAAACCAACTGATGTTAGAAAAGAAGATTTTGACAAATTAATGATAAAAAAGAACTATCATCCTTATCATTTAACAGCTCAATTAAGATGCTTAGCAGGTGGCAATGAGTATATAGATTATGTAAAAGCAATATTCAGTAATAATCCACCAAAAAAGAGAATGAATTTTAAAAACTATGATTTAAAAATGTTTGATAATGTTAATGATATGATTGAAATTATAAAAGAAAAAGACAAAGAATATGGATTGTGTAGAAATATTGCGGGATATGCATGGCCTTGGAATTCTAAGGGAAAAAAAGAACCTCTTCACTCAAACAAGAATACTTTAGAAAACGGATTATATGATTTAGAAATAGACGGATATAAATATATATGGAATTCACAAGCACATGATTGGATTAATTCATCAAACTCAATAAATGAAATTGGAAGTATACATACTACTCAAGGATTTGACTTAAATTATACAGGGTTAATTATAGGAAATGAATTAAAATATGATAATAAAAATAATTGCTTTACTGTTGATAAAAAGAATTATTATGATACAAAAGGCAAGGCTAATGCAACAGATGAAGAATTATTAAAATACTTATTAAATATTTATTGTACGATGATGACTCGTGGAATGCTTGGAACATATATTTACGTATGTGATGAAAATTTAAGAAAGTATCTAAAAAAATATATATAAAAAAGTTTATAAAAAATCTTTATAAACTTTTTTTATACATTAAAGTATTTTATCAATAATACCATATTCTAGGGCTTCATGAGCATCTAAGAAATAATCTCTTTCGGTATCAAGTTCAACTTTTTCTAATTTTTGTCCAGTATTTTTAGCAAGCATTCTGTTAAGTTTATTTTTAAGCTTAATAATTCTTTCTGCTGCAATTTTTATTTCTGTAGCTTGACCTTGTGCACCACCTAAAGGTTGATGAATCATTACTTCACTATTTTCTAAACAACATCTTTTTCCTTTTTTTCCACAGCTTAATAAAAATGCAGCCATACTAGCAGCCATACCAATACAGATAGTAGATACATCACTTTTTATAAAGTTCATAGTATCTAATATGGCCATACCAGCAGTTACCGATCCTCCTGGGGAATTAATATATAAACTAATATCATTATTATTAATAGAATCTAAATATAAAAGTTCTGCTACAACAACATTAGCAACTTCATCAGTTATTTCACCACTAAGAATTACAATTCTATCTTTTAAAAGCCTTGAATAAATATCATAGGCACGTTCATAATTATTATTTTTTTCCACAATAGTAGGTATAATCATTTTATCATCTCCTAATGTTATAATAGTGTTAATAAAGTAAATTTATACATGAAAAAAAGTGACAAAATACTTAAAATTTGTTAAAATGTAATTGTAAAAATAGAAAAGAGGAACATAATGATAAAAGTAGCAATTAATGGTTTTGGAAGAATTGGTAGATTAGTATTTAGAATTATGGAAGAAGATCCAGAGTTTGAAGTAGTTGCAATTAATGATTTAACAGACGCTGAACAACTTGCATATCTTTTAAAATATGATACTAATCATCGTAACTATCGTGTTAATGATATAAGTTTTGAAGGTAATGAAATTATTGTAGGAAATAGAAGAATTAAAGTATTCGCTGAAATGGATCCTACTAATTTACCATGGGCTGAATTAGGCGTTGATGAAGTGTTTGAATGTACTGGACATTTTACAAAGAAAGAAGCAGCAATGGCTCATATTACAGCTGGTGCTAAAAAAGTTATTATTTCCGCACCTGCTAAAGGAGATTTAAAAACAATTGTTTATAATGTTAATGAAGATATCTTAGATGGAACTGAACAAATTATAAGTGCTGCAAGTTGTACAACAAACTGTCTTGCTCCGGTTGCTAAAGTAATTAATGATGAATTTAAAATAGTAAAAGGATATATGACTACAGTTCATGCTTATACAAATGATCAAACTATTCTTGATGTAGCTCATAAAAAAGGAATTAAAGCTCGTCGTGGACGTGCTGGAGCAATGAATATAGTGCCATCTTCTACAGGAGCTGCTAGTGCTTTAGGATTAGTTATTCCTGACCTTGCTGGGAAATTAGATGGAAGCGCATTACGTGTTCCAACTCCTACAGGCTCAGTTGTTGATTTAACACTAGAGTTAGGACGTAATACAACCGTAGAAGAAATAAATAATGTAATAAAAAGTCATACTAGTGAAACATTAGGATTTACAATGGATCCAATTGTTTCTACAGATATTATTGGTTCACATTTGGGTGGACTTGTTGATGGACTTCTAACTAATGTTTTAGAAGTAGACGGAAAACAATTAGTTAAAGTAGTTGCGTGGTATGACAACGAGATGGGATATAGTTCCCAAATGGTTAGAACTGCTAAATATTTAATGAAAAAATAAAAAAGAGGCTAAGAACTCTTTTTTATATTGAAAAAAATTGATATAATGGATATGGTGATAATTATGAAAAATAAAAGAGCGTTTACACTAATTGAAATGATTGGAATTATAACTATTCTAGCATTAATCATGTTAATAGCGTTGCCATCAATGACTAAAACATTAAAAAGAAATGAACAAAAGAAATATGATAACTATATAAATAATTTAAAATTAGTTTCAGAAAATTATTTAGTTGATCAATTACAAAAAAAGAATGTCACTTTTAATAATGACGTGACGTATTTTAGCTTGGGTGATATCATTGACGCTGGGTATGTAAAAGACGTTATAACAAATCCTAATAATGATAAAAAGATATCAAGAGATACAAGGATTAAAGTTACACAAAATATAGATAGTACATATTCGTTTGAAGTTCAAGAATATTATAATAATATTTCAGATTATAATAAAGAAGATTTGATAATACACTATGATGCAGTTAAGTATACCGGAGGAAGTAAGTTTATAAATAATACAAATGAGGTAGACTATGATTTAGGAAGTAATGTGACTTGGACGGAAGATGGAATGTTGTTTGAAAACCAGACTGCTCCCGTTATAGATTTAAATAAAAAGTATTCTACAGATAGTATTACTGTTAGTTTTAATGTTAAAAGTTTAGATGAATTAGGAAGCTGTGGTAGTTGTTATACTTGGCCTTTATATCTAAATAATTATGATAGTTCAACAAACAGTGAGACGATAACACAGTTTGCTTTTAGAAAATCAGTTTTCTTGCTTTATGGTAGTGGAAATAACACAGTTTTAAATTCAACTTCTTTAGAAAAAAATAAAAATTATACTATCACATTTGTTCAAGAAGGCTTAACAACAAGAAGAGTATATGTTAATGGTAAATTAGCAAATAATTTATCATCAAAAACAGGCTTAAGTTTAAGTACTATAGTTTATAATAGAATACAGTTAAGACCAAAACTATATGATTTAAAAATAAATAATCTATTAATCTATAATAGAGCTTTATCTAGTGATGAAGTACAAACTTTATATAATCTTGATAAAGAGAGATTTGGGGAATAATATGAAAAAAACAATAAGAGATTATGATTTAAATAATAAAAAAGTAATTATTAGATGTGATTTTAATGTTCCCATCAAAGATGGAAAAATAACTGACGATAATCGAATTAAAGAAAGCCTAGAAACTATTAAATATGCTATGGATAATAATGCTAAAGTAATATTAATGTCTCATCTAGGAAGAGTAAAGACAGAAGAAGATAAAAAGGATAAATCTTTAAAAGTTGTAAGTGATAGACTAAGTGAATTATTGAAAAAGCCTGTTATTTTTGTTGACGTAACTCGTGGTGAAAAGCTAGAGTCAGCAATTAATAACATGAAATCTCAAGATGTATTACTTATGGAAAATACTAGATATGAAGATGTTGATGGTAAAAAAGAAAGTGGAAATGATTTAGAACTCGGAAAGTACTGGGCATCACTAGGTGACATATTTATTAATGATGCTTTTGGTACTTGTCATAGAGCTCATGCTTCTAATGTGGGTATAGCGTCACATCTTCCAAGTGGTATAGGATTTTTAGTAGAAAAAGAATTAAATGTTTTGGGAAAAACATTAGAAAACCCTAGCAGACCTTTTGCTGTTATTCTTGGTGGTTCTAAAGTTAATGATAAAATAAAAGTAATAGAAAATCTTGTTACTAAAGCTGATTACATATTAATTGGTGGTGGAATGGCTTTTACATTTTTAAAGGCTAAAGATATAGAAATAGGTAAATCAATATTAGATGAAGAAAATATTTCATTTTGTAAAGAAATGATGAATAAGTATCCTGATAAAATAATTTTACCAATTGATACTGTTTGCAGTAAAAAGATAGATGAAGAATCAGAATTTGAAAATAAATTTATTACAGATTTAAAATCGGATGATATAGGACTAGATATTGGTTTTAATACTGTTAAGTTATTTTGTGAATATTTAAGTGAATGTAAAACAGTGATATGGAATGGCCCTGTTGGTATGTGTGAACTAAAAAATTATCAAGATGGCACTAAAAAGTTATGTGAATTTTTGTCAAAACTAAATTCTAGTGTTATAATTGGTGGAGGAGATACCGCTGCCGCAGTAATATCATTAGGATATAAAGATAGTTTTACGCACATTTCTACAGGTGGAGGAGCTTCCTTAGAATTAATGGAAGGAAAAGTTTTACCGGGAATTGATATAATAAATGAAAAATAGACTTATTGTACCGCTTTTTACAGTGTATACAATGAATATGATTCATGGTAAAATGAAAAAAATAGGAATAGTCAAATATGAAAAAACTCTTACAAAATAAAAAAATAAGTTTTGCGTTTTTAATTGTATTAACAGGTATTGTATTATTTTTTTCACTCAAAGATAATTTTTTTGAAACACTAGAGCAAATTAAAAACATGAACTTTTTGTGGCTTTTTGTTGCTATTTTATTACTAGTTGGTTATTGGTTATTTTCATCGTTAGCAATGAAACTTATAACTAATAAATTTAATGATAAAATAAAAATAGGAAAGATATTTAAATTAAATGTTGTAACACAATTTTTTAATGGCATAACACCTTCATCTTCAGGAGGTCAACCATATCAAATTTATGCATTAAAAAAGTCAGGACTGACTTTAGTAGATAGTACTAACGTTTCAATTCAAACGTTTGTGTGTTACCAATTTGCTCTTGTTTTACTTGGCTTTGTTGCTATCATATTTAATAAGGCACTTGGTTTATTTACGAAAATTGATTTTTTGAAAATATTAGTAATAGTTGGTTTTACTGTTAATATTGCGATTGCAGCATTTCTATTTGCGATTACAATCACTAAAAAAATGAATAAAAAAATAATTAAATTTGTAATTAATATTGGTTATAAATTAAAAATAATCAAAAACAAAGAGAAAGCAAGCAAAAAATTAAATGATAGTATAGATCAGTTTCAACAAGGAACTTATTTATTACTACAAGATAAAAAAATGTTATTACTAGCAATTTTATATCAATTATTAGGCCTTATAAGCTTATATTCTATACCAGTAACATTGTTGTTTGGTATGGGAGATTACTATAGTATAAATTTAGGATTATCTATAGTAGCAACTGCCTATGTTATGGTTGCAGGTTCTTTTGTTCCACTTCCAGGTGGAACTGGAGGACTAGAATATGCTTTTGTTTCATTCTTTGGTAATTTCATAGAAGGTAGTAAATTAACTGCTTTAATGATAATTTGGAGGTTTATTACTTATTATTTAGGAATGATAATTGGTGGTATAATGTTAAATATAGGAAAAAAGGAGACGACAGATGGAAAATAAAAAATTAGTTGTTGCAAATCTAAAAATGGATATGGATGCGACAGAAGTTAGTGAGTATTTAAAAAGCATTGTTGGAAAGATTAATAACTCAAATATTATTATTTGTCCTTCTGCTATTTATGTTCCTTATTTCTTAAAACATCGCTTTAGTATTGGTATGCAAAATGTATGTGAAGAAAATAACGGTAATTATACTGGTGAAGTTTCTGCTCGTCAGGCTGCATCGCTAGGAATAAAATATTCATTAGTTGGTCATAGTGAAAGAAGAATTAATTATTATGAAGACAATGATTCAATTAGTAGAAAAATAAATAGTCTACTTAAAAATAATATGACCCCCATTCTATGTGTTGGCGAAACAAATGAGGAAAAGAATTTATTGAAAACAAATAAGGTTTTAAAAAGCAAGCTAGTATCTTGCTTAGAAAATGTAAATAAAGAAGATATCTCAAAAATAATTATATCTTATGAACCAATATGGGCTGTTGGAAGTAAGAGAATCCCAACAATGGCAGAGATAAAAAATACTGTCAAATATATAAAAGAATTAATAAAAAAAATATATGGCATTGATATCAAAGTTATATATGGAGGTAGTATTAATTCAAACAACATCGAAAAGATAAAAAAAATTGAGTGTTTAGATGGAATTATGATAGGATCTAGCTCAACAGTTGCCTCAGAATTTATGAAAATTTTAGAAGTTATTGATCATGAATAACTTCTTTTTATTTTTTTCGACAAAATTCGACAAAACTAGCTATTTTTCGTTCTAGCACAAATCAAACCTTTAGTAGTATAATAAAAACATATGAATAGATAGGAGAACAAATATGGAAAAAATAAAATTATTAATGATAGATGATAACGTGAACTTAGTTAAAATGGTTCAAGAATATTTTAGTACTAATGAAAATATTTCATTAGACATTACTGCTTATGATGGTGCAGAAGGAATAAAAATTATAGAAGAAAGACAAAACGATTATGACATAATATTACTTGATTTAATTATGCCTAAAAAAGACGGATTATATGTTCTAGAAGAAATGCAAAAGAGGGGCATAAATAAAAAAGTTATAGTGGAAACTAGCTATAATGCTAGTGAAGTAATTAAAGAAGTCGCAGAGTTTGGAGTAAATTATTTTATTTTAAAACCATTTGAACTAGCTGATTTAGAAAAAAGAATATTAGATACTGTTAAAACAAAAACCAATACTAAAAAAGAAATAGATTTTTATAATAGTAATTTACAAGTATCAATAACAAAAATATTACACGAATTAGGAATTCCATCACATATCAAAGGATATCAATATATTCGTGAAGGTATAGGAATAATTTTTGATCATCCAGAAACGATTGGTGGAATAACAAAGGAATTGTATCCAGAACTAGCCACAAAATTTGATACAACAGTTTCACGTGTAGAAAGAGCAATAAGACACGCAATTGAAGTTAGCTGGAATCGTGGTAGTTGGGATTTGATGGAAGAGATATTTGGTCATAGCGTTGATATAGATAAAGCTAAACCAACTAATTCTGAATTTATTGTAACAATTGCTGATAAATTAAGATTAGATTATTATAAAGTTGGTAGTGTTTAGAATAAAAATGTGTTATAATTTGTTTTAGGGGGAGAAATAAATTATGGATAATTCTAAATATTTATTTGTTGTAAATCCTAAAGCGGGTAAAAAAAAGGGATTGCAAATTTTTAACAGAATTCTTCGTTTTGCTTATGAATCAAAAGAAGAAGATAATTTAAGTTGGATGTGCACCAGTGAAAATAAAGAAATAACTAAAAGAGATATTTCTTGTCGCCTAAAAGATAATCCTAATTTAACTGTATATTCTGTAGGTGGAGACGGAACATTAAACGATGTAATAAATAGTGTTGATAGTGGCACTAGACTTGGGATAATACCTATAGGATCTGGTAATGATTTTTACCGTGTTAGTAGTAAGATAAAAGGTGATAGAAAAATAAATTTAGGAGTTGTAAACGGGCGCAAATTTATCAATATAGCATCTTTAGGACTTGATGCTAGAATCGCTGATAGAGCAAATTATTTAAAAGAAAATTATAAAAAAACGTTAATATATTTTAGAGCTATTTTAAGTATTATTAAAGATAATAGATCTATAGAGTATACAATTAATGGAGAAAAAGATAAATCTACAGTTCTTGTTATTGGTAATGGTAAATATTATGGCAACGGTGTACCAATTAACCCCAAATATGATTTAAGTAGTAATTATTTAAATATAATAAGTGTTCCCGAATTAAAAGACAGACAAATAATAAAATTTATATTAAAAGCACTTATGGAAAAACATATAGATGATCCAATGATAAATCATTATATGGCAAAAAAATTAAGTATAATATCTGATGAGGAATTATTATGTAACATTGATGGAGAAATAATGACATCTAAAGAATTTAATTTTGAAGTTATAGAAGATGGTATTACTTTAACTAATGATTACCCTCAATATGTAAAAAAAGCAATTAATTTGATTAAATAATTGTTTTCTTTTTTTTTTTAGTCTATAATAAAAATAGGAGATGATGCTATGAAACCATTAGTACTATGTATTTTAGATGGAGTTGGAATAAGAAAAGAACTACACGGTAATGCATTCATGAATGCTAGTAAGCCTAATTTTGATTATTTAAGTAGAAATTTTCCACATTCTTTGTTAAATGCTAGTGGAGAGTTTGTTGGGCTACCTGCTGGTCAAATGGGTAATAGTGAAGTAGGTCATCTAAATATTGGATCAGGACGCGTAGTTTATCAACCTCAGCAATTAATAACTAGTAAGATAAATGATAGAACATTTTTTGATAATAAAGAAATATTAAAAGTATTTAGACATGTCAAAAAAAATCAAAGTAGTTTACACCTTTTAGGCCTTGTAAGTAATGGTGGTGTGCACTCTCAAATAAGTCATTTATTTGCTCTACTTGACATGTGTAAACTATATGGAGTAAATAAAGTGTATATTCATGCTTTTACTGATGGAAGAGATACTAAGCCAGATTCAGGTATTGAATTTTTAAGACAACTTCAAGAAAAAATAAATGAAGTTGGTATTGGTGAATTAGCAACTATTTCTGGACGTTATTATGCTATGGATAGAGATAATAACTGGGATAGGATTGATAAAGCATATCAAGCTATAGTAGATGGAATAGGAGAAACATATTATTCTTTTGAAGAAGCTATGCAAAAAAATTATGAAAAAAATATTGGAGATGAATTTATCGTTCCAGCTATTATAAATAAACAAGGAATAATTGAAGATGGAGATGGACTAATAACTTTTAATTATCGTGCAGATAGATTAAGAGAATTATTTGGTGCTTTAACTAATAAAGAAAATAAGTCTTTTGAACATACACATCTTCATAATATTAAATTAGTAACAATGTTACCAGTAAGTGATGAAGTAATATTTAAAAATGCTTTTGAAATGCCACAATTAAAAAATACTTTTGGAGAATATATTTCAAAATTAGGACTAAAACAACTTAGAATAGCTGAAACTGAAAAGTATGCCCATGTTACTTATTTCTTTGATGGTGGAAAAGAAATGAAGTTAAAAAATTGTGATCGTATTTTAATACCATCACCTAAAGTTCCAACATATGATTTAAAACCAGAAATGAGTGCATATGAAATTACAGATACTTTAATATCAAAGTTAAATGATTATGACATAGTAATTTTGAACTATGCTAATGGTGATATGGTTGGACATACTGGCGTTTATGATGCCACTGTAAAAGCGGTAGAAGCCTTAGATGATTGTTTAGGTAAACTTTATAATAAAGTAAAAGAATTAGATGGAACAATGGTTATAATTGCTGATCACGGTAATTGTGATTATATGTTGGATGAAAATGATAAACCAGTTACTACTCATTCAACTAGTTTAGTTCCACTTATCATAACAAAAGAAGGATTAGAATTGGAAAAAGGTTCGTTGTGTGATGTTGTTCCAACAATGCTAGAACTTTTAAATATCAAAAAACCAAAAGATATGACAGGAGTAAGTTTAATAAAGAAATAGAAGATGCAATTAAGCATCTTTTTTGTAATTTCTTTTATATAAATTAAATTACTTTCTTATTTAGATTATTTATAGTATAATTAATACGGGAATTATTACAAGTTTAGGTGAAATATATGAAATGGAAAATAGGTAATATTGAAATTAAAAATCAAGTTGTGTTAGCACCTATGGCGGGCATATGTAACAGTGCTTATCGTAGAATTATTAAAGAGATGGGTTGTGGTCTTATTGAGGCTGAAATGGTTAGTGATAAAGCCATAAGTTTTGGTAATGAGAAAACAATTGAAATGCTTTACATGACTGATTTTGAAAGACCTATTTCTCAGCAAATATTTGGTAGTGATAAAGAATCGTTTATTACGTCTGCTAAGTATATATATGAACACATGAAACCAGATATTATAGATATAAATATGGGATGCCCAGTACCTAAGGTTGCTGTTCGTGCTCAAGCAGGAAGTGCTCTTTTAAAAAATCCAGATAAAGTATATGAAATAGTAAAAGCAGTAGTGGATGCTGTTCCTGTTCCAGTTACTGTAAAAATAAGAAGTGGTTGGGATGAAAAAAGTATTAATGCTGTTGAAATAGCGCAAATTATTGAGCGTGCTGGTGCGAGTGCAATTACTGTTCATCCAAGGACTAGAAGTCAAGGTTATACTGGTAAAGCTAATTGGAATATAATAAAAGAAGTAAAAGAAAATGTATCGATTCCAGTAATCGGTAATGGTGACATAACTAGTTGTTATGATGCAAAAAGAATGCTTGATGAAACAGGTTGTGATGCTGTTATGATAGGAAGAGGAGTACTAGGTAATCCGTGGTTAATAAAAGAAACGGTTGAATACTTAGAAAATGGTAAGGAACCTAGTAGTGTTTCTTTAGAAGATAAAATAGATATGATAAAAAAACACGTAAATTATCTTTTAGAAATCAAACCTGAAAAAGTAGCGCTTCTAGAAATGCGTAGTCATGCTGCGTGGTATTTTAAGGGAGTAGAAAATGCCAGTAAGATACGAAGTGAATTAAGTAAAATAAAAACAAAGGAAGAATTATTTAATATTTTAGATAATTTTAAGGGAGGCAAATATGAATAAGAGTAATTTTGGTAAAAGGCTTGTAGCGTATATTTTAGATGCTATTATAGTATCATTAATTTTTTCAGTTTTAACAATGTTTATCAAAGAAAGTAATAATTTAATTAATTTAAATAATCAACTTAATACAATAAGTGAAAATTTTATCAACAAAACTATAACAATGAAAGAATATTTTAATCAATATTCATCTATTGAATATTTAATAAATAAAGAAATGTTTTTACAAAATTTATTTAGCTTAATATTAATGATTGGTTATTTTGTTATTTTACCTTATTATTACAATGGTCAAACAATAGGTAAAAAGATGATGAAAATAAAAATTGTTAAAGAAGATGATAAATTAACTATTAATGATTTAGCCTTGAGAAGTTTACTAGCTAATGGGATTGCTATGACATTTATTGAGTTAGCACTTATCTTTTTAATTAAAGATATCTCTTATTTTATAACAATATCAATTTTAAGTTTTGTTCAATTTTTACTAGTAATTACAAGCATTTTTATGATATTATATAGAAAAGACAAAAAAGCTTTACATGACATTGTTTGTAAGACTTTAGTAGTAGATGAAAATTTAGAGGTGAAATAATGAGAGAATTAACTGAGCAAGAATTAGTTAGAAGACAAAAAGCAGAAAATTTAAGAGAGTTAGGTCTTGATCCATTTGGACATAGATTTGAGCGTACTGACTATTCAGAAGATATTAAAGAAAAATATAAAGATGTAGAACATGATGCTTTTGAAAATATGAATGATACAGTTACTGTAGCAGGTCGTATTATGTTTATTAGAAAAATGGGTAAAGCATCTTTCTTCTCAATTCAAGATAAAAAAGGAAAAATTCAAATTTATATTTCTATAAATGATGTTGGAGAAGATACTTATAATTTATTTAAAAGTGCTGACTTAGGTGATATTGTTGGAGTATATGGAAAAGTTATGAAGACTAAAACCGGAGAAGTAACTATTAAATGTTTAAAATATACTCATTTAGTAAAAGCATTAAAACCACTTCCTGAAAAATTCCATGGTTTAACTGATATCGAAGAAAGATATAGAAGAAGATATGTAGATTTAATTATGAACGAAGATTCTAAGCGTGTTGCCTTCACTCGTCCAAAGATTATTAGATGTATTCAAAACTTTATGGATAGTCAAGGATTTGTTGAAGTTGAAACACCAGTTTTAACAACACTTCTTACAGGAGCATCTGCTCGTCCTTTTGTTACACATCATAATACACAAGATTTAGATATGTATTTACGTATAGCTTTAGAGTTACCTCTAAAAAGATTATTAGTTGGTGGTATGGAAGCAGTTTATGAAATTGGTAGAACATTTAGAAATGAAGGAATGGATCCAAAACATAATCCAGAATTTACTCTAATGGAAGCATACCTAGCATACTCAGATTTAGAGGGTATGATGGACTTAACAGAAAATATGTATAAAAAGATTGCTACAGATGTTATGGGTAAAATGGTCTATAACTGGTGTGGTGATGAAATAAATCTAGATGGCACATGGAAAAGAATTAGCATGGTAGATGCTATAAAAGAACAAACTAGTATTGATTTTAGTAAAGAGATGACTTTAGAAGAAGCTAAAGCACTTGCTAAAGAACATGATATTGAAGTAGAAGATCACTTCACAGTTGGACATATTATTAATGCTTTCTTTGAAAAATATGTAGAAGAAACATTAATTCAACCAACATTCTTATATGGTCATCCAGTAGAAATTTCCCCACTTACAAAGAGAAATCCAAAAGATCCACGTTTTGTAGATAGATTTGAATTGTTTATAGGTGGAAAAGAGTTTGCTAATGCTTACACTGAATTAAATGATCCTATTGATCAATTAGAAAGATTTGAAGACCAACTAAAAGAAAGAGATTTGGGAAATGATGAAGCTAACGATATCGATATGGATTTCATTGAAGCTTTAGAGTATGGAATGCCTCCTGCAGGTGGTATTGGTTATGGAATAGATAGACTATGTATGTTATTTACTGAAAGTGATTCTATCCGTGATGTAATTTTATTCCCAACTATGAAGGAAAGAAGTAAGTAATGTATTTATACGTTGTTAGGCATGGAGAAACTGCTGAAAATACTAGATCCATAATGCAAGGAAATATGGATACAGTATTAGATGAAAAAGGTAAACTTCAAGCCAAAGAAGCAAAAGAAAAATTAAAGGGTGTTCAAATTGATTTAATAATAAGTTCTCCTAAACAAAGAACTTTAGAAACTGCACTTATAGTCGCAGATGATGATACAATTATTATAACTGATGATAGATTGTTAAGTCGTGATCATGGTGAATTCCAGGGTAAATCAAGATATGAAATAAATCTTAAAGATTACTGGAATATAAAATTAAATAAGCAATATGAAAGAGCTGAGTGTGTCCAACATATTTATGATCGCGTTGACAGTCTAATAAATGAAATCAAAACTAAATATAAAGATAAAACAGTATTACTAGTTACTCATAGTGGTATATGTCGTATCTTATATTATTATTTTAATGGTATTCCTGAAGATGGAGATTTAATGGGATACGAATCAACAAATTGTTCAGTTGAAAGATATGAATTGGAGGATTAGAAATGAAAATATTATCAGTAAACTGTGGTAGTTCATCATTAAAATTTCAAATGTATGAAATGCCAGAAGAAAAAGTATTAATTAGTGGGTATGTTGAAAAAATAGGACTACCAGACTGCTTTTGGACTGTTAAAGTTAATGGTGAAAAAATAAAAACATCACGTCCACTTGCAAATCATACAGAAGCTGTAGATGTTTTAATTGAAGAATTATTTAAACACAATATTGTAAAAAGCTTAGATGAAATTGAAAGAATTGGTCATCGTGTTTTACATGGTGGAGAATTCTTTAAAGAATCTGCTATTGTAACAGATGAAGTAATTGAAAAAATTAAGTCATTAATTCCACTTGGACCACTTCACTTACCAGGTAACTTAGCCGGCATCGAAGCATTTAGAAAAGTATTGCCTAATGTTCCTATGGTAGCAGTATTTGATACAGCATTCCATCAAACAATGCCAAAGAGAAATTATATTTACCCAGTACCACTTTCTTGGTATGAAAAATATGGTGTACGTAAATATGGTTTCCACGGAACAAGTCATAAATATATTACAGAAGTAGTGAAACAAGAATTAGGAAAAGAAGATGTAAATTTAATTGTATGTCATATTGGTAGTGGTGCAAGTATTGCTGCTATTAAAGATGGTAAATGTTATAATACAACAATGGGCATTACTCCATTAGATGGATTAATGATGGGTACTCGTAGTGGTGCTATTGATCCTTCAATTCTTGAATATGTTTGTAAAGAAGCAAATATGTCAGTAGAAGAAGTTACTAACGTTTTAAATAAACAAAGTGGTTTCTTAGGAGTCGCTGGACAAGCAGATTGCCGTGATGTAGAAGCACTTGTTGCAGAAGGTAATGAAAATGCTGTATTAGCATACGATATGTACTGTGATAGAATTGCTAAATACATTGCTGAATATTACCTTGAATTAAATGGTAAAGTAGATTCAATTGTTTTCACTGCTGGTGTTGGTGAGAATGGATCTGGTGTTAGAAAAGAAGTACTTGATAGATTAAATCCTATTGGTATCTATGTAAATGAAGAAATAAATGATAAAATTGCTTCATTTAAAGATATTCATGAAGGTGTTATTAGCACTAAAGATTCAAAAGTAGAAGTAAGAGTATTGCCTACTGATGAAGAAATAATGATTGTAAGAGATACTTATAATTTAACTAAATAACGAAGAAGCACTACCAAAGTAGTGCTTTTTTTGATGTTTAAAAATATATTATAAAAGAGGTGTAAAATGGTAGATACTCATTATGATTTGTTAACAGTTGCGTATATATGTTATTTAAAAAATGATTATCAAGAGCTAGAAAAAATTTCTAAAGAAATAAAAAATAGTGGTGTAAATTATATATTTGCTAATTTATATTTTATGTCAAAGGAAGAAATGATAATTGAACTACATAAAAATTATTATAATCAAGATGTTAGTATATTAGAAATGTTTAAAATAGCTAAAACTATACTTGAAAACTATTTACCTAGTATTAACTTTATTTATAGTATAGAGGGCTGTGATTATTTAAAAATTGAAGATTTAGAACCTTTATATAATAATGGCCTTAGAGCAATAATTCTTGTTTGGAACGAAAAAAATAGGTATGGTTCGGGTAATAGAACAAGTGATGGACTGACAAGTGAAGGTGTAGAGTTTTTAAATAAAGCTATATCTCTTGGTATGGGAATAGATATGTCACACGCTAATGATAAAACATTTTATGATATGATAGATGTTATAAAAGAAAACCAGAAGCAAGGACATAAAGTTATATGTTATGCTAGTCATTCTAACTCTAGAAAATTATATAATAGATCACGAAATTTAACAGATAATCAAATTCTAACATTAAAAGAAGTAGGCGGTTTGATTGGTATATTTTCTAATAAAAATTTTGTAAGTAATAATAATTATAAAGATAATTATTTAGAACATATTATTCATGTTTCTAATTTGATAGGTGTTGATAATGTAATGTTATCAACCGATGATATGCGTTTTATGGGTGATTATGATAAATATTATTTAGAATCTCCTATATTTAACTATGGCAATATTGCAAGTGAAGTAAAAGTATTACTCATGAAACATTTTTCTATAGATGATACAAATAAAATAATGATATCAAATTGTTATAATAAAATTATTAGTATGCTATAAAGAAAAGTACTATCCTTTAAGAATAGTGCTTATTATTTTTATAACTTCTTCTTTCATAACTTTATAATTTAAAGATTTATGGTGATGATATACAATTTCGTGACAATAGTTTTCCACCATACCAATTATAATATGAACTTTTTCATCTAAATTAGCTGTTTTAATCCCGTTATCTTTTAAAACATCAACTATTTTTTTGGTTGTCATTAATTCTTTGTTGTGGAAAATTTCTGCAATCTCCTCATCTAAATGAGAAAGGGCAATCATTTCTTCGTGAGCCTTTTTAGATAAAGTATGCTTCTTTATGAATATATCAAGCATTTCATCTAATATATGTTCTAGGTTATCAATCTTAATATCATTGTTTTTTAGTACATTTAAAATAGGAAACATTATATTATCGGAATAATCTTTTATACCTTCGATAAATATTTCCTTTTTGTCAGTAAAGTATTGATATATAATTCCTGTTGATACACCAGCGTATTTAGCAATATCGGTTGTATTGGTATTATAATATCCATATTCACACATTAGTTCAAATCCCTTTTCAACTATACGATTTCTTTTTTCTATTGATCTTTTTTGTGTAGGAATTCTAGTTTCTGCCATAGTATCACATCCATTAACATTATACATCTTTAAAATTCATTTTTCAATATGATAAATTTGTCATATTTTATTGACTTATTAATATAATGTGAGTATAATGAAAATGTGAGAAAAATATCACATTTAGAAAGAAGATGAATTATGGAAGAATTAATTACTTTTAAAAACGTTAAAAAAACATATATAGTAGGAGAAAAGAAATTTAATGCTTTAGATGGTGTTAACTTTTCAATTAACAAAGGAGAATTCGTTGTTATTTTAGGACCAAGTGGAGCAGGAAAATCAACTCTTTTAAATTTACTAGGTGGTATGGATAAAGTTACTAGTGGAAAAATTAAAGTAGGGGATGAAGTAATTTCTGACTACTCTGATAGTGAATTAACTGATTATCGTGCTGAAAATGTTGGTTTTATTTTTCAATTTTATAATATTTTACCAACCTTAACAGTTTTAGAAAACGTGAAGATTGTTAATGACATTGTAAAAAAGCCAAAGAATGCTAAAGAAGTATTAAAAAGTGTTGGATTAGATAAACATGCTAAAAAGTTCCCTAACCAATTGTCTGGTGGAGAACAGCAAAGAGTATCTATCGCTAGAGCTATTGCAAAAGACCCATTACTTCTTTTATGTGATGAACCAACTGGAGCTCTTGATTCTAAAACCGGTGTTGAAGTATTAAAATTATTAAAAGAACAATGTGATGCCAATAATGGTGAAAATACTGTTGTTATAGTTACTCACAATTCTTTAATCGCTGAGATTGCTGACCGTGTTATTAGACTTAAAAATGGTAAAGTTGAAAGTAATGAAATAAATAAACATCCAAAAGCAATAGACGAGGTTGTGTGGTAATATGTTAAAACACAAAATGTTACGTGATATATTGCAAAATAAATCACAATTTATAACTATTTTCTTGATGATATTGATTGGCGTAATGGTTTATGTAGGAATCGAATCATATATGGATGGTATGACAAATGCTGCTGATAAGTTTTATCAAGAAAATAATTTGCAAGATCTTAATGTTTTAGGAGAAAATTTTACTAGTGATGATTTAGATAAAATAAAATCACTAGATAATGTAAATGACGCTGAAAGAAAATTAGTTGTTACTGGTATAGATGGTGATGACAAAGATAAAACATATTTAATCAGTTTCATTGAATCAAACAATATTTCTAAGTTTTATGTTTTTGATGGTGAAGAATTTGATGTAAACAAAAAAGGTGTTTGGGTAGATAACTTCTACGCCAAAGAAAATAATTTACATG
Organism: uncultured Bacilli bacterium; assembly: GCA_934120265.1. Classification (GTDB taxonomy): domain Bacteria; phylum Bacillota_I; class Bacilli_A; order RF39; family UBA660; genus SIG204. Next base: position 24,233 of record CAKOTU010000001.1, read on the forward strand.
TTGGTGATACTTTAAAAATAAAATATGATACATTTACTTTAGAAGAAAAAATATTAGGTTTAATCAATGTTCCAGATCATATATATGATGTTAAAGATGAATCTGAATTAATCCCTAATCGTAAAGTATTTGGATTTGTTTATTTATCAAGTAATGAGATACCAGAAGAATATATCAAAAGTATGGCTATGAGAAAATTAAATATTGATAATGAAGAAGTATTTAATACTTATGTTCCAGATTTTGATCATAAAAAATATATTCCTTATAACTACATTATGGTTGATGTAAATAGTAAAGACAATGTTAATAGTGTCAAGAATGATATTGAGGATAATGTAAAGAGTGCTTTAGCTATTGTTAAAATAGAAGATACAGCTTCTTACTTGATGTATCAAGGGGAAATTGATGAGGGAGCATCCTATGTTGGAATATTCTCTGGATTATTCTTATTTATCGCTTTACTTTCTGTTATCACAACTATGACTAGAGTTGTAAAGAAACAAAAAATTCAAATTGGAACTTTAAAAGCTCTAGGATTTAAAAAATCTAAAATATTATTACATTATGTAGGTTATGGATTCTTTGTGTCATTACTTGCTTCAATATGTGGTATTTTACTTGGTAGATATTTTATTGGTTCAGTCTTCCTAGGTTTAGAAATGTCATTCTTTGAAGTCCCTAATGGAGTACCAATCATTAATAATTCTAGTTACGTAGTAGCGGCTTTAGTAATTATTGTTGTTTCATTTATAACTTATTTAACTTGTTATAAATCATTACGTAAAAATCCTGCTGAAACTCTTCGTACCGAACTTCCTAAAGTAAAAAATGGTAGTTTAAATATTACAACTAAAGGTATATTTAAAAAGTTAAGTTTTTCTAGCAAATGGAATTTAAGAGATGTTATTAGAAATAAGTTTAGAACAATAACAGGAGTAGTTGGAATCGTTGGTTGTTGTACATTAATTGTTTGTGCATTTGGTATGCTTAATAGTATGAATCATTTTATAAAATTACAATTTGATGATTTGTATAATTTTGATTATAAACTTACTTTAAAAAGGGATATTAAAAGTGAAGAACTAGAAAGTTTAGAAAATGAGTATGGTAATGCGACAAGTGAAACTTTAGGAATTGAAATAAAAGATACAAATGGTGAAAGAAAAGCTAATACAATATTTGTTACTGATGCTAAAGATATGGTTAGATTCCAAAATAAAAAAGATCAATTCATAAATATTGATTCTAAGGATGGTATTTATGTAACAAGTAAATTAGCTGAAACAGAAGGATATAAGATTGGTGATAAAATAAGCTGGCACATTTATGGTGATCAAACATACTACGAATCAGAAATAGTTGGTTTTAATAAAGACCCACAAAATCAAAATTTAACTATGACTCGTGAATATATGGAAAGCTTAAATCTTTCATATCAACCTGATTCTTTATATACTAATAGTAATTTAGAAAATATAAAAGAAATTAAAGGTGTAGAAGTAGTCCAAGATATTGCTTCTTTAAAAACTAGTATGGAATCAATGCTATCGATGATGAAAACGATGATTACTTTAATTATTTGTTTTGCTGTATTATTAGGGGCAGTTATTATTTATAACATGGGTATTTTATCCTATAGTGAAAAACAATATCAATTTGCAACTTTGAAAGTACTTGGATTTAAAGATAAACGTATTAAAAAAATATTTGTTGAACAAAATATTTGGATAGCGTTCGCATCTATTATTATTGGTCTTCCATCTGGATATTTCTTAACTTCGTGGTTATTTAAACAATGCTTAGATGATAATTTTGATTTTAATGTTCATATTAATATTAGTACATATTTAATTGCAACCATAGGAACATTCTTAGTTGCGTATATAGTATCTAAGCTTTTAGCTAAAAAAATAAATAAAATAGATATGGTTAGTAGTTTGAAAGGGAATGAATAGTATTCATTCTTTTTCCAAATTGTATTATAATATAAAGGGTGATAATATGACAAAATATAAATATAATATAAATAATCTTGATTGCGCTAATTGTGCAAGAGAAATAGAAGAATCACTAAATAAACATACTGATTTTCATAATGTTGTTGTTAACTTTAATACATCAAAATTATCATACGAATCAGATAAAGATTTTACTATAAAAGAATTAAATAGTTTGATAAAAAAAATAGAACCTGATGCTAGTGTTTCAAAAGAAGAAATAGAAGTAAAAAAAGAGTTTCATTTATCTATTATGGTAATTGGTTTATTAGTAGGTTTAGCTGGATATTTCCTAAAGCTACCTCAGTTGATTAAAATAGTACTATATGTTGTTTCTTATAGCTTGCTTCTTTATAGAACAACAATAAATGCTATAAAATTAATTGTTAAAAGTAAAACTATCAATGAGAACTTTTTAATTACTATATCTTGTATTGGAGCTTTACTTGTAGGTGAAGTACTAGAAGGTATGATGGTAATTGTTTTATATAGTATTGGTAAAATATTAGAAGAACGTGCTATTAATAAATCACGTCAGTCTATAAAAAGTTTACTTGATATAAAACAACCATATGCTAATAAAAAATATAAAAGTAGTGTTAGAAAAATTGATGTTGAAAAAATAGAACTTGGTGATATTTTAGTTGTTAAAAAGGGTGAAAAAATACCTGTTGATGGTATTATTGTTAAAGGTAAGACCAAACTAGATACAGCTGCTCTTACCGGTGAAGCAGAACCAGTTTTAAAAACTAGAAATGATCAAGTATTATCTGGATGTATAAATCTAGATGATGTTATAGAAATAAAAGCAACTTCATTGTTTGAAGATTCTACAGTTGCTAAAATATTAGATTTACTAGAAAGCGCTACTGATAAGAAAACAAAAACTGAAACAATTGTTACAAAAGTTAGTAAAGTATATACTCCAATAGTTGTTATCTTAGCTATTTTAATAATTATCTTTTTACCTTTATTTGGAGTATCCCTAACAGATAGTATATATCGTGCTTTAACTTTCTTAGTTATATCTTGTCCTTGCGCTATTGCAATTTCAATACCTCTTTCATACTTTATGGGAATAGGTGTATCAAGTAAAGAAGGTATTTTAATAAAAGGTAGTAACTACTTAGACAATTTAAGTAATGCTAAAAACATTATCTTTGATAAAACAGGAACACTAACAAATGGCTCATTCAGTGTTTCAAAGATAGAAATTTTAGATAAAGATTATAGTGAGAATGAAGTAATTGATATCTTAGTAAAAGGTGAATCATTATCTAATCATCCTATCGCTAAATCAATTATGAATTTAAGTACTAAAAAAGTAAGTAATAAAGATGTAAAAAATTATAAAGAAATAGAAGGTAAAGGAATTACTTTTGATTTAAATAATAAACATATTTCTATTGGTAATAAAGTTTTGTGTAATTGTGAAGAAGAAGCTTTATTACACTTAAATATCAATGGTAAACATATCGCGTCTATATTTATAAATGATGGAATTAAAGATAATGCTAAAGAAGTCATATCTGAGTTAAAAAGATTTGGTGTAAAAACTTATATGTTTACCGGAGATAAAAAAGAAGTAGCGTTAACCATCGGTAAAAAATTAGAAATAGATAAAATTAAATATGAAATGTTACCAACAGATAAGTTTAATAGTTTTGAAAAAATTGCTAAAAATAACGAAATAACAATATTTGTTGGCGATGGTATAAATGATGCTCCTGTTTTAAAAAGAGCAGACATAGGTATTTCAATGGGTAATGTTGGAACTGATTCAGCTATTGAAGCTAGTGATATTGTTTTAATATCTGATGATTTATCTAAAATACCTCAAGCTATAAAAATTTCTAAATATACTAAAAATGTTATCAAACAAAATTTAATTTTTTCAATCTCTGTTAAAATCTTGATTTTACTTCTAAGTGTCTTTGGTCTTGCTAATATGTGGTTAGCAGTATTTGCTGATACAGGAGTAACACTACTTACTATTTTAAATGCTTTAAAAATTTTAAAAAAGAAATACTAAGTAAAGTTAAATAAGAGGATGTTGTTTGAAAAAGAAGTTTGAAACTTCTTTTTTTGTTCGTAAAAAGTTAATACTTATATTTTTGTCAGAAAATATAAAATGAACTAATTACTAAGTTTTGTGATACAATATTTACATATGTTAGGAGGCTTGCAAATGAAAGTAATAAGCATTAAAGAAACATTTGCTACTTTAATAACTAATGGAATAAAAAGAATAGAAACAAGAAGTTGGAAAACTAATTATCGAGGTGAGTTATTTATACATGCCAGTGGTAAGAGTTTAGCTGAAGAGTTTTTAACAAATGACTTTGTAGTGGATTTGATAAAAGATATGAATATGAATTATGGTAATATTATTTGTAGATGTAATTTAGTTGATTGTGTTTATATGGATGAAAATTTTTTAGAGTTTATAAAACAAAATCCAACAGAATATAACTTAGGAGAATATAAACTAGGCAGATATGCATGGCTTCTTGAAGACATAGAACCAATTAATCCAATACCAGCAAAAGGGCAATTAAATATTTGGAACTTTAATGAAAGCATTGAAGGTTTAAATAAATTGGCTGAAAAAGGAAAGTAAAACAAACTTTTCTTTTATTTTGCTTAAAAATATTATATAATGGGTGTGGTGATAAAATGTTTGAAAGTTTAGGAGAAAGATTACAAAATGCTATCGATAAAATAAAAGGTTATGGAAAAATAACAGAAGATAACATAAGTGATGTAGTAAGAGAAATAAGATTAGCTTTACTTGAAGCTGATGTTAACTATAAAGTAGTAAAAGAATTTGTTAATAATGTAAAAGAAAAAGCTTTAGGAGAAGAAGTTGCTAAGAGCTTAAAACCTGGGGAAGTGTTTGTTAAGATTCTAAAAGATGAACTTGTTGAACTACTTGGGGGAGAAAAAGCTGACTTAAATTTAAATGGTAATCCAGCAACTTTAATGCTTGTTGGTCTTCAAGGTACCGGTAAAACAACAATGATAGGTAAACTTGGATTAATGCTTAGAAAGAAGTATCACAAGAAACCTCTTTTGGTTGCCTGTGATGTTTATAGACCTGCTGCTATTGATCAATTAAAAACAATTGGTAAAGAATTAAATATCGAAGTATACAATGAAGGAAAAGGTAATCCAGTAGAGATTTCTAAGAATGCTATTAATTATGCTAAAGAAAATAAATTTGATTATGTTTTAATAGATACTGCAGGACGTTTACACATTGATACTGAACTTATGGATGAATTAAAAAGTATTAATGAAAATATTCATCCCGATGAAATACTATTAGTAGTTGATAGTATGACAGGTCAAGATGCTATAAATGTTATTGAAGGGTTTAATGAGGCTCTTCCTTTAACTGGTGCCATCTTAACAAAATTAGATGGTGATACTAGAGGTGGTGCGGCTCTTTCTATCCGTCATTTAACTAATGTTCCAATTAAATTTGTTGGTGTAAGTGAAAAGATGGATGGAATAGAAGAATTTTATCCAGAAAGAATGGCAACCCGTATTTTAGGTATGGGAGATATTATGACAATGTTAGAAAAGGCTGAGTCAGTAATAGATGAAGAAGAAGCTTTAAAAACGGCTAAGAAAATGCAGAAAGGTAATTTTGATTTAGAAGATTTCTTAAGTCAATTAAAACAAATAAAGAAACTAGGACCTTTAGAAAATCTACTTAAAATGATTCCTGGAGCAAAAAAAATGGGATTAAATCAAGTACATATTGATCCTAAAGATATGGCTCATGTAGAAGCAATTATTCTTTCCATGACACCTTATGAAAGAAGACATCCAGAAGTACTTAAAGCAAGTCGTAAGGTTAGAATTGCTAAAGGTAGTGGAAGAACTGTAGAAGAAGTAAATAGACTTCTAAAACAATTTGAGCAAATGAAAGATATGATGAAAAAATTTCAAAATGGTAGTTTAAAAATGCCATTTTAAAAGGAAAGTTTAACTTTCTTTTTTAGTAGGTGATAAAATGAGTAATGATATATTTGATAGATTAGCTAAATCAAAATTTAGATCTAGTTTTCATTTGAAAGAAAAGGATATTTTATATATAAAAGAAAAAGGACTAGATAAAATAGAAAGTCATGCTTATGATTTTGTCAATAAAAGATTAAAAGATGTGTCTAACTTAGTAGATGGAAAACAAACACCAATGAGAGGACACCCAGTCTTTTTAGCTCAACACGCAACAGCTACATGTTGTAGAGGATGCTTAGAGAAGTGGCACAAAATAGATAAGAATAAAATACTAACTGATAAAGAAGTAGATTATGTGGTTAATATAATTATGACATGGATTAAAAAGAATTATAGAGTTTAAAGGCAAATAACATATTCATAAATAGACTTACCTCATATGATAAACTAGGTAAGGGGGATTTTAAATGTTATTTAATAGAAACTGTGGCTGCAATCGTCAAATAGGTAATGCTTTTGGATTTGGTGGTGGATGTTGTAATCAACCAATGATGGAACAACCAGTTATAGAACCAACTATTAATAAATGTATTGAAAAAGAGTTCTATCATGAAGTACCACATGTTTGTTTGAAAAGTGATGACATATGGAACATATAGTAATAAATAAAGGGACAAATCAAGATTTAATCTAACTGAAGACATGAATAATATAGGTGATAGAGTTATTGATTAACCAATGAATGTTAAGAGATAATAATTTTGGTAAAAACAAATTCATTAGAAAATTAGAAACAAAAATTAATGATACTTTTAACTAGATTATATGTATAACAAATTAAGCAATATAATAAAGAAATAAGTAAATATCATTTATTTTTATATGGTATAATATTTTAAAGGAGGTTTGCTATGAAATCAGAACAAATTTGTGATATTTTTGAACAACTTGATAATAATAATACTTATAAAAAAATATTTATAAATGGTGCTTGGGGTATAGGAAAAAGTTTTTATACAAATGAATATAAAAAAAATCATAATGACAATATTGTTTATGTTAGCCTTTTTGGGAAAAATTCATTTGAATCTATAGTTAATTCTCTTTCAAAAGAATTTATGAAACAACTAAAGGGATTTAAAGGTATAAAAAGGAAAGTAATGAAATCCGTAGAAAAAATTCAAGGGTCATTTTCTTATAAAGGGATTAGTATAAATTCTCCAACTATAAATAATAAAAGCTTATTAGAAGAATATTCAGAATTACTAAAAAAGAAAGACCTTATTATAATAATGGATGATTTAGAAAGAAAAAGTGTAAATATTCCTATAGAAGATATTATGGGATTAATTGAAGAATTTTCTCTGATTGAAAAAGTTAAAATTGTTATTATTGGTGATGAAACTAATATTAATGAGAATGAAAAAGAAAAATGGAATAAATTTAAAGAAAAAATTGTCGAAAAAGAATACAAAATTGATACTTTTTCAGAAGAAGCAATAGAATCCATTGTTATTAAAAAGTTAAATATCTATATAAGTGAAGATAATTTAAAAAATTATATTTCAGATTTTTTAAGTAAGCACAGGGTTAAAAATTTAAGAACAATTAATAAGGGGATAAATCTGTTTGATGAAATAGTTAATAACTATCTTGAACAAAAATATGATGAAAGTGTTAATTTAATAATTTTAAAAAATTGTATGTCTGTTTCAGTAGAATATACTGAACAATTATATAAACCAGATGAAAATGACAAAGATTCAAATGATACATTTAAATTAATTTCATATAGTACTAATTTGGAAATGCCATCTAGAATTATGTTCAATTATTTCAATTTAGATTTTGCAAATACGAGAGAATCATCTATTCTTGAATATGTAATAAAATTTTATAATACTGAAATAAGTGATGAAGTTATAGAAAAATTTAATAATGTGTTAAAAAATTATGTTAGTGCAAAAAAAGATAAGAGTATATTCTATCTATCGGAAAAAGATATTATTAATAAATTAGAAAAAATATATACAAGTATTGAAAGTGAAAAATATAAAATAAAAACATTGGAAGAATTTATAGATGATATATATACAGTGCTTAATTATAATAAAAGATTTTCCTTGAAATATAATTTTGATTTGATTTCTACTCATGTTAATAATATTTTATTTACTCAGTATTATAATATTTCAAAAGATGAGTATAATAATAAAATTGATGAATTTAATTTAGTAAAATATAAATCATCTGAATTAGATGAAATTGTGAGAGTATATAATGATAGAGTATCAAAAAAATACACAATTGATAAGATAGACTACATAATCGAAAAATATAAAAACAATGATTTAAATACTAATTATTTAATATATTTAAGAGATAAATTTATACAATATGATTCTAAATATTCACAGGAATATTTTGTTGAATCTTGTAGAAAAAATAATTTTTTATTACCAAATTTAGAGAGCGAAATTCAAGAAAGTGATTGGTTATGGACACATATGATTTGGACATTGTTTTATAAATATTTAGAACCGAATTATCAAAAAGAATTAAATGATTATGTGGAAAAAATTAAATCAAAGAATAAACTAATTAAGTATAGAATTGATGCTTTACAAGAAAATAAACCACTAATAAAAAAAGAGATGAGTAATCGTTAAAAACTTACTTATCTTTTTTTCTTATAATCGAGAAACGTCTCTAAACAAAAATAACATATATAAAAGAATTTGTTCTGTTTTGAAGTATTTTTAATGTATTTAAATATATCAATTTTCTTAATTATTATTTGTAAATTAAAAAAAATAAAAAAGTTTAATAATATGCATATGTGAGTTGTTTTAGTAATAAATTAATGTGTAATTTTTGAATTAAAACTTTATTCTTAATTAAAGCTATAAATATGATATAATAATAATAGGAGTTGATAGTATGGGATTAAGATATAGGAAAAGTATTAATTTAGGCTGTGGATTTAGAATTAATTTAAGTAAATCAGGTGTTGGATACAGTTGGGGCTTTCCTGGTTATAGAATGACAAAAAAAGCAAATGGTGGAATTAGAACAACATATTCATTGCCTGGAATGGGAATTTCTTATGTTGAAGAAAATAAAGGGAGAAGTTATAATTCGTCTCCTAATTTGTTAACTGGCGAAACAATTAATTATGAAAATACAAATATTATTAATTTAGGCAAAGACGATTTGATCCTAAAAAATATAAGAAAGTTAAGAGAAATAAATTTAATGTCAAATATTTGTATTATTTCATTTATTCTTTTTCCAATATTTCCACCAATGCTATTATTTTTAATTATAGGTATAATCTTAAAATTATTGTTGGCGACAAAATGGAAAATAGATTTAATTTATGAGTTTGATGACCATAGCTTAAAAAAATATGAATGCTTAAAAAATGTTATGTCAACACTATCAACTAGTAAAAAAATATGGCAGGTTAAAACTTCGACAAAAGTATATAATACAAAATATAATGCTGGAGCTGGTAACAATATTACTAGATATAATATTTCCCTAGATAAAAAATTACCATTTTATATTAAGCATAATGTAGATATATATTCTTTAAAATTAAAAGGAGAAAAAATGATTTTTACCCCAGATAGAGTTTTGTATTTAAAGGGGCTAACTGGAGTATATGGTAGAAATTTTAGGGATATGTTTATTGACGTTTGTGATACTCGGTTTGTAGAAAGTGATGCTGTACCAAAAGATGCAGAGATAATTGATTATACCTGGCAATATGTAAATAGAAGTGGTGGCCCAGATAAAAGATTCAATAATAATAAGCGCCTGCCAATATGTAAGTATGGTCAAGTGATCTTTAAAACAGATGATGGAATTAATATACGTATTGAATATTCAAACGCAGGGCTTAAATCAATAATTAAAAATTCATTTATTGAATTTGCTAAATATCATAATGAAGAAATTGATAATGAACAAAAAAATAATTTGAAATCAGATTATGAAGATAGTAAAATTCAGGGTTCGGATAGTAGTAATCTAGAAAGTATAGATGATAATAGTGTTGAAAGTGAACCCTTATACAAGGAAGTTGTAGAATTTGTTATATCAAATGGAAAAGTAAGTGCTTCTCTTTTACAGAGAAAATTTAAGTTTGGTTATAATAGAGCTGTTCGTTGTGTTAAATTGCTAGAACAAAATGGTATTATTGGACCAAATAATGGAACAAAAACTAGAATGGTAATTATTAAAAATAGGAGTGATGAAGAGTAAAATTTTTATTACTCTTTTAATTTATATAAATAACTAAATTTTTAATATTTTTAGGTGTATATTAGTAAAAAAATATTTGTATACTAAATATTTTTTTGACATTCTAACAAACATTTTAAGTTTTATTATTTAATCATACTATTTTTTCAGACTTCATCGTATTTGCTTTTGTTTGATACTATAGTGTTTTTTGGTATTTTATTTTCAATAGATCTATTTTTTTAAATAGTCTTTTTTTGTATTAAATATTTATTGTTGTTATTTGAATGATGCTTAAGTAGAAAACGAAAGAATTTAATAAAAATCTTATATTGGCATAAGTTTAATTAGGTGAACCTATGAAAATAAAAAATCATTTTGATGAAAATGGTAAAAAATTAGAAGATATATTAGAACAATTTTTACTTAAAATTTGTTTGGACTAAATCGTTATAGGCCTTTAAAAACAAAGAAAAAATGATATATATCAATATGTGTTCAACCAAAAGGAGAAATTATGAATTTAAAGAACACATGGAAAGCTGGTATTTATATAAGACTTTCCAAAGCTGATGAAAAAGAAGAAAACGATGAAAGTGAAAGTATAACTAATCAAAGAAATTTTATAATTTCATTTTTACAAGAAAACAATTATGAATTATATGATGAGTATATTGACGATGGACTTACTGGAACAAGTTTTGATAGACCTGCTTTTAATAGAATGATTGATGATATTGAAAATAAAAGAATAAATATGGTTATTACAAAGGATGCTTCAAGGTTAGGAAGAAATAATGAAGATTTTATCGGTTATACTGAAAGGTATTTTCCTGAACATAATATAAGATATATTTCTATACTTGATGGAATTGATACTTATTTAGATAATATTGGCAATGATATGATACAAATAAAAGGTATGATGAATGAATGGTATAGTAAAGATATCTCTAAAAAGATTAAAGCAAGTATAGAAACTAAAAAGAAACAGGGGTTGTTTCTTGGTGGTTATACCCCTTATGGTTATAAACATGATCTAAGGAATAAATATAAACTTATTATAGATAAAAATGTAGATGATAATGTTAAACTTATTTATGATATGTTTATTAAAGGTAATAGTTTAGGAAAAATAGCAAAATATCTTACTGAAAATAAAATACCAACACCAAGTGTTTATAAAAGTATGAATTTTAATAAAGATAGAAAGACAAGAAATATTTGGGATCCAAAAACTATTGATAATATATTAAAAAATCCCACATATATTGGTAATTTAGTACAAAATAGAAGAAAAAAAATAAACTATAAATCAAAAAAGGTAGTTACTAATCCAAAGGAAAAATGGATTATAGTTGAAAATACACATGAAGCAATAATTGATTTAGAAACTTTTGAAATTGTACAAAATATTTATTCGAAAAATAAAAATAGGAATGAAAAATCCCACGATTATTTATTAAGAGGTTTTTTATTTTGCAAAGAATGTGGTCATACTTTAGGAATTCAACAAAGTAGCGATAAAAAAAGAAACTATATGATATGTAATCATTATAGAAAGTATGGAAAAAATAGTTTTTGTTCTCCACATAGTAATAGATATGAAGATGTTGAAGAATTGGTATTGAAAGAAATAAGAAAAATGTGTAAGAAATGCGTTAATAAGAAAAAATTTGAAAGTATCTTAAAAAATAATACTAAAAAAAGCAAGATGTTAGAAGAGATAAATAATAAAATTGAAAAAGCAACTAATTTATTACTAAACAATAAAGAATCTATTAAAACAATATACAAGGACAGAGCAAAAGGACTTGTAGATTTAGAAACATATACAGAAGTTTATAATGATTTAATAAACGAAACTAATGAAATTAAAATTTTAATTGATGAATTAGAAAAAAGTAAAAAAAATTTATTAAATAATAAATTATATGATAATTATAATTATGAAGAAATTGTTGAAGAGTATTTATCAATGAAAAAGCCTAACAAATTACTTTTATCTAGTATTATTGATAGAATAATCATTGATGAAAATAAAAATGTTGATATTTACTATAAAATCAAACCTATTTCTGATTATAAAATAGGAAAATAAAAAACTTAATTGGAAAATTAAGTAAAATTTATACATTGTGTTATCACTTTGGAAGCAGGCACATTGCTGTCCAATTCATACACACACTATAAATAAACATATCTATACACATACATATACTCCACAATATTCTTGTTCTGAAGAAAATGTTGTTGTAAATAATGACTGTGGAAGTTGTAGTGGTCTTGCTAATCAAGGATTTAACAACACAAATATGTAATGTGAAAAAACCAACGAAAAAATCGCTGGTTTTTTATTATAGAAAAAATTATTGACATAATATACAAATTTATATATATTGTAGTTGAATAGAGATGATAATATATGGATGATGAAAAAATATTAAAAGATTTAGATGATCATTTAACATTATCTTTTTATACTGATATGACACAAGACAGACTGAATAAGTTAATTGATTATTGCAAAAATAATGATTTAAGAGAAAAGGCCTGGAGACTCGCTCTTACTTTTTCTAATTATAACTTTGATTATTTAAAATTAGCTAAATATTATATTGAAGTAAAAGACTCGTGGTATTTACCAGAGCTATTACACGTAGTAGGTGAAGAAAAAATTAAAATATATGATGTGTATAGTGATGTTTTAAAAACAAATGATGAAAAATTTATCGCTGAAGTTCAAGAAGCATTTATGTGGTATTTCAGTGCTGAAGATAAAGATGAATTAAAAAAGGTAATAGATGGTTGTAAATAATTTAATTATACAAAAAAAGCACTATTTAGTGTTTTTATTTTTATATTAGAAAAGTTATAAAAAATGTAAAAAGTTATTGACAAACATTTGTTTGCTTTGATACAATTTAATTGCTTGAAAGATAATGTATATGGATAAAACTTATTGATAATAATTATTCTTTGAAAATTTTTTAGTATAAATTGAAGAAATATAATAAAAAACAGTCGATATAAGAACGAGGAGGTTACGAATGAATCAGGATAAAATGCATTTAATTAATAAAATTATTAATAATGAAACAATAAGAACGGTGTGGGATAAAGAAGATGAAAAATATTATATTAGTGTTGTTGATATAGTGGGAGTAATATCAGAAAGCAAAGATAAACAGTCTTACTGGAGAAAACTAAAGCAGAGGTTAAAGGAAGAAGGAAATGAAACCGTGACAAATTGTCACGCTTTGAAATTAAAAGCTCAGGATGGTAAATATAGGTTAACAGATGTTGTCGATATTGAAGGAATATTTAGAATAATTGAATCTATTCCTAGTAAAAATGCAGAACCAATAAAGATATGGTTAGCTAAATTAGGAAGTGAAAGAATTGATGAAGTATTTGATCCATCACTTGCAGCACAAAGAGCTATAGATATATATCGTGCTAAAGGTTATGATGAAAAATGGATTGCAAAAAGAATTAAAGGTATTCAAGATAGAAAACAACTTACTGATGTATGGAAAGATGGTGGAATAACTGAATCAAAAGAATATGCAATCCTTACAAATGAAATTTATAAAGAATGGTCTGGCATGACTGCAAAAGAGTATAAATCATTTAAAGGACTTAGGAAAGAATCATTAAGAGACAATATGTCTGATATAGAAGTGGCACTTGCAGATTTAGGGGAAATAGCAACTAGAGAGATTGCTAAAAAGAAAAATCCAAAAGGTTTGAATGAAAATATTGAGGTGGCAAGGCGAGGTGGTAAAATTGCTGGTAATACAAGAAAAGATTTGGAAAACGAACTTGGTGAGAGTGTAGTTACTAGCGATAATATATTAAGCTATGAATATATCGACGAAAAAGAAATTGAAATGAAATAGATGAGTATGCATCATTATAATAAGAATTTTAGGCACTAAAAATTAATTATAAATAACAAAAAACACCGTTTAGGTGCTTTTATTTTGTATATTTTAAAATAGAAAAGATGTTATCAATAATAAATAATATAACTAAAGTATAAGTTAGCCATTTGGGAATTTTATTTACCAGCTTATCACTAATATCTTTGAAAAGATAAATAAATGCTAGAGCTAGAACACCCCAAACTAAAGATATTTCAATAGCAACATATTTCCCCATAGCTAATTTAAATTTACTATAATTCCAAAAAGTAACATGAAATAAGTATTCAATTGTTATGCCACCAATCCATTCAATGATGGTAAGAGCAAGTGATACCCAAAGAAAAATAATTATTGATTGAATAATTTTATTTTTCTTTATGTTTTTAAAAACAAAATTAGAAATAAGTATAATAAGAATAATACCTATACCATAAACTGGAGTCCATGGTCCATATAGATAACCACTGTTTCCACCGTTATGAATTAAAAACAAAAATATTGTTTCAAATAAATATCCAATAATAGAATAAAGAAAGAAATAATTTAAATAGTACATAGTATCACCTTTATTATGGTGGAAAATAAATTAAATTATATACTAATTTAAATTAATATATTTATCATAGTATTCTTCAAGTGTTAATTTTTCATCATGTATTGTTTTAGCAACATCTTTTCCCACGTAACGATAATGCCAAGGTTCATATTTAAATTCAGTAATTTTTTCTTTTCCTTTAGGATATCTTAAAATAAACCCATATTTGTATGCATTTTCTTTCATCCATACAAATTCTTTAGAATTTTCAAATTCATCATAATCGCGATTAGATCCTTCTACATCAACAGCAAGCCCAGTTTGATGTTCGGAGTGTCCAGGACGAGCAGAACATTTATCTGCGTAATCTATGCCTTTTTCTTCTACGTACATATTGTAAAGTTTGTCTTGGTATTCATAATCACGATAAGTAGAAACTGCAACAACTCTATATCCTAAGTTTTTAGCGTCTTTACTTAAAGTTTCAAAAGCAATTTTTGCTTCCTCCCTTAAATATTTATTTTCATTAGCGAATTCATTAGATATGGGCTCTAATTTACTAGGAACATAATTTTCAGGAAGTTTATATTCTTTATTAACCAAAACTAAATATATATCAGGCTCAGTAATAGTTTTGATATTTTTATAATAGCTATTACCTAAAAGATCAATATCTTTGGTATAGAAAATTAAGATAAGAACAGTTAAGACAGTATAAAAGCAAGCTTTAAATGTTTTAGTACTCATTTTATCACCACTATATTATATGAACAAAATAATTAATTTGCCTCAATAAAATAAGACAAATTATTTGATGTATGATAAAATTAAAATGGTGATGATATGAACATAAATGATATTCTTAATAAAACTCGTAATGAGATAGTTTTAACCGAAGAAGAAGCAATGTATTTTTTAGATTACTATTGTACAAGGATAAAAAAAGCATATGGAATAGATAATTCTAATAAGTGTGATTATAAAGTTTGTTTTGCAACAACCAAGGATGTTGGAATTGAAATGATTATGCGAGGTGGTTTAAATGGGGCTTTATTAAATATTAATAGAGAATTAGATATACCTCTTACACATTATTCAAATGTTATTGTTTTTTACGTAGATGGAAAAATAGTCCCATATCTAATAGATTTAACATATAATCAATTTTTTAAAGATTACAATGATGATGATAATTATGTTTTTCTTGATAACTTTGTTGTTAATGAAAAGCAAAGATATTTAGTTGATAAACTAAATAAAGATGGATATGTGGAATTAGACGATGAATTGTTAAGAATATACATAAATATGTTTTTAGATTTTTATGATGTTAAAGAAGCAAAACGTGATAATGCTTACCGCAATGTTATTGAAAGAATTGAAAAAGAGGCATTAATAAACATATCATCAATTAGACATATAAGGGAAGAAATTTTATTATTAACAAAGTTGCGCGATGAGATTTTAGCTGTAGTAGAAGAAAAAACTAATGAAAGTAAAAAAATGTAATAAGTTAATATTTATTACATTTTTTATTACTGAAATTTAATAATTGTCAAAAAGAAAAATGAATATTTGTTTGAGTAACTATTACGATTTTAAAAAATATACGTTTGACAGATATTTTAGGAGAAGATATAATGCTTAGTGTGATTAAAGAGTGTTAAAAAAATAAACTTATAATATGAAAGGAGTTTTATGTTAAAATTAAAAAATATAACAAAAATATATACAACTGGTAATGAAAAACTAAAAGCTTTAGATGGCATTGATATTACGTTTAGAAAATCAGAGTTTGTTTCCATTTTGGGACCAAGTGGTTGTGGTAAAACAACTCTTCTAAACATTATTGGTGGCCTTGATAGATATACTTCAGGCGATCTTATTATTAATGGTAAGTCAACCAAGTATTTCAAAGATCGAGACTGGGATAGTTATAGGAATTATTCAGTAGGTTTTGTTTTTCAAAATTATAACTTGATAGGGCATCAAACTGTTTTATCTAATGTTGAGTTAGCTTTAACAATTTCTGGCGTATCGAAAAAAGAAAGAAGAAAAAGGGCTATTAAAGCTTTAGAAGAAGTAGGATTAAAAAATCATATAAATAAAAAACCAAATCAATTATCTGGTGGACAGATGCAAAGAGTTGCTATTGCAAGAGCTTTAGTTAATAATCCAGATATTATTTTAGCAGATGAACCCACAGGAGCACTTGATACAAAGACGAGCATTCAAGTTATGGAAATTTTAAAAAAGATTTCTAAAGATAAATTAGTTATTATGGTTACACATAATCCTGATTTAGCTCAAAAATATTCAAGTCGTATTATTAAAATTTTGGACGGTAAAATAATTGATGATTCTGATGAAGTAAAAGAAACTTCAAAAGAGGAAAAAGTAAATGATACTAAAAGAAGAACGTCTATGAAATTTTTTACTGCTTTACATTTGAGTTTAAATAATCTAATGACTAAAAAAGGTAGAACTATTTTAACTTCTTTCGCGGGATCAATTGGAATTATTGGTATTGCTTTAATTCTTGCCATATCAACTGGTGTTCAAAATTATATCAATAAAGTAGAAGAAGATACCTTATCTTCCTATCCTTTAACAATAGAGGAATCAACAATAGATATGAGTAGTATGATTGATACGATGATGGGTGAAAATAAAAGCTCTGAAAAAAGAGAAGAGGGAAAAATATATTCATCTGATATTATGGATGATTTGATGGCAAGTTTATCTAGTAAAATATCAACTAATAATTTAAAGGCTTTAAAAGAATATATTGAATCAGACACTAGTAAAATAAAAGAAAACAGTAATGCTATTAAATATAGTTATAATCTTGATATAAATTTATATAAAAGTGATACTGATAATGGTATCGTAAAAGTTAATCCAAGTACTGTTTTAGAGACAATTGGAATGACTAATTCTTATAGTCAAATGATGTCTTCATCATCAATGATGGGTAATAATAATGTATGTGAAGAATTAATTGACAACGATGAATTATTAAAATCACAATATGATTTATTAGCTGGTTTTTGGCCTACTAAATATAATGAGGTTGTTTTGATTGTAGGGAAAAATAATGAAATTAGCGATTATACTTTATATTCACTTGGATTAAAAGATCAAAATGAATTGAAATCAAAAATGAAAGCTATTCAAAATGGTGAGAAAGTTGAATCTGGTGAAGAGACTGTTTATAGTTATGATGAATTATTAAATCTATCATATAAACTAGTATTAAATTCAGATTATTATGTAAAAACTAATAATTTATGGATTGATAAGTCAGAAGATGATTTATATATGAAACAAATTATTAAAGACGCAGAAGAAATAAAAGTAGTGGGTATTATAAAGCAAAATGATGATTCAGTTGCAACATCTAAAAGTGGGCAAATAGGATATACTAGTGATTTAATGAAGTATGTTATTGATAAAACAAATAATTCTGATGTTGTAAAAGAACAAAAAGAAAATAAAGGAGTAAATGTCTTTACAGGATTAGAATTTCCAAAAGATGAATTAAATAGTGATTTTGATTATAATTCTTTATCTGATGAAGAAAAAATAAAACTTAGTCAATTAAGCAGCGAAGAACTAGCTGAACTTATGGAAGCATACAAAAACAATAAAGATTCTAGTTATGAAAATAATTTAATAAAATTGGGTTCTGTAGATATATTATCACCATCAAGCATTAGCATCTATCCTAAAGATTTTGATTCAAAAAATAATCTGATAGATATTATTGAAGAATATAACAAGAATGCAAGAAACAATAATAAAGAAGAAAATGTTATTAATTATACTGATGTTATTGGAACAATGATGAAATCAGTTAGTCAAATAATTAATACTATTAGCTATGTTTTAATTGCATTTGTAGCTATATCACTTATTGTTTCATCTATTATGATTGGAATTATTACTTATATCTCTGTATTAGAAAGAACAAAGGAAATCGGTATCTTAAGAGCGATAGGGGCATCTAAAAAAGATATATCTAGGGTATTTAATGCAGAAACATTAATAGTTGGTTTTATATCTGGTGTTATTGGTATAATAATAACAATGCTTCTTACTTTACCAATTAACGGTTTGATACATATGATAACAGGTGTTAGTATCGTTACTAGGGTTCCATTTAGTGCTGCTATAATTTTAGTTATTATTAGTATGTTACTTACAATAGTAGCAGGATTAATTCCTTCTCGTATTGCATCAAAGAAAGATCCTGTAGTTGCACTTAGAACAGAGTAGGTGGAAATGGAAAAAACGACTTGTAAAAGGTCGTTTTTATGTTACTATGTCTTTAACAAGAAAACTTGCATAAAATAAAAAAGAACACTTAATTTTCGCATGTTGAGTGTTGCCTATTAATAGGGTATCACCTAAATCATTGCTGAGTTAGGTGATTTTTTCTTTCTTAGATTTACATCTTTTATAATAAATGTTAAAATATAAGTGGTGATGATATGAAAAAGTATTTTAAATTAATTGGTATTCCATTTTTGATTGCGGTAGCGATTTTTCTGTTTATTAGATTTATTTGGTTACCAGAATTCAAATTTAAAGATATGACGGTTGATGAATATGTAAACCTTTATAATTCTAATGGTGAAGGGGTTATTTATGTAACTAAAGAAGATGCTGTTATGAAAGATGAATTTGAAGAAGTTATTGGTTCTAATTTTCATAATAAAAAAGTAGAAGTTTATAAACTAGATTTAACTAATGTATCCGGTGATGATGAACAAAAATTTATTGATGCAAATGAATTTACAGATGATTCATTTGTTATACCAATGTTAATATATGTTAAAGATGGAAGCGTTAAGGATGCTATTTTAGGATATGCTCCTGATTATAAAGTAGAAGAGTTTATTCAAAATAACAACATAGAATAGGTGAATTATGAACGATTTAATTATTAAAGAAATAAGTACTAATTTAAACATTAAAGATAGTAGCGTTAAAGCTACTTTAAAATTATTAAGTGAAGGTAATACTATTCCTTTTATTGCTCGTTATCGTAAAGAAGCAACTAATTCTTTGAATGAAGAGCAAATTAGGGCTATAAATGAATATTATATCTATCAAGTAAATTTATTAAAGAGAAAAGAAGATGTACTTAGATTAATTGATGAAAAAGGCTTGCTAACGGAAGAATTAAAAAATAAAATTATGAGTTGTACTAAACTTGTTGAAGTAGAAGATTTATATAGACCTTATAAAGAAAAGAAAAAAACAAAAGCAACTGATGCTATTAATAATGGACTTGAACCACTTGCTAAAAAGATTATGTCATTTCCTTTGAATGGAACTATTTCTGAACTTGCTAAATCATACATCAATGATAAAGTTAAAAATATTGATGAAGCTTTAACTGGTGCTAAATATATCATAGCTGAATGGATAAGCGATAATGCATATATTAGAAAAAACATTAGAAGAATAACTTTTAACAGTGGTGTTATTACAAGCAAGAAAAAGAAAAGTGCAGTAGATGATAATAAAGTATATGAAATGTATTATGATTATAAAGAAAATGTAAAGTATATAAAACCACACCGAGTTTTGGCTTTAAACCGTGGTGAAAAAGAAAATATATTAAGTGTTAATATTGAAATCGATTTAAAAGAAATCATTTCGTTTATAAGTAAGAATGTTATAAAAAATGATAAGTCATTCGTTACTGATATTGTAAACGAGGCTATTGAAGACAGTTATAAGAGATTAATTGCTCCAAGTATTGAAAGAGAGATAAGAAGTGAACTTACTGAAAAAGCTGATGAAGTAGCAATTGATTCATTTGGTAAAAATTTGGAAAATTTATTATTACAACCACCAATGAAAGATAAAATGATTTTAGGACTTGACCCTGCATATCGTACTGGTTGTAAGTTAGCTGTTATTGATTATACAGGTAAAAAGTTGGATATTAAAGTTATATATCCACATGAACCACATAAAAAATATGAAGAAGCAAAAAAGATAATGCTAGATTTAATTGATAAGTATAATATTGATATTATTGCTATAGGTAATGGTACAGCTAGTCGTGAAAGTGAAGCTTTTGTTGCAGATGTTATATCAAGTTCCAAAAGAAAACTTGAGTACATAATTGTAAGTGAAGCTGGTGCCAGTGTTTATTCTGCTAGTAAACTTGCTATATCCGAGTTTCCAGATTTGCATGTTGAAGAAAGAAGTGCTATAAGTATTGCCAGAAGACTTCAAGACCCTTTAGCAGAGCTTGTTAAAATAGATCCTGAAAGTATTGGTGTTGGTCTTTATCAACATGATGTATCAAATAAAAGATTGAAGGAGTCACTTGACTTTGTAGTTAGCAAGTCAGTAAACCAAGTTGGAGTAAATGTTAATACAGCTAGTCCATTCTTACTTAAGTATGTGTCTGGTCTTACTAGTAAAGTTATTGATAAAATAATAAATTTAAGAGAAACAAAAGGAAAAATTTTATCACGAATTGAGTTAGAAAAGGTATTAACTCCAAAAACTTATGAGCAAGCCATAGGATTTTTAAGGATTGTTGATGGAAAAAATGTTTTAGATGAAACAGGAATTCACCCAGAAAGTTATAATGTAACTTTAAAACTTTTAGATAAATTAGGTCTTTCACTAGATGATATTGGTTCTAAACAAATAATTAAAAAGTTAGATGAAATTGATATAGAAAATATGGCTAAAGAGTTAAGTACAGATATTTATACACTAGATGATATTGTTAAGTGTTTAAAAAATCCAATGCGTGATCCAAGAGATGAAATGCCAAAACCACTTCTTAGAAGTGATATCCTACATTTAGAAGATTTAAAAGTAGGTATGAAGTTACAAGGTACAGTTCGTAATGTAGCGCCATTTGGAGTATTTATTGATATTGGTCTTAAAAATGATGGACTAGCCCACGTATCAAAACTTAGCAAAGAGTTTGTCAAAGATCCAATGGATGTTGTAAGCGTTGGTGATATCGTTGATTGTTATGTAGATGAAATATTTATGGATAAAAATAAAGTAGCTCTTTCGTTAATTGAACCAAAATAGGAGATGATAATTTGAAAAAATTAATATTTGCATTATTATTTTGTTTATTATTAACTGGATGTTTTGGCGAAACTGGTAGTGGAATCATTACTAAGACATGTACCAAAACTATAGAAGAAGAAGGGCTAACTATAACAGAAGAACGTGTTATTAAAAATGAAAATAATAATATCATAGTGGTTATCTTTCGTGATATAATAACAAATAATGGTGATGATAATTATTTTAAGGCGTTAAAAAACAGTTATACATCAGAAGTTAATAGTTTAAATGAAAGTAATGTTTTATCTACTATCGATAACGAAAAAGATAAAGAGTTAATTGTAACTTATAATTTTAATTACAAAGATTTAGATGAAGAAATAAAGGAAAAATATGATTTAACAGATTTAAATCACAATCAAATAAAGAAATATGAAGAAGAAGGATTTAAGTGTAAGTAGGAGGAATTATGAAAAAGATTTTAAGTATATTGAGTTGTTTAGTATTGTTAGTTATTATAACTGGATGTGGAAGTAATAAGAATGATAATGATGCTTTAAAATTTAAAAATGAGTATGAAGCATTAAACAGTAGTTCAGTTAAGATGGATATTAGTGAAAGCAATCCTATTAAATACGCTACTTTTGATGAAATAGTGGAAGTTTTAACAAAAGGTACAGGAGTTGTGTACTTTGGTTTCCCAGGATGCCCTTGGTGTAGAAACGTTATACCTGTTTTATTTGATGTAGCAAAAGAAAATAATGTAGATACAATTTATTATTTTAATCCACGTGAAATAAGAAGTAGTGGTGATGATGCATATCAAAAACTTATTACTATTTTAAATGATTATCTAGAAGAAAATGATGAAGGTGTAAAGACTTTATATGTTCCAGATGTTTATTTTATTAAAGATGGAAAAATAATGGGAAATCATTTATCTACAGTTGATTCACAAAATGATCCATATACAGCACTAACTGAAGAACAAACTACAGAACTAAAAAATATATATCAAGAATTATTTGACAAAATAAAGTAGACATATTCTACTTTTTTTGTTAGAATATACCGAAGGTGATTGCGATGGAGAAAAAGCAAATAAGCGATATTAGATGTAAGGGAAGATTAATTTTTTTTAATATTAGTAACAATTCAAGGTTATATTTGAAAAACGATGAATTATTAAAATTTTCTCCCGGAATAAAAAACGGTGATAAATTTGAAACAATTATTAATAAAGTTAGTGGTAATGAGTCTTTTTCTCAAATAAATTATTTATTATACAGTCAAGAAAAAATAAGAGGATATTCGATGCGTTTTTATAGAGGTGCTAAAAACTTGAAACGGCTATCGAACAGATCATTCTCACTAAAAAAAGAGGACTGTTGTAAAATTCAAAAAGCTTTTGATTTTATGACTGAAAATAGTTTACATTATGATGATGTACATCGAAAAAATTTTATGATTACTAGGTCAGGACAATTAATAGTTGTTGATTTAGAATCTTTAAGTGATTCAAAAGTAAAAGAAGTGGCTTCTAAAAATAATGAAATGGCTTCAGTGTTATCTTTATCATACTTATATAATATAGAGGTTAATGAAATTTTAGCATTAATAAGAAATAGGTCATCATTTTTAGTTAATGGTAATGAATTGTTATTTGACTATTTCTATAATTTAAATGAAAATAGTGATCTTCAAGAGTTATTGAAATTAGTTTCTATTGAAGATATTGAGGCAAATAGAAAGCAATTAAAAAGGGATTCAAAAGTTCTAAGTAAAAATGAATATTTTAGAAAATATTATTACTAAGGATATGAATTCCTTTTTTGATGTAAAAAAGAGGAATATGTGGTAAAATGTATATGGTGATTAAAATGACCTTTTTAGATAAAGTTGTTTCAAAAAAGAAAAATATTGTTTTGTTTTTAATAGTAGTAGCAGTAATTAGTTCTGTTACATTATTTTTAATACCTAATATGAGTAGGGGACATGATCTTGCTTTTCACTTATCAAGGATATCAGCTCTTAAAGATAATTTAAAATTAGGAATAGTAGGCGGATATATTTATCCTAATTATTTAGGTGGCTATGGTTATGGCAATGGATTATTTTATCCAGATTTATTCCTTTATATTCCAGCCTTTTTATCATATTTAGGATTAAGCGTTATAACATCATATAAAATATTTCTATTATTAATATCATTCTTTTCAGTTGGAACGATGTATGTTTGTGTAAAAGGTATTAGTAAAAATAAAAAAAGTGCTTTAATATCTTCATTTATATATGGATTTGCTTCTTATCGTTTGATAGACATGTTTACACGTGCCGCATTAGGTGAAACATTAGCTTTTGTTTTCGCCCCACTGGTTATTTATGGAATGTATGAAATTATTTATGGTGATTACAAAAAATTTTATATTTTAACTATTGGAATGAGTGGCCTTATTCTTAGTCATTTAATAAGTACATATTTAGTTGGCATTGTTTTAGTTATTATGTGTCTTGTAAATATAAAAAAATTATTTCAAGAAAAAAAACGAATACTTTATTTAATAGTAGCGGCTTTAGCTACCTTATGTTTAACTGCTTATTTCATTTTCCCAATGCTAGAACAAATGCTTAGCGGTAAATTCATCTTTAATAATTTAGATGAAACAAGTAAATTATTAGAAAGATCTTTACCAATTTGGTCTATATTCATTGAGTTTCCTTATCATGTTTTAAGAAAACTATGGATTCCTACAGGACTTGGTATTGGATTTATCATTTTAATTTATTATTATTTTAAAAACTTTAAGGATAATGATAAATTTACTAATTACTGTTTTATTACAGGAATTATATTTTTAATTTGTTCAACTAATTTATTTCCTTGGAATTTATTTCAAGGAATACTATCGCCAATTCAATTTCCTTGGCGTTTCTATTTTGTTTCTGTTTTACTTTTAAGTATCGGATCTGGAGTAATGTTGAGTAAACAGAATGTTGAAATTGAAAAAAAAGCTAAATTTTTATTTATTATCTTTTTAATTCCTGTAATTACTATTGGAACTTTAAATTTCTTTGAAAAAAATATAAAAGAAGTTGGAGAATATGAAATCTCATTTGGTGAGTATATGCCATTAAGTGCTAATAAAGATTATATTTTAAAAAGAGGAGACGTTATAACTTCCAAGTATCCTTTAAACCATTCGTTTACTCGTAATGGATTATCTCTAGAAATTGAATATCACAACAATGAAGGTACTAATTCTTTGGAATTACCACTTCTTTATTACAAGGGGTATAAAGCTTCAACTAGTGAAAAAGAATTAGATGTATATCAAACAGATAATGGTTTAGTTGGAGTTGATATTGATACTAATGAAGACGTTGTTTATGTGTCTTATGCTGGTACTAAAATCCAAAAATTATCAAAGGCTATTTCTGTAGTAGCAGTGTTGATTTTTGCCATTTATTTATATTTGAAAAAAAGAGGTGTCGCTGATGAAAAATAAAAAAGTATTATATTATTTATTATCATTTTTTATACCAGCCTTATTAATTACAATAATATATGCTTGTATAGGAATTTATCCATTTGGTAAAAAGTCACTACTTACTGTTGATTTAGCAGGACAGTATGTAGCGTTCTTTAATGCCTATAAAAATATTTTTAGTGAAGGAATAAGCATATTCTATTCATTTAGTAAAACTTTAGGTGGTAATATGTTTGGACTTATTACTTACTATTTATTAAGCCCAGTTAATTTAATTTTGCTATTTTTTAGTAGAACTAATATTACGGAAGCAATATTCTTAATTAATGTAGTAAAAATAGGCTTATGTGGTTTAACCGCTTTCACATATTTTAGAAAAACGTTTAAAGATCAAAGTTTCATTCCTTTAGTTTTTAGTTTAGTTTATGCACTATGTGCTTATAATATTGTTTATAGTCAAAACCTACTTTGGTTAGACGGTGTAATTATTTTACCACTTGTTTTCTTAGGCATAGATAGGCTTATTGAAAAAGAAAAACCAATGTTATTTTATGGAATGTTAACATTAACTATTTTCTGTAATTATTATATTGGGTATATGACTTGTATAGCATCATTAGCATATTTCTTATATAAATTATATTTAAAAAATAATTATAAACTAAGTTTAAAGGATAATAAAAAGGATATAATTTACTTTTTTAAATATGCTTTACTTGCGGTTGGTACAACCATGATAATCTTACTTCCTTCAATATTTTCTTTGATGGCTGGAAAAGCAGGAAGTAATATAAGTGAATTTATTCCAAAACAAACTTATCCATCTATCGAACTTATCTCACGTATGTTTATAGGTTCATTTAACAATAGTGATTTATCAGGTGGCTGTCCTAATATCTTTATTTCGCTATTTATGATTATTTTAGTGTTATTCTATTTTTTCAACAACAAAATTCCAAGACAAGAAAGAAAAGCTAGTTTAATATTTATATTATTCTTTATTATAAGCTTTACATTTTATTCAGTAGATATTATTTGGCATACATTTCAACATCCAGCGGGATTTCCATTTAGATACTCATTTATATATGATTTTGTATTACTAATAATTGCGTATAAAAGCTATGTTAATATAAATGGAGTAGATAAAAAATGGTTTAAGAAAGCTATCCCTGGAGTTGTTGTTATAACGCTTATTATGGATAAACTTATGTATAATTCTAATATGTATTATAAAATAATAGCTTCTGGAGTATTAATCGTTATCTATATTTTGTATTTATACTATAGTAAAAAACAAAATATTAATAAAATAATAATAGCTTTAATAACTTTAGAAATGGTTGTTAATGGGTTACTTGTTGTATGTAATATGAAGTATCAAGATAGAAGTGAATACGTTGACTTTGTTAACAGTTATGGACAAGTTATTGATAAAATAAAAGAAAACGATAATGATTTCTATAGAATAGAAAAGAATTATTCTTATTCAACAAATGATTCCTTATTACTAAATTACAATGGTATTTCTCATTTTAGTTCTACTTATGAAGGTAGTAACAATGAATTATTAGGAGATTATCTAGGAATCTTTAATAGATTCTATATCACTAATTATAATGGTTCAACGCCTGTTACTAATTCAATTTTTAATATCAAGTATTTACTTTTTAATAAGAAAATAAATTATTATAATAAGATTGATTTATACAAAACAAACACTGATAATATTTATGTTTATCAAAATCAATATAATTTACCTTTAGGATTTATGGTTAATGATAAATTAAAAACTCTAGAATTAAAAGAATTAAAACCTTTTGAAAATCAAAACGATATATTAAAGGCAATGACAGGTAGAGATGTAGATGTTTTCTTAGAAAACAAAAATGTTACATATAACTTAAACAACGTTAAGTTAAAAGAAAATTCAAAAGAGCCATTAACTTATAACATTATTAATTCTAACTACGCTGCTAGTATCAAATATAAAGTAAAAGTAGAACATGGTGGATTATTATACGCTTATGTTTCATCAGATTATAACAAAAAAGTTGATATTAAAGTTAATGGAAAGAGCATTATAGACACAACCGATCAAAACGACTATCGTTATAATATTTTAGAACTAGGTGAATATAATGTTGATGACGAAATAGATTTTGAAATTGTTTTACTTGATAGTTCAATTAAGTTTAACGAAGTTGTGTTCTATACTTTAGATAAAGATAACTTTGAAAAGCAAATCGAAAAACTACAAAATAATAATAGTTTAAATATAGAAGAATTTAATATAGATTATATTAAAGGCAATGTTAATGTAGAAAATGACAATGAGATACTTTACACATCTATACCTCTTGATAAAGGTTGGACAGTAAAAGTAGATGGTAAAAAAGTAGACAAGGTTGAAATATTTAATTCTTTAATTGGAATTGAATTAAGTAAAGGAGAACATGTTATAGAATTTACTTATGTTCCTAGAGGTTTATATGCTGGTGGATTTGTTTCAATTGTATCTTTATTCCTTGTGATATTTTTAAAAAAAGAGAAAGTGGGTAAAAGAAAGTGCAAATAGTAGAATTAATTAAAATTATATTTTTTGGAATAGTTGAAGGTATTACAGAGTGGTTACCAATCAGTAGTACCGGTCATTTAATCTTATTAGAACAATTTATTAAATTGAATGTTAGTGATTCATTTATGGAAATGTTTAGAGTTGTAATTCAATTGGGTGCTATTATGGCTGTTGTTGTTTTATACTTCCATAAGCTTAATCCTTTTTCTCCTAAAAAATCTAGTAAAGAAAAAAAGGATACTTGGAGCCTATGGTTTAAAGTGGCAGTAGCGTGTATTCCAGCTGTAATATTCTCAGTGTTTGATGATAAAATGGATGAATTATTTTATAACTGGATTACAGTTGCTATTATGTTAATTGTTTATGGTATACTATTTATTGTAATAGAAAATAGAAATAAAAATAAAGAACCAAAGGTAAAAGATGTTAATGATATTTCTTACAAGTTAGCGTTAATTATAGGATTATTTCAAGTACTAGCTATTATTCCAGGAACTAGTAGATCTGGGTCAACTATAATGGGAGGAATTTTATTTGGAGCTTCACGTGCCGTAACAGCAGAATTTACTTTCTTCTTAGGAATTCCTGTTATGTTTGGAGCCAGTTTATTAAAGCTTATTAAATTCGGATTTGCATTCACAACTGCCGAGGTAGTTACACTATTAATAGGTATGTTAACCGCATTCTTAGTTTCTATTATAGTTATTAAATTCTTAATGAATTATATTAAAAAACATGACTTTAAAGCTTTCGGATGGTACCGCATTATACTAGGTATTCTAGTTATATTATATTTTTTAATATTTAAAACCATTTAATAGTTGACATTAAATTAAAAAAAACTTATACTTAAGTTAGATCTTATAAAGAGTGATGGAGGGACTAGCCCAATGAAGTCACACCAACCTATTTAATTAGGTGGTAAAGCTAGAGCGATAAGATAACTTTTCACACTCAAGAGTTATCTTGAGTGTTTTTTTGTAAGATTACAAAGGAGGAGATAAGATGAAATTTTATAGTAATGAAATAGTATTTAGAGGTCATCCTGATAAAGTATGTGATCAAATAAGTGATGCTATTTTAGATGAGTGTTTAAGACAAGATAAAACTTCAAGATGTGGAATTGAAGTAGTAGGTGGAAAGGGAAAGATATTTGTAACTGGTGAAATAACTAGTAATGCAAAATTTGACTTAACTAATATTGTAAAAAGAGTGTTAAAAGATATTGGTTATAATGATAATTATGAAATTATTGATAATATTGGAAAACAAAGTCAAGATATTGCACTTGGAACTAATGTAGAAGTAGGCGGAGCAGGAGATAATGGAATGATGTTTGGTTATGCTTGCAAAGATACTAAAGAATTATTGCCAAAAGCCATGGTAATATTACAAAAACTAAGCGAAGAATATGATAAATTAGTTCATAGTGATGAAAGATTTTGTGCTGATGGAAAAGCTCAAATTACAGGTGTTTATGACGAACATAATAAACTAATAAAAATTAAAGATTTTACAGTATGCTATCAAAATACTGAAAAAGAAAGAGAAAAAACAGATGAAATAATAAAAGAAATCTGTGATAAAATTTGTAAGGAATACAATGTGGAAGTAGAAACATATTTAATAAATCCTACTGGTAGATTTGAAATTGGTGGATTTGATGGTGACGCTGGATTAACAGGAAGAAAAATAGTTGTTGATAGTTATCAATCATTTGCTAATGTTGGTGGAGGGGCATTCTCTGGAAAAGACCCAAGTAAAGTAGATAGAAGTGGTGCTTACAAAGCAAGAGAAATAGCTAAAAAAATAGTATCTTCAAATGATAAATATGAATGGTGCCAAGTACAACTATCATATGCAATAGGAATAGAAGAACCATTAGCAATCTATATTGAAACAAATTTAGGTAATATAGAAGTTGATAAAGAATTATATGAAGAGTGTAAACCAAGAAATATTATAAAAGATTTAAATCTTTTAAATGAGCACTATGAAGAAAGAGCTAAATTTGGTCATTTTAGAAACTGATTAGTGACAAATTTAAAAACATTTTCGTATAATTAATACGTAAAGGTAGTAATTTACCCTAAAAATATTATAATCAAGTAAAAGTAGACAATTATTTAAAATAATTAATATTCTTAAATTGAATAGGTGTTCAATAGTTAAGAGCATATTGAGACCTTTCATTATTAAAATAATAGATGTAATCTTCAATAGATTTAAAATATCATTAGAATCATTAATTTTAAAATCAATGAATAATTCTTCTTTAATCCAGCTATTAATGGCTTCCATAGCACCATTTTCGGTAGGAGAGCCTGGCTTAGAAGTAGAATGTATGATATTATATAGATGTAAAGATTCATTGAATCTTTTAGTTACCACCAAAATATTATAACGTAAAGTGTAATTTTTTTAGTTGGCAAATGCTTCTGGGGGGGGGGTATAATTTATAAAGAAAGTAAGATTAGGAGGAGTTAAAATGAAGAAGAAAAATGCTTTCACTTTAATAGAATTACTAGCGGTAATAGTAGTATTAGCAATAATAGCCTTAATAGCAACCCCAATAGTAATGAATACAATTAAGAATGCAAAGAAAGGAGCAGCTGAGAGAAGTGCGGATAGTTACATAAAACAAGTAGAAACAGTAGTAGCAACCGAAAGACTTGAAGGAAACATCTTAGAAGGTGAATATATAATTCAATCAGATGGGAATTTATGCCCACTATCAGGATGTGGAGAAAATGATAAAGACAAAATTATTGTTGAGATGGAAGGAAATAAACCAACAGGTGGAACAATAACAATAAATAATGGTCAAGTAACAACAGATTCAACAATGACAATAGGAGAATATGATGTAAGTTATGATGAAACAACAAATAAATATGTTGCCACAAAATTAGAAACATATTCTATAACATATAATCTAACAAATGTAAGTGGAGATAATAGTAATGGATCAAGTATAACAACAAAAGATGTAAAGACATTAAAGTTTACATCAAATAAAGGATATCGTTTACCAGAAAGTGTAACAGTAACAGGAGCAACAAATGTATGGGATAAAACTACCGGAACATTAACATTATCCAAAGTAACTGGTGATGTAACTGTAACAATAGTAGGAGAAGAAATGCCTCCATATAAAAATGGAGAAGTAGTGTATTTTAATGTAACAACAGGAGAAAAATGCTTGTCATCAGATTATACAGAAACTCAAAGTAATACAGGAGTAAAAGAAGGCTGTATGAAATTCTATGCATTTAATGATGATGGAAAAGATACAGTAAATTTAATACTAGATCATAATACAACTGCATTAGTTGCATGGAATTCAAGCAGAAGTAGTGTAAATGGTCCAAAAGAAGTATTAGACAAATTAAAAAGTGATACATCATCATGGCAAGGAACTATAACACCAGCAAATTATACGATGGATCAAACAGGAAAAACAAGTAAAGCAAAATATACAATAGATTATAGTAGTTATAAAGCAAGATTAATAACAGCTGATGAAGTTGCACAAATTACAGGGAATACTTCTTGGGATGAAAAAACTGCTAGTAATTATTATTACTTGGATAGTAAAACAACAACTGCAAGTACAACATGTAAAAGTGGAGATACTAGCGGATGTAAATATGGATGGTTATATGATAGAACATATACAGGTTGTACAAAATATGGATGTTTAAATAATTCAGATCAAGTAACATCAGGCTATTGGACAGCATCTTCTGATGCTTTCATCTCTTACTACGCTTGGCACGTGCGTTACGGCGCTAACGTGAGTAGCAACGTCGTTTCCGATTCGAGCGAAGACGGTGTCCGCCCAGTTATAACTATCTCAAAATCACAACTAGGATAGATTTTATAAACATGAATTCTTTTATTCATGTTTTTTTGTGTATCAAATTATGATAAAATATAACAAGTGGTGATAAGTATGTATTATAAAATAAGCAATGGTAGTGTAACACTTTCTGGTAATACTATTTTAGAAGATATTAATTTTAAAGTTAGTGATAATGAAAAAATAGGTATAGTTGGTCGTAATGGTAGTGGTAAGACAACATTACTTAAAGCTATAGTAGGTGAAATAGATTTAGAGAATGGTTATGATGATTTAAAGGTAGAAAGTGTTGGAGATTATAAAGTTGGATATGTTAAACAAAATATTGACAATAATTTGAATATTAAAATGATTGATTATATAGTTGATGCTTATTCTAATCTTATTGATATAGAAAAAAATATGAAGAAATTAGAAAATAAAATGATATCTGGATATGATGAAAATATTGTTAATAAATATAATGATTTGATATCAAAATATGAATATCTAGGTGGTTATACTTATAAAAAAGAATACGAGGTAGCACTAAAAAAATTTGGTTTTAGTGAAAGTGATAAAGATAAGTTACTAAGTGAATTTTCTGGAGGACAATTAACTAAGTTATCACTAGTAAAATTATTACTTAGTAAACCTGATTTACTTATACTTGATGAACCAACAAATCACTTGGATATAAGCACTATCGAATGGTTAGAAGATTATTTAAAAAATTATAATAAAAGTATTATTATAGTTAGCCATGATCGTATGTTTTTGGATAACGTTTGTAACGTTATATATGATATAGAATATGGTACTTTAAAAAGATATAATGGTAATTATACTTATTTTGTAAATAAGAAACACGAAGATTATTTAAAACAAGAACGTGATTACGAAACTCAACAAAAAGAAATAAAGAGGTTGCAAGCTATTGCAGATAGGTTTAGATATAAACCATCTAAAGCATCAATGGCAATGTCTAAACTAAAACAAATAGAAAGAATGGTTAAAATAGATAAACCACAAAAAGAAAACAGCAGGACTTTCAAAACTAATTTTAGCCCTAATCAAGAAAGTTATCGTGATGTTTTAAAAGTTAAAAATTTATCTATAGGTTATGATAAAGAATTAAGTAAATTAACTTTTAATGTAGAACGTAAAGATAAATTAGGTATTATAGGTGAAAATGGAATTGGTAAGAGTACATTACTTAAAACAATTATGGGATTTATTAGTCCTTTAGGTGGTAAATATACATTTGGTGATAAAGTTAATATTGGGTATTTTTCTCAACAACTTGATAATATAGATTCTAACAAAACAATTTATGAAGAAATAGATAACGCGTTTCCTAGTATGTCACCAACAGAAATAAGAAGTTTGTTAGGTGCTTTTGATTTTCACGGCGATGAAGTATTTAAAAAGATTTCTAGTTTATCTGGGGGAGAAAAAGTAAGAGTTAGTTTATGTAAGATATTAAATAGCAGACCAAATGTTCTTATTTTAGATGAACCAACAAATCACTTGGATATTATCAATAAAAATACGATAGAAAAGATGTTAAAAGAATATAATGGTACAATTATTATGGTAAGCCACGATAGATATTTGATAAAAAATGTATGTACGAAATTATTAGTATTTAATAAAGATGAAGTTATTTTATATAGTTATGGATATGATGAATATTTAGAAAAAAGAAAAGTAATTAAAGAATCTGAAATAATAAAGAAAGAAAATAAAGTATCAAAAAAAGAAGTTAATATTAATTTAACAAAAGAAATAAATAAAATTGAAAAAGTGATAGATAATAAAGAAAAGGAATTAGCTAAATTAAATAAAGAACTTTTAAAAGAAGAAGTATATATGGATATTAGTAAAGCTAAATCTATACAAGAAAAAATAGAAAAAATTACAAAAGAAATAGAAATTAAAACTAAGGAATGGGAAGATTTAGCAAATAAGCTGTAAGTCAGTATAAACTGACTTTTTTTGTGTATTTTTTTTGTAAAAAAAAGGAAATAAGGGAAAAATGTAGAATGTTATAAGTGAAGGGTTATAAAAATGTAATCCTTTTTTAATACAAAAAATTCAAAGAAAGGGATGAGAAAATGAATAATGAAATTGTATTATTTGAAAATCAAAATGTAAAGTTGGAGGTGAATGTTAATGATGAGACAGTTTGGCTTACTCAAAATCAGATGGCACGGTTATTTGATAGAGATATTAAAACTATTAGTAAACATATTATAAATGTTTTTGAAGAAGAACTAGACAAGGAAAGCAATTCTCAAAAAATGAGAATTGCAAATTCTGATAAACCAGTTACTTATTATAATTTAGATGTAATAATAAGCGTAGGGTATAGAGTAAAAAGTAAAAACGGAATAGTATTTAGAAAATGGGCCAATAAAGTATTAAAAGATTATTTGATAAAAGGATATGCTATAAATAATAAAAGACTAGAATATTTAGAAAAAACAATTAAATTAATAGATATAGCAGGAAGAATAGATGAAGAATTAAATGGCAATGAAGCAAAAGAAATAATAAGAGTTATAAATGATTATTCAAAAGGATTAGATTTATTAGATGATTATGATCATAAAAGAATAGTAAAACCTAGTGGTACTGTTAATGATAAAAAGATAAGTTATGAAGAATGTATAGAGATAATAAATAAATTAAAATTTAATAATGAAAGTAATTTATTTGCTAGAGAAAGAGATGAAGGGCTAAAAAGTATTATAGGAGCAATATATCAGTCATATGATAGCTTAGATTTATATAAAACAGTAGAAGAAAAAGCAGCTAATTTTTTATACTTGATAGTAAAGAATCATGTCTTTATAGATGGAAATAAAAGAATAGGAGCAACACTTTTTATATATTTTTTAAGATATTATAATTTATTATATATTGAAGGAAAACAAGTAATAGATAATAATACACTAGTTGCCTTAACTCTTTTAATAGCCCAATCTAATCCTAAAGAAAAAGAAATATTAATTGATTTAGTTATGAATTTTTTTAGTTGAGTATAATAAAACTTTGATAATTTTTTCTTGTGGAAAACTCTTGAAAAATAAGCATAAATAGTATATACTATTACTTGTATTGGAGGAAAGTTATGGAAAATATAAAAGAGATAAATATTAAAGTAGAAGGAAAAGAATGGGAAGAAGCTTTAGATAAAGCATTTGTTAAGGCTAATGCTAAAGCTAAAATAGATGGATTTCGTCCAGGAAAAGCTCCAAAAGAAGTATTTTTAAAGAAATATGGTAAAGAAGCTTTATACATGGATGCTGCTGACATTGTTTTAGATGGTGCTTATCGTAAAGTATTTGAAGATAATAAAGATTTAAATATAGTAGCGCAACCAGAGATTGGACTTAAATCAATTGATGAAAAAGGTGTTGAATTTACATTTAAATTAACTTTAAAACCAGAAGTTAAATTAGGTAAATATAAAGGATTAAATGTTAAAAAAGATAGCGTTAAAGTAACTAAAGAAGAAGTAGAACACGAGATTGAACATTTACGTAGTCATTATGCTGAAAATGTTGTTAAAGAAGGAAAAGTTGAAAATGGTGATATTGCTATTATAGACTTTGAAGGATTTAAAGATGGTAAAGCATTTGACGGTGGTAAAGGAGAAAATTACTCATTAACTATTGGTTCAAATACATTTATTCCAGGATTTGAAGATCAAATTATTGGTATGGCTAAGGGAGAAGAAAAAGATATTAATGTTACTTTCCCAGAAGATTATCATAGTGAAGAATTAAAAGGTCAACCAGTTGTATTCAAAGTAAAAGTAAATGAAATTAAAGAAGTAAAAATTCCAGAATTAGATAAAGATTTCTTTGAAGATTTAGGAATGGAAGGAATTGATTCTAAAGAATCTTTAGAATCTCAAGTTAAAGAAAATATTAAAGCTCGTCGTGATGCAGATGCTG
This sequence comes from uncultured Bacilli bacterium, assembly GCA_934120265.1. Lineage (GTDB taxonomy): Bacteria > Bacillota_I > Bacilli_A > RF39 > UBA660 > SIG204. The sequence continues at coordinate 59,845 of CAKOTU010000001.1, forward strand.
AAAATAAATATATTGATGAATTACTAGAAGCTGCTGCTAAGAATGTAGAAGTAGATATTCCAGATGTTATGATTAGTGAAGAACAAGATCGCATTTTAAGACAATATGAAGAAAACTTAAAAATGCAAGGATTAACATTAGAACAATTCTATCAATTTACAAACAGTGATGAAGCTGCACTTAAAGAACAAATGAAAGATGAAGCTACTAAGAGAGTAACTTATAGATTAATGTTAGAAGCTATTGCTAAAGCTGAAAAAATTGAAATAACTGATGAAAAAGCTAACGAAGAAGCTGAAACATTAGCAAAACGTTACCAAATGCCAGTTGATGAATTCTTAAAAGCATTTGGTGGTATTGAAATGATTAAATACGATTTAGAAATGCGTGGAGCAATAGATGCATTAAAGGGTGAATAATTCACTCTTTTTTCTTTGTTTTATGGTAAAATAAAGTAGAGGTGGTAAGATGGTTTGTGAAGTTTTGGTTGAGCTTAAAAGTAAAAATATAGATAAAACGTTTACATATCTAATACCTGATAAATTTAAAGATAAAGTAAAAGAAGGAATTAGAGTATTAGTTCCTTTTGGAAAGCAAAAATTAGAAGGTTTTGTTTTAAATATATCTGATAATTTACCAGAATATAGCTTAAAAGAAATTATTGACTTAATCGATTTCGAACCTGTATTAAATAACGAGTTATTAGATTTAGGTAAATATATTAGTAAAAAGACTTTATGTAATTTAATTACTGTTTATCAAGCTATGTTACCGGTAGCGTTAAAAGCTAAAAATGGAAAGATAATAAATAAAAAGTTTGATACTTATGTAGTTATTAATAATGATGATTTTAGCGATATTAAAAGTAATAAACAACTAGAAATTTTAGATATTGTTAAAGATAGAAAAAAAGTATTAAAAAAAGAATTAAATGATATATCTTTATATTCAGTTAAAACTTTAGTAGAAAAAGGTTATTTGAAAGAAATAAAAGAAGAAAGTTATCGTATTAAAAGAGATAGTATTAAAAAAGATGAACCTAAAGTTTTAAATGAAGAACAAAAACATGCATATGATGAAATTACTAATAACTTAGGTTCGTTTGTGCCATTTTTACTTCATGGTGTTACAGGAAGTGGTAAAACAGAAGTATATATGCATGTTATAGATAAAGTCATAAAAAGTGGTAAACAAGCTCTTGTTTTAGTTCCAGAAATAAGTTTAACTCCACAATTTGTTTCACAGTTTGAAAATAGATTTGGTAGTGATATAGCTGTTCTTCACAGTCGTTTGAGTGAAGGAGAAAAGTATGATGAGTGGCGTAAGATTATCAGGAATGAAGTAAGTATTGTAATCGGGGCTAGAAGCGCTATATTCGCACCTCTAAACAATATTGGTGTTATTATAATTGATGAAGAACATACTTCAACCTATAAACAAGATAATAATCCACATTATAGTGCGATTGATGTAGCGTTATATCGTGCTCGCAAATATAACTGTCCAGTTGTTTTAGGAAGTGCAACTCCATCTATAGAAAGCTATACACGTGCCAAAGCAGGGGTTTATAGGTTGCTAGAACTAAAAAATAGAGTAAATAAACATTTACCTACAGTAGAATTAGTTGATATGAAAGATGAAATGCGAAAAGGTAATCGTGTTTTATGTGAAGATTTAATTAACTCCTTAAATGAATGTATAAAAAAAGATGAGCAAGCTATCATCCTATTAAATAGAAGAGGATTCTCCACCATATTAACATGTAAAAATTGTGGTTATACAGGAAAATGTCCTAACTGTGATATTCCTTTAACCTATCACAAAACATCCAATACGATGAGATGTCATTACTGTGGTTATGGTAGTGGAAAGATAAATATATGTCCAGAATGTGGCAGTAAGGAAATTAATTACTTTGGAATGGGTACAGAAAAACTTGAACAATGGATAAATGACAATATCGGAGGTGCTAGAACAATAAGAATGGATATTGATACAACATCCAACAAAGGGGCACACGAAAAAATAATAACAGCTTTTAAAAATAAAGAATATAACATTTTAATAGGAACGCAAATGATTGCTAAAGGTCTTGACTTCCCATCTGTTACATTAGTCGGAGTAGTAAGTGGAGATGCTAGTCTAAATATTCCTGACTTTAGAAGCGCGGAAAGAACATTTCAATTATTAAATCAAGTTGCGGGAAGAGCAGGGCGAAGTGAAAAGCTAGGTAAAGTTATTATTCAAGGATTTAATATGAATCATTATAGTATCAGATATGCAAGTACGCATGATTATATAGCTTTTTATGAAGAGGAAATGAAAATAAGAAGAGATTTAAAATATCCACCATATTATAATCTTTGTTTAATTAAAGTATGTGGTATTGATTATAATATGGTAAGTGATGCTTCTAATAAAATAGCTAGTTATTTAAAAAGAGAATTAGAGAATAAAGCAATTATTCTGGGACCTACTAGTGCTAATATTCCTAAAATAAATAATACATATTATTTAAATATCATTTTAAAATATAAAAAAACAGAATATATAATTGAAGCTTTAAATTTTATAAAAAATGAATATAAGGAAAATCGTAAAATAAATTTAGATATTTATTTAAATCCTAATCAAATATAGTAAAAATGTGATAAAATAATATTAGTAATTATAGAAAGGATTGTTTATGAATTTAGAAGATGTAAATGTAAAAAAAGATTTAAAAATTGTTTTTATGGGGACACCTGAATTTAGTGTTCCTGTGTTAGAAGGTTTAATTGAAAATTATAAAGTTAGAGCTATTGTAACACAACCAGATAGACCTATTGGACGTCATGGCGAAATGAGTGCTAGTCCTGTAAAAAGAGTGGGAATTAAAAATACTATTTTAGTGTTACAGCCTGATAAAATAAAAGAACATATCGAAGAAATAACATCTTTAGAACCTGATTTAATTGTTACTTGTGCTTATGGCCAAATTTTACCTAAAGAAATACTTGACTGTCCAAGATTGGGGTGTGTTAATGTTCATGCTTCACTTCTTCCTAAACTAAGAGGAGGGGCACCAATTCATAGAGCTATTATGAATGGTTATAAAAAAACTGGTATAACTATTATGTATATGGGTATTGGTATGGATGATGGTGATATTATAACTCAAGAAGCAATAGATATTGACATTAATGATACTGCGGAAACATTACATGATAAGTTAAGTATTTTAGGAAGAGATTTACTTTTAAAAACACTTCCTTCTATTATAGATGGAACTTGTGAAAGAACAAAACAAGATTCTAGTTTAGTTACTTATGGATTTAATATTAAAAGAGAAGATGAGAGAATCGACTTTTCTAAAACTAAACGTGAGATATACAATAAGGTTAGAGGATTAAATTCATGGCCTGGTGCTTATTGCTTATATGAAGGAAAAATACTAAAAGTTTGGAAATGCCGTGAAGGTGAAACTTATAGACCTGATTTATTTGATGGCCAAGTGACAGCAATTTATCCAGATGGTTTTGGAGTAAAAGTTAGTAATGGAGAAATAATATTTACTACTGTTCAACCAGAAGGTAAGAAAAAAATGGCAGTAACTGATTTTCTAAATGGAATTAATAAAGATGAATTTATTGGCAAAGTATTAGATTAGGTGATTGTATGTTTAAAAAAACAAAAGAAAAAATAAATAATAATGAGTACGTTGCCATGTTTAAAAAACTATGGTCAAATAAACGTTATCGCTCATTATTAATTTTATTACTTTATTTTATCTTTTTTGGAATAATTATAGGTTCTGTGAGATCTAATTATAAAAATATGGATAATATTTCTGAAGATGATAAAAAAGAAGAAGTAACCGTTGTTGAAAAAATGTCTTCTTGGGATAATTATAATAGTGATTATGAATATAACATAGCAGTAAATGATTTGGATGCAGCTACTTGCAGTGTCAAAGATGGAATTGTTAATCTAACTGTTAATAATAAAAATTATACTATTATTAATAATAATATTTATTTGAATAAAAATGATGATTTAAAAAAGGTAAATAAAATAACTGAGTTAAAGATTTCTATTCCAATAACTAAATTAAATGTTAAAAACATAATGGATTATCTTCGTAATTTAGAAATTGATAGTTATCAAGAAAACAAAATAAACTATTATGTTCCTGCGTCTTATTTTATTGATGATGTTGATGATAATATTTTAGTAGAAGTAATAGGAAATACTAAATTGGAAGAAATTATTATCAATTATCAGGAAGAAAAGATTACGTTAAAAATTGGTGATTAAATTTTAAAAGTATTAGATAAAAATTATATAAAAAGTAATAGAAAGTTAAAAAGAGGTTAATTATGGAAGTAGTAATAGTAATGGCAGTAATAGGTGCTATAGTGTTTTTCTTTAAAAGAACATTTAGTGGCTTTATATATGCTGTAGGAATGGTTGATATATTTTTAAGAATTTTAGCATTTTTAAAAGTTCAATTATTAGGTGGAGAAGCTTTAGCGTTTGTTAATCGTTGGTTTCCAGCTTCGATTCCTGCTATAATTGAAAAATATACTGATGGAGCGTTAACAACAGTGCTTTTCTGGGTATATATTGTAATAATGATAATTTTTGAAGGATATATTATAAAAGGATTTATTAAAAAGAGATAATTGTCTCTTTTTTCTTGAATCAAAAACAAATGTTTGCTATAATTATAATGGTGATAATATGTATGCGTATATTGATGGTATAGTAAAAGAAGTAGAAAGCAATTATATTGTTTTGGACAATAATGGAATAGGTTATCAAATATATACACCTAATCCTTATTCATTTAATATAGATGAAAAATATAAAGTATATTTGTTTCAATTAATAAAAGAAGATGAAAATAGTTTATACGGTTTTAAAAGTAAAGAAGAAAAAGATTTATTTTTAAAACTAATAGAAGTAAAAGGATTAGGATGTAAGATGGCTCTTCCTATGCTAGCTACTGGCTCAACAGCAGGTATTATTGATGCTATTGAAAGAGAAAATATTTTATATCTAAAAAAATTCCCTAAAATAGGAGATAAGGTAGCCCGTCAAATAATTTTAGATTTAAAAGGTAAACTTGTAAGTGGGGAGAAAGTTGTTAGTAATAAGGATTTTACAGAGCTTACAGAAGCTTTAAAATCACTTGGGTATAAGACTAGTGATATAAACAAAATACTTCCAAGTATTAAAGCTGATGAAGATGTTGAAAATCAAATTAAAGATGCACTACGTTTATTATTAAAATAGGAGGTTCTATGAGAATAGGAATAGATATAGATGATACAATTTGTAGTACGTTTGATTTTATTTTACCTTATTGTTGTAAATATTATGGTATAGATTATAATGAAGCAAAAGAAAAAGGATATTCTTTAGAATACTTAATTAATAACTATGGTTATTATGATTTTGCAAAAAAATACTATGGTAAAATCATTCCATATGTTCCTCTAAAGAAAGACGTTGTTAAATATTTAAATAAAATTAAAAAACGTGGTCATCAGATAATTTTTATAACAGCGCGATCAAGTCGTGGGTATGATAATCCTTACCAATTGACTTATGACTATTTGGTAAAGAACAAGGTTCCTTTTGATGAATTAATAACAGATGTCTTAGAAAAAGATAAAGCTTGTGTTGATGAATCAATAGATATTTATTTAGATAATGATATTAATAATTGTATAAAAACAAAAGCTATAGGAATAAATACATATTTAAATATTAGTGAAAATAGTCAAAAGAATAAAGAATTTAAGTGCGTTAAAAATTTTAGACAATTTTATAAAATTATAAAGAAGGAGGAGAAAAGTGGAAGAAGAAAGAGTAGTAACTAATCATGAATTAGCAGAAGATACTTTTGAAGAAAATATTCGTCCTGATAGTATTGATGAATATATTGGACAGAAGGAAGTAAAAGAAAACTTAGATGTTTTCATTAAAGCAGCTAAGATGCGAAATGAATCGTTAGATCATGTTTTACTTTATGGCCCTCCAGGGCTTGGTAAAACAACCCTTGCTTTTATAATTTCTAATGAAATGGGAACAAATATTAAAACTTCTTCTGGTCCGGCTATTGAAAAAAGTGGTGATTTAGCAGCACTTCTTTCAAGTCTAGAACCTGGAGATGTACTATTTATTGATGAAATTCACAGAATACCAAGATATATAGAAGAAATTCTTTATTCAGCTATGGAAGATTTTACTTTAGATATTATTGTTGGTACTGACTCGTCAAGCAGAAATATTAAAATTAATTTACCACCATTTACTTTAGTAGGAGCAACGACTAGAGCTGGTGATTTAACTGGACCATTAAGAGATCGTTTTGGTATTATATCAAAATTAAATTACTATACAGAAGAAGAACTTACGCAGATAGTTAAAAGAACAAGTCGGGTCCTTGATTGTCCAATCGATGATGATGCTGCTATTGAATTAGCTAGACGTAGCAGGGGTACACCAAGAATTGCTAATAGATTATTTAAAAGAGTAAGAGACTATGCATTAGTTTTGGGTAGTGGTGTCATTGATTTAAAAATAACTAAAATAGCACTTGATAAATTAAAAGTTGATAGTTTAGGTTTAGATGAAACTGATTATAATTTATTAAGATCTATTATCGAAAAATTTAATGGTGGTCCTGTAGGAATTGATGCTATTGCATCTTCTATAGGTGAAGAGCAAAGTACTATAGAAGATGTATATGAACCATATTTATTACAACAAGGATTCTTAAAAAGAACAAATAGAGGACGTATTGTAACAGATAAAGCATATGAACATTTAAATATAGAAAGGTGATAAAATGAAAGTATTAGTAACAGGAGGAGCTGGATATATAGGAAGTCATACAATGGTTGAGCTTTTAAATGCAGGATATGATGTTGTATGTATAGACAATTTTTCCAACTCAAAACCAGAGACGTTAGAAAATGTAAAAAAAATAACTAATAGAGATTTTAGTTTTTATGAAGGGGATGTTTGTTGTAAAGATATTTTAAATAAAATTTTTGACGAACAGAAAATTGATGTAGTTATACATTTCGCAGGATATAAAGCGGTAGGTGAATCAGTAAAATTACCTATAAAATATTATCGTAATAACCTTGATTCAACACTCTCGTTATTAGAAGTGATGAATAGTCATAATTGTAAAAAAATAGTTTTCTCTTCAAGCGCAACAGTATATGGAAAACCAGAAATATTGCCACTAAAAGAGAATTCAAAATTAGCACCTATGAATCCATATGGGACTACAAAGTTAATGATTGAAAAAATATTGAAAGACTTATATTGTTCTGATAATGATTGGGGTATAGCAATTCTTCGTTATTTCAATCCTGTTGGTGCTCATGAATCCGGATTAATTGGTGAAGACCCAAATGGTATTCCTAATAATTTAATGCCATATATTGTGAAAGTTGCTACTAAGGAATATCCTAGTTTAAAAGTATTTGGTAATGATTATGATACTAAAGATGGTACTGGAGTAAGAGACTATATTCACGTTGTAGATCTTGCTAAAGGGCACGTTAAAGCTATTGAAAAAATAAATAGAGATAATGGTATTGATTGTTATAATTTAGGAACTGGTTGTGGATATAGTGTTTTAGATTTAGTAGAAACATTTAAAAGAGTAAATAATGTCGAAGTTCCATATGAAATTGTTGAAAGAAGACCTGGAGATATTGATATGTATTATGCTGATCCAGTATATGCTGAAGAAAAATTAAATTGGAAAGCAGCAAAAAGTATTGATGATATGTGCAAAGATGCATATAACTTTGCAATAAAACAAAAAAGAGATTAAATTCTCTTTTTATTTTGCTTCCAAATATAGCTTTTTATTATATTGATGTTGAGAAGTTTTTTTAGCTTCTAGTTGCTCATTATTAATTAAGAAAAAATCATAAATTAGTATATCTTCACCAGTGTTGGTAACGGGATCATCCCAAGTTAAATCTAAATGATACCAATTATTATCTATATAAACGTAATTCCAAATATGTTCATTACTAGCTATTCTATAGTTTTTAATTCCTATTTTATCTAAATATATAGCCATAACATCGCTATATCCACCACATATAGCTTTATTTTCAAATAATACACCATATGCATTATAAGGTCTTGTTGGGTAATCGTTTTTGTCAGTATTAATATGATAATTATTGTCATATCTTGTGTTATTTATAATATAGTCATGAAATGATTTTATTTTTTCTCGATCACTCATAGAACTATTTATATTTTCTTTTATATATTTATCTATAGTAGAATTAATTGATTTTATTTCTTCTTCTGTATAAGCTTTATTAATGTTTATTTGTATTCTATTAAAACTGTCAGTAGAAACCGCAATATTCTTAAATGAATTAAAAGGATCTACATAATTATTGATAGCTTCTATTTCAGCAGAATTTCTTGTATAATTATTAAAGTCGTTAATGCAATTTTCATAATCGTTAGAGCAGTAAAGAACAACTTCATTCATTCCACTATTTAGGACAGTATAGAATATATTATTGAAGTCATCATTACTTGAAGGTGTTAAGTTTATAGTATTTTGTACTAACTCAAAATCATCATTTTTGTGATACTCGTTAAGTTCTAAATTAGTTGTTCCTTTAAATAAAATCTTTTGCACAACGTATAAAACGATAGTATCTTTATTAAAATAAGTTATCCCCAAAAGGATAAGTAATAGAATTAAACCAGACTTCTTCATATGATCACCTAGTTTCATTATATCAAAACATAATAAAAAAAAGAAGTATTAATTACTTCATTTCATTTACTTTTTTAGTTAAACGAGATTTGTTACGAGCACAAGTGTTTTTAGCAGTAACACCTTTAGAAACGGCTTTGTCAATTCTCTTAATAGCTACTTTTAAAGCATCATTGGCTTTATCTTTATCTTTACTAGCTACAGCTTTTTCAACATTTTTCATAGCTGTTTTCATACTAGCTTTGTACATGTTATTTTGTTCATTTTTTTTACTAATTACTTTTACTGCTTTTTTAGCATTTTTCATATTTGGCATAATCTCACCTCCAAGTCATTCAATACATAATATTTTAGCAAACATTTTCACAAATTGCAATGATTTTATTAAATTATCATAATATTTAAGCTTTTGTTTATAATAAAAATGGTGATTATAGTGAATAAAGAGGTTGATTTATCAAAATATGAGCTTCGTACTGACTTAGCTATCGAGTCAATTGATAGTTTTTCTAGTATTGATGGAATAGAAAAAAGTATTAGAAATGTAGAAAATATTAGAGTTACAACAGTAAAAGTAAATGAAATTGGTAGTAAAAAAATAAATAAAAAAGTAGGGAAATATGTTACAGTTGAGTTTATAGATGTGACTGATTCTGATAATCGTAAAAAAGTATTAGATATTTTTTCTAAGGAATTAAAAAAGCTATTAAATGATTGTCAAATCAAAGAGGATGATAGTTGCCTTGCTATTGGACTTGGAAACTCTTCTTCAACTCCAGATTCTTTAGGGCCACTGTCCATTAATAATGTTTTAGTAACTAATCACTTATTTGAGCTTAATGAATTAAGTGATAGTTTTAGAAGAGTAAGCGCAATCAATCCTGGAGTTATGGGAACAACCGGAATAGAAACCAGCGACATTATCTTAAGTATTGTGGAAAAAATAAAACCTAGCTTTATTCTAGTAGTAGATGCTCTTGCTAGTGGTTCAATAGAAAGAGTGAATAAAACTATCCAAATGACAGATACTGGAATACATCCTGGAAGTGGAGTAGGAAATAGTAGAAAAGAAATAAGCAAGGATATTTTAGGAATTCCTGTTATTGCTATTGGGGTTCCAACTACTGTTGATGCTGTGACGATTGTAAGTGATACAATAAATTATATGTATAAACATTTTTCTTATACAAAAGAAAATGTGAATAATCCAAGTAATAAATTAATGGTTTCAACTCCCAATTATTTAAAAAAAGCTGTTAAAGTAGACGATAAAGATAAAAATAATTTGCTTGGTTTAGTAGGACTCTTAAATGAAGAAGAAGTTAAACAGTTAATTTTTGAAGTATTAACACCTATAGGTTATAATTTAATGGTAACGCCTAAGGAAATAGATTTTTTAGTTGATAAATTAGCCTATGTTATTGGTAATGGTATAAACAAAGCTTTACATAATACGGATATTTACAATTAAAGCCTATAATACTAATTTATTATAGGCTTTTCTAATTGGTCTTTTATATTATTATCAGTAATTATGTTATATATATCAGTTACACGATGTTCTAGTTTTAACATTTCATCATTTGAACTTTTTGGATTAGTTATTATAGGAATGCTTGAGTCTTTCTTAACTCTATTTAAATAATTTTTACCTTTATCATTAAACCCTAAAACTCTTATATAAGTTATTTCTTTAAACTTATCTGCTTCATCTTTTGTGAAGTTACACAATATATGAATTAACATTCTTGAAATTTTATTATAAGTATACCTTTTTGTTTTGATTTTAGAAATTAATTCATCTATTGTAGAAACATTATTTATATATTTTATTATACGATTTTCTATTCCTTCATCAACGGTTTGATATAAAGCTAGATTTTTATCACTATTAATTTTATATTTTAGTAATTCAAATAATTTAGTATCAAAATTCTTTTTGTTTATATATTTATATGAAAAACTTGGAACATATTTTTTAAATCTTTTTTTATTTTTAATTAGATTTCTTATAGCACTAGCACTGATAATTTTATCATTTGCTTTTAAGCTATGATAGTCGTTAGTTCTTTTAATACTTACGGGAGTAATATTGTACTTATTTTTAATTATTTCTTTTATGTAACTAAGACCTAATAAATCATTTGGATTATTAACACTTTTTCCTCCTAAATCTGTTAGAGCTTTATTCATAGCAGTAGGATAATTAATCCCATTGTCCATATATTGTTTTACTAATTTGTCATATTTTTTACTTTTTAATTGAATTTTAGCAAGTTCTTTTAAAGTATCAATATTATTTGATTCGCTACCAAAAACAATGTATTCACAGTTTAAATAATTAAGTAAAGAAAGACTGCCTTTGGCAAATATATCTGCAGACTGAGTGGAGAAAACAAATGGAAGTTCAATAACTAAATCTACTCCATAGTTGAGTGCTATTTTAGTTTTATCAAATTTATTTATAATACTTACTTCACCACGTTCTGTAAAGCTAGAACTTTGAATAAGAATAACTGTATGATCAGGGAACATTTCTTTAACTTTATTAATGTGATATAAGTGCCCATTATGAAATGGATTATATTCACAAATTATTCCAACGCTTTTCATAAAATCACCACCAATATAATAGCATACTTTAAAAAAATATAAAACTTGCTTTTTAAAATAAAGTTATGTATAATGATTCTTGTTGGTGATTATATGGAATATAATTTATTAAGATTAAAAAATGATTTAGATGAATTTATATTAATTGATGAAAGTTATTCATTTTCAAAAGAAGAACTAAAAGGAACTGATGTAATTAGTTTGAATGATGTTAAAGTAGTAGGTGAAATAACTAAAGACGCTATTGATGAAATATATTTAGATATCAATGTTAGTGGAACTTTAGTTTTACCTTGCGCTATTACTTTAAAGCCAGTTAATTATCCCTTTGATATAAAAATCGAAGGAAATATTGATGAATTAGCTGGAGAAAATGAAAAAAGTGTAAAAAAAGATGAAAATACACTTGATATTTTACCAATAATATGGGAAAATATATTAATGGAAATTCCCATGAGAGTTGTTAGTGAAGATGCTGAAGAGGAGTTATCTAATTTAGAAGGTAATGGTTGGAAAGTTATTACTGAAGAAGATGATGGCGAAATTAACCCAGAACTTGCTAAATTAAAAGATTTGTTATAAGAAAGAGGTGGAATCATGGCTGTACCATTTAGAAGAGTTAGTAAAACAAGTGGAAGAATGAGAAGAACTCATTATAAAATTAGTGAAAATGGAACTACTAAGTGTCCAAAATGTGGTGCTGAAATAAGACCACACCGTGTATGTACTGAATGTGGAACTTACAAGGGAAAAGAAGTAATTAAGTCAAAAGAAGAAACAGCTAAATAGTTGTTTTTTTTTATTATTTTATGTGTTATAATGAAACTAGGTGATAGTATGAAGAAACGTGGTTTTACTTTAGTTGAATTATTAGCAGTGTTAGTTTTAATAGCTGCTATATCCTTGGTTGTTTTTCCAAGTATAATAAATTATATCAACAATTCAAAAGGAGATATTAACGAAGTAACAAAACAAATGATAATAACTAGTGCTAATCAGTATATGAGTGATAAATATCAACAAGAATTAAATGCATCTGTATGTTTTGATTTACAAACTTTAATTGATAACGAATATTTAGAAAAATCAACACTTACAAATCAAGTTAGTAAAATAGATCCTAATACAACTTATATTCAAGCTGATTATGCTATTGATCCAGATTTAAAAACAGAGAAGTATATCATAAAAATTGTAACAAAATGTGTCACTTACGGTGATGTAAATTTAGATGGAAATGTAAATTCAACTGATTTTGATGCTTTAAAAACATATATAAAAGGTGGTTCTAGTTTATCGGAAGAAGCTTTTGCAAATGCTGATGTAACTTTAGATGGAAAAGTTGATATCATTGACTTAGCTGTTATAAGAGCAAGATTATCAAATACTTTAGCTGAATTTCCATTTAGTATAGATAGTGATAAGTTTAAATTTGGAGATTTGGATCTTGACGGAGAAGTTACAGAAAAAGATAGTGTAATGCTTGATAGATATATTGCTGAGTGGTTTGATTTTACATCATTACAAAAGATAGCCGCTGATCTTAACTTAGATGGAACGATAGATTCACAAGACTCATTAATCATGAGCAAATATTTGGCAAATTGGGCAGATTATAAGACTTTACCAAAACTTGATTAAAAAAGTGTTGAAAATTTTCAACACTTTTTTAGTTTTTATAAACAATTGTTTCTTTTGAAATATTAAAAATTATTCCACTCATAATCATATAGCTAAGTAAACTAGAACCACCATAGCTTATAAATGGCAAAGTTATACCTGTAATAGGAATTAGACCTAAAGTCATACCTATATTTTGTATTTGTTGATATAGCAACATTCCAACAATACCAGCAATAATATATTTATTAGTTTTATTGTTGGTTTTACTAGCTAGTATTATTAATTTTATATCAAAATAAGCAATAATTATTAATAAAACTATTGATCCGATAAATCCTAAATTATTAGCAAATACAGCAAAAATAAAATCTGTTTGTGGTTCAGGAAAATAAATTGGGGTATGATTAAACCCGTACCCAAATAAACCTCCTGCGCCAATTGCGGCCATTCCGTTTTCAAGCTGATAACCACTAGAACTAGACCAATCAAGTAATCTATCTATTCTAAGAAAAAAACTTGTTCCAAATATTTTAATAAAAAGATCATTATCAATAAAGTATATTCCGACGACTGATCCGATTAATAAGGTGATAATAATACCTAAAATAAAAAACCAACGCAACCTTATACCGGCAATAAAAAGCATTGTAATGGTTATTAGAATATAGATTAAAACAACTCCTGTATCAGGTTGAAGAAATGTTAAAATGCTAGGTATTAATACTACTATTCCTATTTTCAAAAGAAAAAAGAATTCTTCTTTTACGGTTGGATTTGGATATCGTTCATTAAATTTGTTTATTAATACGCCTAAAGTTATTATTAGAATAATTTTCATAAATTCGCTTGGTTGAACAGCGCCAATTCCCGGAATAGTAAACCAACACTTTGATTCATGAATTGGCTTAGCAAACAAAAGAAGCCCAATTAGAGTTAAAACGCCAAATCCATATAACCACCATATATTTTTATAAATAAAATTATTTCCTATGAACATAATAAAGAAAGCCAAAACAAATCCTATTAAATACCAAATAGCCTGTTTTATAACTAAAGTATGCAAATAGCTCGGAAGTAGTTTTTGTGCACTATTGATAGTTAATAGACTGATTATAAAAAAACATATTATAGATATTAATAGTCCAAGATCAATTTTAAATATCTTATCAGTTTTCATAAATCACCTCTGTATTTATTATTTACACAATATTAAAATGTATAAATTAAATGTTGCTAAAAAATATTTATTTATAGTATAATATATTAAGGTGATGAAAATGCAATACATAAAATATTTAATAATAATTGTGGTTATGTTAATTATAGCTTTCTCAATTACAAAGACAAAGAAAAAAGATTATAAAATTGAGGTTAATAAATTGGTTGACTATCTTGGTGGAAAGAAAAATATCATTGATTATGAATTTAATAAATCAAGATTTATTGTAAAGTTAGAAAATATTGATATGGTTAATAAAGAAGCAATTCAAAAGATGGGAGCTCAAGGTATTGTTGAAATAGATAATCAATTAAAGATAATACTAGGTCCTGATGCTAAACAATTAAAAAAATATATAGATGACTTAAAGTGATAAAATTTATCACTTTTTTTCTTTTTTCGACAATATACGACATGCTAATAATGTATATTATTGTCGAGAGGTGATTAAATGGATTATATAGAAACCGTTATTCTTAACTGTATTTATATATTATTTCCACTATTTTTATATTTTTTATATTTCGCATATACAAAGGCCTTTGATAAAAATACAACTAAAATTGTGTTAAATTTTTGTGTTCTATCTTCTTTTTATTTGGTAATAAAATTCGGCCCTGAAAACATATTACTTCGTTTACTTTTCTTAAATATTCCGATTATATTAGCTTATTATTATGATAAAAAAATGAGTTCTATTTTATTATCAATATATATGATAATTATTTATTCTCATTTTAGTAATGATGTTTTAATGTTTATGATATTTAATTATATTATTTGCTTTTTGTTAAAATATAAAATCAATTCTTCTAAAATACATATTACTATTTTTACATTGTTTCAAATTATTAGTGTTTTAGTTCTAAAGTATAGTTTTAATGCTTTTAAAGATTTTTCTACTAATGATATAATTGTTAATTCTATAGTATTTATTATAACCAATCTAATTTGTTTATTTTCATTAAAAAAAATAAAAGAAATAGTTAAATTAGAAATGACTATGAAAGAGTTAAAAAAAGAGGAACAAATAAGAACATCTCTTTTTAAAATAACACATGAAATAAAAAATCCTATAGCGGTATGTAAAGGATATTTAGATATGTTTGATATTAATAATAAAGATCATGCAAGAAAATATATTCCTATTATAAGATCAGAAATTAATCGTACGCTCATTCTTCTTCAAGATTTTTTAGATTGTAATCATTTAAAAGTAAATAAAGATATTTTAGATATTAATATGTTACTAAATGATGTAGAAGAAGAGTGTAGGCCGCTTGTAAATAGTAAAAAGATTAATTTTATAAGCAATATTGATTATGATGAGGAACTTTATTTAGATGGTGATTATGAAAGATTAAAACAAGTTTTGGTAAATATTATTAAAAATAGTATTGAGGCTATTAAAGTTAAAGATGATAGTTATATTGAAATTAATAGCGATATTATTAATAATAAAATACATATTGTAATTGAAGACAATGGAGAAGGTATAAAAAAAGAAGATTTAAAAAAAATACAAGAACCATTTTACACTACCAAGAAAGATGGCACAGGATTGGGTGTAACATTATCTTATGAAATAATAAAAGCACATAATGGCTCTATTACTTACACGTCTGTTTATCATAAATGGACCAAGGTAGAGATTGTTTTGCCACTTAATAAAGTTGATCTTTGACGTTGACTTTAAGATCATTTTGCCTGTATAATTAAGATGTAAATTATAGGAGGCCATATGAGAAAAAAAGGATTTACTTTGATAGAACTATTAGCAGTAATAATAGTACTAGCTGTTATAGCACTAATAATAACACCAATAGTAACAAAAACAATAAAGGATGCAAAAAAGGGATCAGCTGAAATTGAAGCACAAAATTATATAAGGGCTGTACAATTCGCAATATCTAATTCAGAAATTATTAAGAAATCTATTCCGGATGGAAGGTATAACATAGATAGTGATGGTAATTTAACGGGTACAGGTTTACCAGATGGAAAACTGGAAATAGATACAAATGGAGATAGACCAACGGGAGGAACAATAGTAGTAAAAAGTGGACAGGTAACAACTGATTCTGTTATAGAAGTGGGAAGTTATGAAGTTGCATACAATCCAGCAATAGATAGTTATGAAGCAAAAGAAAAAGGTACATCATTAATTTGTGACTTACAAGAAGGAACAAGTCAAACAGTAGGAGCAAAATATACATGTCATTTAGATAATGATAGAACATTTTATGTATTAGAAACTTCTGGAGATAACGTAAGTTTAATAATGTCAGAAAATTTTACGGATGATACTGTATCAGCAACAGTAGGTTGGTGTATAGATGGAGTACGTAACAATACAACATGTAAAAACATAAATTCTAAAGATGAAGGAACACCATTAAAACATATACAGGATGTATTCGGTACAAAAGTAGTAGTAAGTTTCCCGACCGCAAGTCAACTTGCAAAAGCATCAGGTAAAACATTTGATAATGCCGCAATTTCATTAACACCAACATGGCTATACGCTAATTTATTCGGTTATTCAATTCCATATGGATATTGGACTGCTTCCTATATGTCTAGCACTAGTGATCAAGCTTGGTATGTATCTAGTGATAGTAGTGTGAGTAACATCACTGTTGAACTTTCAAGCGTATTCGGTGTACGCCCAGTAATTACAATTTCAAAATCACAATTAAATTAAAAATAAGAATCATGAAATTTTAAAATTTTATGATTTTTTGTTTGAAATTATTAAAAATGTATACACAAAATTAAAAATATGGTAAAATGAATGTAGGGTGATGGTATGACTGATTTATATGAAATAAAAACTGCACTTCATAATAATGAAGGAATTAATCCAGATGTTAGAGATGATATCTTTGAATTAGTTGTAGTCTTTAATAATAAATTTCCTGCTGTTAGTTTGGAACATTTAAAAGAACATTTAAAAACATTGAAAATAAGAAAAGTAAATAAATTTTTAAATAATGATGTTTCTATGTATGATTGTAAAAATAATGTTTTATATTTTAACAAAGATAAAATGACTGACGAATATGATTTCCGTCACATATTGATGTACGAACTAATTAATATTATTTCATCAAATGGTTTTCAAACTGGATTTAATAGTGAAGGAAGGTTTGAAGCTCTAAATACTGGTTATACTGAAATATTAGCTAACTTTTTAGTTGGTAATAATGGTTCTAAGTTAATTTATCCCAATGAAGCAGTTATGGCTAATATGATAGGTGTTATGGCTGGTGAAGATAAAATGTTTGATGCATATTTTAATAATGATGCTAAAGTATTATTACAAGCATTAACAGAAGTAGGGGTGGAGTTATGACATTTACAAATTTAAATGATAAAATGAATTACTATAGTGAAATAAGTAAAAAAACTGGAAAAAATAAATGGGATCAGGATGCTATTCAAAATGATCTTATAGAGATTGTTTCTAAATGCAATTTACCTGTGGAAAAGTTAGAAAGAATTGAATCATTTATGGTACGTGATAATGCTGCTTTAGATATGGAATCAAGTAGAAATAAATCCTGCGAAGTATTTGACAAATTAGTAGCTATGAAAAAAGAAGAGGCAACTCTAACTAAACGCATGTAGTGTGAAGTCCAATTAATTGGACTTTTTTTCTTTATAAGTAGATTTAAATTTATGTTTTTGTTATAATAGTGGCATTGGAAGTGAGATTATGAAAACAGATGATTTTGATTTTGAATTACCAGAGGAGTTAATTGCTCAAACTCCTATTAAGGAACGTGATCATTCACGACTATTAGTACTTAATAGAAAAGATGGTTCTATTGAACATAAGATATTTACTGATGTTGTAGATTATTTGGAAGAGGGCGATTCTTTAGTTTTGAATGACACTAAAGTTATGCCAGCCCGTTTATTTGGTGTTAAAGAAGAAACTAATGCAGTTATTGAAGTATTGCTTTTAAAAGATTTAGGAGAAAATAAATGGGAATGTTTAACAAGACCAGCTAAAAGAATTAAAGAGGGAACTATAGTTAGCTTTGGAGATGGAATTTTAAAAGCTGAATGTATAAAGTGTGATGATGAAGGTATTCGTGAATTCAAACTTATTTATGATGGTATTTTGTATGAGATACTTGATAAATTAGGGGAGATGCCACTTCCTCCATATATTCATGAAAAATTGGAAGATAAGAATAGATATCAAACTGTATATGCGAAAAATATAGGTTCTGCAGCTGCTCCAACAGCAGGGTTACACTTTACAAAAGAATTACTTGAAAAAATAAAAAATAAGGGTGTAAATATTGTTTATATAACTCTTCATGTTGGACTTGGAACTTTTAGGCCTGTAAATGTGGAAGATGTAACTAAGCATAAGATGCATAGTGAATATTATATGATGAGTAAATCTGCGGCTAATACTTTGAAAAAAACAAAAGAAAATGGTAAAAAAATAATCAGTGTTGGAACTACTTCAACACGAACTTTAGAAACTATTATGAGTTTATACGGTGAATTTAAAGAATGTAGTGGGTGGACAGATATCTTTATATATCCAGGTTATAAGTTTAAAGCTGTGGATAATCTAATAACTAATTTTCATTTGCCTAAGTCAACACTTGTAATGTTAGTAAGTGCCCTTGCTAGTAAAGAATTAATCATGAAAGCTTATCATGAGGCTATAATTAATAAATATAGATTTTTCTCTTTTGGAGATTCAATGTTAATAAGGTAAATATGACAAGAAGAGAAATAACAGAAAAGAACAAGGCATTAATAGAAAAAATTTTGCTGTATTACGAGTCTGATAATAGTGAATTATTAAATTTGTTTGATACTTTTTCTTTAATATCCAATGATTACCTTTATGAATTTTATCAAGAAATACCTGATGATGGATTTCAGTTTGATTATGAAAAGATGGACGTTAGAGATACTATTAAACTAGTTCGTGACTTTCTTGGCGGAATTGATAAAGAATATCTAGATATTTTTGATAAAGCTCTTAATAATGGTATTTTTGAATTATTTTTACCAGAAGATAATCTTAGTGAAAGACCAGATGCACCAATTACTTATCCAAAACCAGAAGCAGTTATTTATGTGCCGATTCAACATAATATAACTGATGGTTCAATTATTGTTCATGAATTTTTTCACTATTTAAATGATAGTGATGATGTAGGCGTAAATAGATATATATTTACTGAAATGATTTCTATATATTTTGAGCTTAGATATTGCCAGTACTTAGTTACTAGAGGAATAAGTAAAAACGCTTTTAGTAAAGAAGTTTGTAATAGATTAAGTAATGTTTTAATTGCGAGTGATGTTTTGAGTTTTACAAGTTCAACGTTAGATATATATTATAATACTGGAAAAATAAATAGAGAAAATATTGATTTTCTAAATAAATTTCGTAAAATTTATAAAATTAATAAAAAGAATCTAATCGATTTTTACCATGATCCAAACTTTTCTGATGATATGTTAGAGTTTGAGAGTGATATTAGTTATGTAGTTGGGTCTTTACTTGCACTTAGTGCACTAAATGAAACTGAAGTCAGTGATATAAAAATGAAATATATAAATGAAAACATAAATCAAATGAGTTTGAAAGATGTTTTTGGAACTTTTCAAACTAGTTTAGATGAATATCAGAAATGGCTAAAAGTATGTAAAAAAAATTTAAAGAAAGCAATGAGTGATGTATATGGAAAAAGTTATAGTTATAGTAGGACCAACGGCAGTAGGTAAAACAAAACTTAGCATTGAGCTTGCTAAAAAATTAAATGGTGAAATTATAAATGCTGATAGTACTCAAGTCTTTAGGGGACTTGATATAGCTACTGCTAAAGTAACCAATGATGAAAAAGAAAATATTGTTCATCATTTGATTGATATAAAAAATATAACAGATGATTATACCGTTTATGATTATCAAAAAGATGCAAGAAACTGTATCGATGATATATTAAAAAGAGGTAAAACTCCTATCTTAGTTGGAGGAACAGGATTATATATAAAAGCTTGTTTATATGATTATAAATTTGATGAAGAAAACAAAAATACAAACGAGTATTTAGATTTTAGTAACGATGAATTATATGAAATGTTACTAAAGATAGATCCCAAAACCGAAATTCATAAAAATAATCGAAAAAGAGTAGTTAGAGCAATAAATTATTATAATGAAAATAAAAGACCATTAAGCTCTAAAGAAAAAACTGATAAAGAATTATACGACACTATTTATATTGGATTAACAACAGATAGACAAATTTTATATGATCGTATAAATAAAAGAGTAGATATAATGATTGAAAATGGTTTATTAGAAGAGGCAAAAAAAATATATGAATCTAATATTCGTACTAAAGCTATTTTAACTCCGATTGGATATAAAGAATTGTTTCCTTATTTTTCACATGAAAAAAGTTTAGAAGAATGTATAGAATTAATTAAAAAAAATAGCAGAAGATACGCAAAAAGACAATATACTTGGTTTAATAATCAAATGAATATAAAATGGTTTAATACAGATTTTAATAATTTTGGTAATACTGTTATGGAAGTTGAAGAGTACATAAAAAATGTTAAGCACTAGTCTTAACATTTTTTTTAATATCCATTATAACGGGTAAGATAATTGGTTTTCTTCCAGTTTTTTCTAATATAGTGGCTGAAAGAGTAGTGATTATTTCAGATTTTATTTCATTATAATTTACATGATTATTAATTTTAGAATTAATAGCACGTTTACTAACTTCTTCTAACTCTTTTAATAATTCAATATTATCATTTACTAAAACAAAACCACGTGTTGTTATATTAGGATTTCCTAATAATTTATTTTGTTCTGTATCAATATTAGCAATAACAACAACAATACCATCACCAGACATAATCTTTCTATCTTTCATAACCGCATTACTTACTTCACCAATACGATTACCATCTACATAAATATCTCCAGCTTGCACAGTACCCATTTTAGTAATTTTACCTTTTTTAATAGATAATACTTCACCATTCTTCATAACGAAAGTATTTTCTCTTGGGATTCCACAATCAACAGCTATATCAGTATGTTTTTTTAACATTCTATATTCACCGTGAAAAGGCATAAAATATTTAGGTTTTATTAAATGCAACATAAGTTTTAATTCTTCTTCGTTACCATGCCCAGAAGTATGTATATCACTAAGTGAAGTATTGGTGTAAACTTTTACTCCTTGTAAATATAATTTGTTTATTGTTCTAGATATACTTAAAGCGTTTCCTGGAATAGCAGAAGAAGAGAATACTACTAAATCGTTTGGTTGTATTTTTATTTGTTTATGACTACCGTTAGCAATTCTACTCAAAGCGGCTAGTGGTTCACCTTGACTACCTGTGCAAAGTAAACATACTTTATTAGGAGGAAGATGATTTGCTTCATCTGGTGTTACAAACATCTCTTTACCCTTGATATATCCACCTTCGATAGAAATCTCAATATTATTATCCATGCTTCTTCCAAATACAGCAATCTTACGATCGTGTCTTTTACATGTTTCAACAATATGTTTTAAACGATATATATTAGATGCAAATGTTGCAATAATAATTCTTCCTTGATGTCTATCAAAAATTTCTGATAGAGCTTCATCAACTTTTGATTCACTTGCACTCATACCAGGGCTTAAAGCATTAGTACTATCACTTAAAAGTAAAGTGACTCCTTTTTCTCCAATACGTGCCATTTTATGTAAATTAGCCATTGGACCAATTGGTGTAAAATCAAATTTAAAATCTCCGGTTGTAACAATAGTTCCATTAGGAGTATGGATACATATTCCATGAGAATCAGGAATAGAGTGAGTAGTTCTAAAGAATTCTACTTCCATAGTCTTAAACTTAACTCTAGTATCTTCTGTATATACTTTTAAATTATCGTATCTAATATTTCGATCTTCTAATTTTCTTCTGATTAAACCAGCAGCTTGATTTGGTGCATATATCACCGGAATATTTACTGCTTGTAATAAAAATGGTATACCACCAATATGATCTTCATGCCCGTGAGTTATAAATAAACCCTTAATCTTATGTTCATTTTTCTTTAAAAAAGTAAAATCAGGAATAACATAATCAACGCCTAGTACTTCTCCTTGTGGAAAAATTATACCAGCATCAGTTATAATAATTTCATTACCCGTCATAACACAATACATGTTTTTCCCAACTTCGCCAAGTCCACCTAAAGCAAATACTTTAGTGTCTGACTCATCAAAAAATTTCATAAATTCTCCTTTCTTTTTTTTATTAACAAAAAATTTGACTTAATAATTATACCTTTTTTTTTGAAATTTGTCTACTATTTGACAAAAATAATATTTTGGTATATAATACGCAGTACCTAAGGGGGAATGTGTATATGAAATATAGTATTGAAGGAATTGAAAAGTCAAGAGTTATTAAGTCTACTCAAATTATAAACAAAAAGGCTTACGGTCGTGCTATTATCGTTAATTATTTAGATGGTTCACAAGATGTTTTTGATTTAAATGAAGAAAATCTAAAGAAAATTGAGGAAATTGCTGAAGAACAAGGTAAAAGATTTGTTTCAAAAAAAGGGAAAGCTTTAAAGCCTTGGAAAATTATTTTAAATATTTGTTTAATGCTTTTAGGCATAATGCTAGTATGTTTAGCATCATCACTTATTGTTGAAGGAGCTACACTAGTTAGTGCTATAGCAGGATTAACATCGGTATCATTAGGATTAATGGCAGGTATTTCTGCTATTAGTGCTAAAAGTAAGGAAAAATATATAAAGAAGTATCAATTATATTTTGAACAAGTTAAAGATAAATTAAACGATTATCAACAAATATTAGAAAAAGAAAAGCAATTACTTAACCAAAAGAATAATGAACCAGTTAAATTAAATAGTATTTTAGACTTAGATAGTATATCATTATCACAAGTAGAAAGTATTAACGAAAAAGTAGATCGTTACTATAAGGTTGATAAGCAAAAAGTAAAAAAATTAGAAAACCCTAGTTTCCACTAGAGTTTTTCTTTTTTTTAGTGTAAAATGTAATTAGAAACTACAAAGGATGTGGCATATGGGATTATTTGATAAATTTAAAAATATTTTTACTGGAAATAAAGAAGAAAAAAAAGATTTAGATTTATATACAAGTGGATTAGAAAAAACAAGAAAAGAATTTGTTTCTAAGCTAACAATTTTAAATCACAAATATACAAAAGTAGATGATAGTTACTTTGATGAATTAGAAGAAATATTAATTATGGCTGATATTGGTGTTAATACAGTTATGAATCTAATTGATAAATTAAGAACTAGAGTAAAAAAGGAACATATCGAAGATACAAAAGATTTGATGGAAGTAATTGTAGATGAGATGTTTATAATTTATGTTAATAATAATATTATTGTCAATAAGATAAATAAAGCCAGTGAAGGTCCAACAGTTGTACTTTTTGTTGGTGTTAATGGTGTAGGTAAAACTACAACTATTGGTAAGATTGCTAATAAATTAAAGAATGATGGCAATAAAGTTCTCTTAGTTGCTGGTGATACTTTTAGAGCTGGTGCAGTTGAGCAACTAGAAGAATGGGGAACTAGAGTAGGATGTAAAGTAGTGTCTAAGATGGATGCTGATCCTGCTAGTGTTGTTTATGATGGACTTACAGAGGCTGTAAAAGAAAACTATGATTATGTTTTAATCGATACTGCTGGTAGACTTCAAAATAAAGTTAACTTAATGAATGAGCTAGAAAAGATAAATAAAGTAATTGGTAAGATTATACCTGGTGCACCTCATGAGACATTACTTGTAATAGATGCAACTACTGGACAAAATGGTATAAGTCAAGCTAAGAGTTTTAAAGAAGTAACTAATATTACAGGAATTGTTTTAACAAAATTAGATGGTACTGCAAAAGGTGGAATAGTTTTGGCAATTAAGGATGAAGTTGATATTCCAGTTAAATTTGTAGGGTTAGGTGAACAAAAAGGTGATATTAGAGTATTTGATATAGAAAAATATATTTATGGATTATTTAAAGATATGGAGGAAGAATATGGAAAAGAATAATAAGAAAAAAGAAGTAAATAAAAATGATTTAGCAATGAAAGATTTTATGGTTAACCAAGTAGGGTTACTTGTAGAATGTACTTTTGTTTTATTTGCAATAGCTGCTGGAATAGCTACTATTTTTGAAGGTGAAATGTTAGTTATATTTGAACTTTTAATGGGATTTACATTATTAACGATGGCTTATAATAACTTAAAAGTTTATAAGAAAAAAATGTTTACAATTCCTTATTTTTTAGGAGCTGCTATAGCTTTCTTTGCTGCGCTTGAAATAATTTTAGGATTCTGATATGGAAGAGAATATTTATTTAACAAAATTATTTGATTATTATGGCTGTTTATTAACTGATAAACAGCAACAATATTTTACTGATTATTATATGGAAAATTTAAGTATAACAGAAATTAGTAAGAATAATAGCGTTAGTAGAAATGCGGCTTACAAACAAATAAAGGATGCAGAAAGTAACTTGCTTAATTATGAAAGCAAGTTGCACTTAGCTGAAAAAGAAATTAAAATAAAAGAATTACTAAATGGTATAAGTGAAAAAGAAATAAAAGAAGAAATATTAGATTTAATATAAAAGGGTGATATTATGTTGGGTAAAGTAGTGTATGTTAGCGACAACGAAGTGCATGTAAGAGTACCAGAAGGATCTAATCTGGTAACAAACATTATTAATATACATGTTATTTTAGAAGATGAACAAAAGAGAGTAGTAGGAGAAGTTGTTGATATAACTGGTAATTTAATTAAAATTGGATTACTGGGTGAATATGTTGGTGATATTTTTTATACAGGTGTTATTAGAAAACCAACTTTAAATGCTAAAATTAGAATTATCAATAATAGTGAATTATCAGAAATCACAGGAAAAAATGATATTGATAGTTTTTCACTAGGCGTTAGTCCCCTATATAACAATTACCCTGTTTATGGTAATATTAATAAATTATTTAGTAATCACCTTGCTATTTTTGGTAATAGTGGTAGTGGTAAATCGTGCGGTGTTGCTAGAATACTTCAAAATTTATTTTTAAATAAAAATATATTACCGTATAAAGCTAATTTTTTAATATTTGATGCATATGGAGAATACCATACAGCATTTAAAGATATTGACAAGATAAATCCTAATTATCATTTTAAATACTATACAACAAATAAACGTGATAACAGTGGAGAAAAGCTTCGTATTCCAATTTATTTGTTTGATATTAATGATATGGCATTACTTTTGTCGGCAACGGAGCATTCTCAACTTCCAATTATTGAAAAGATGTTAAAAATAGTTAATATTTTTGCTTCTAATAATGAAGTTTCTCTTGCATATAAAAATCATCTAATTGCAAAAGCTATTATAAATATTTTATATACTAATCAGACTTCTGCGTCTAAGAGAAATGATGCGTTTGCAATAATTGCTACTTGTTCAACACCACAGTTTAATTTAAATGCCCCAGTTCAGGGATTAGGCTATACTCGTAAATTTAGAGATTGTTTTATGATTGACAGCAACGGTAATTTTTCTGAAAGTAACCTACTTATGGAATATTTATCAAGCTTTGTAAGAGATGAATATGATAATTTAGATATCAGGGGAAAAAGTTTTTATACATTTAAAGATCTAGAAAAAGCTTTGGAGTTTACTTTGATTTCTGAAGGTATGTTACATAATGAAAAAGTATATAGTGATGCAATAACATTAAAAGTAAGACTTCATTCTTTAGTTATTGGAGAATATAGTCAATATTTTGAATA
Source organism: uncultured Bacilli bacterium (assembly GCA_934120265.1). GTDB lineage: Bacteria > Bacillota_I > Bacilli_A > RF39 > UBA660 > SIG204. The sequence goes on from CAKOTU010000001.1 coordinate 85,938, forward strand.
TAATAGATTTATTTCTGCACAAGAATTTATATCAAATATCATGTCTTATAATGGAAATGGAAAGGCCCAGATAGTTAATTTTAATTTTGAGGATGTAGATGATTGGTTTGCCAAAGTTATAACTAAATTTATGGTTAAATTATTGTTTGAGTTTTCTAAAAACTTAAATAATCGTGCTTCTGTTCCATTTAATATTTTCTTAGAAGAGGCTCATCGTTATGTTCAAAAAGACAATGACCAATATTTACTTGGCTATAATATCTTTGAAAGAGTAGCTAAAGAAGGAAGAAAATATGGAATTATATTGAATTTAATTTCACAGAGACCTGTTGAACTTTCTGAGACAGTAATATCTCAAGTTTCCAATTTTTTAATTTTTAAATTAACACATCCGGTTGATATTGATTACATGAAAAAGATGTTACCAAATATTAATGCTAATATAATTGAAAAACAAAAGAGCTTACAAGCGGGTACTTGTGTAGCGTTTGGTAATGCTTTTAAAGTGCCTATTATAGTTCACTTTGAAATGCCTAATCCAGCACCTCAAAGTGGTAATTGTAACGTTGTTTCAAACTGGCAAATAAAAAGTGAGTAATCACTTTTTTTCTTGACATATTTTCAAATAAACATTACAATGGTAATAGGGTGAATAATATTCACTGAGTAGGAAATGGAGGAATAAAATGAATAATATATCATTCTCCATTTTGCTAGTTTTAATTGGTCTTTTTGTAGGCGTTGTAGTATCGCTTATAATTAATTATATTAGAGGTAATCTAGTAGCTAAAAAAGTTGAAAAAATGCTAGAAAAAGCAAAAAAAGATGCAGATAAAATAAAAAGAGATTATATTTTGGAAGCTAAAGAAGAATCACATAAATTAAAAATTGAAACAGATAAAGAAATAAAAGAAAAAAAAGCTGAAATAAGAGAATCGGAAGAACGTTTACTAACACGTGAAAATAATATGGATAGACGTGATCAAACATTACAAAATCGTGAGCAAATGTTAGAAGAAAAAGAAAATAATATAATTAACAAACAAAAAGAACTCCAAAAAGAACAAGTGGAAGTGGAAGAAATAAAGAAACAACAAATTGATTTATTAGATAAAATTGCGGGATATTCTAAAAATCAAGCTAGAGAAATGGTACTAAAAAAAGTAGAAGAAATGATGAATTTAGAAATAGCCGCATATATTAAAGACCGTGAGGCACAAGCTAAATTAGAAGTTGATAAGAAAGCTAAAAGTTTATTAGTTTCTAGTATGCAAAAGTATGCTAGTGATGTAGCTGGAGAACAAACTGTAACAGTTGTAAATTTACCAAATGATGATATGAAAGGCCGCATCATTGGTAGAGAAGGAAGAAATATTCGTACAATTGAAGCTGTAACTGGTGTTGATTTAATAATTGATGATACACCTGAAGCTATAGTTCTTTCTAGTTTTGATCCTTTAAGAAGAGAAATAGCTCGTGTTACAATTGAAACATTAATTAAAGATGGTAGAATTCATCCAACTAGAATTGAAGAGTTATATGATAAGGTTAGCCAAGATATGAAAGCTAAAATATTAGAATATGGAGAAGAAGCTTTATTCGAATTAGGAATAACAAAAATGGATCCAGAACTTGTAGAAATTTTAGGTAAACTTCATTTCAGAACAAGCTTTGGTCAAAATGCTTTGAAGCATTCAATAGAAGTTGCTAATTTAGCTGGTATAATGGCTTCAGAATTAGGAGAAAATGTTACTTTAGCAAAACGTGCAGGATTACTTCACGATATTGGTAAAGCAATAGATCATGAAGTTGAAGGTAGTCATGTTACTATAGGAGCAGAAATTGCTACAAGATTTAAAGAAAACGAAGTTGTAATTAACGCTATTGAATCACACCATGGGGATACAGCTCCAACTCATGTTATTTCTGAATTAGTTGCTATTGCAGATGCACTTTCCGCATCTCGCCCTGGAGCTCGTAATGATTCATTAGAAAACTATGTTAAGAGACTTCAAGATTTAGAAGCTATTGCTAAGGATATTGATGGAGTTGAAAAAACATTTGCTGTTCAAGCAGGTCGTGAACTTAGAGTAGTAGTAGAACCTAAAAAAGTAGATGACTTAACAAGTTACAAGATAGCTCGTGATATTAAAAATAAGATTGAAGAGACACTTCAATATCCTGGAACTATTAAAGTAACTGTTATAAGAGAAACTAGAGCTATAGAAGAAGCAAAATAATGCTTCTTTTTTTTGCAACAAAAAACCACACTTTATGGTGCGGTTGAGATTTCAATTTCAACTTTTTAGTAGTATCTATAGTATGGTTGGTAGTAAGGTGGGTAGTAGTAGTTATTGTAATAATAAGGCGGTCTGTTGTTGTTATACCCACCAAAGAATGCTGGAGCAATAGCTGCTCCTGTAACTCCTCCTAGTAAAAAAGGAAAAGCAAATCCTCCTACAAATCTATCATCACCTTTATTTGGCATTGACATAAAACCTTGGTTGATATTTGGTCGATAATTGTTGACTGGAAAATATGAATTTTGTGTATACATAAAAATTCTCCTTTCATAATATAGTATGATATAAAGAAAAATAGGTGATAATATGGAAAAAATTGACAAGTTAAGTAAAATAATTGTAAATCATTCGTTAGAAATAAATAAAGATGATAAAGTCTTAATAACTTATCAAAATCAAGCTTGTAACGATTTAGTAGTAGGTATTATTCGTGAGATAAAAAATATAGGTGCAACTGTAAATGTAAAATTAATAGATCCAATTGTAAATCATGAATTACTTCTTGCAACAACAGAAAATAGGGCTAAATTAATGGGAAATTATAGTGAATTTGAAGTTGAAAATTATACTGCATTTATTCAAATTAGATATAATATCAATGATTATGAAGATAATGATATATCTAGTGATATAAGGAACTCAATCAGTAAATATACTAGAAAGTTTGATGAGGTTAGAATTAATGAAAGAAAATGGGTTCTTCTCAATTATCCAAGTCCACTAGATGCATATAAAGCTCACCAAAGCATAGATAAATTTAAGAATTATGCACTAGATTCTATGATTACAGATTATAATGATTTATATGAAAGAATGCGTCCTTTAAAAGTTTTAATGGAAAAAACAGATATAGTCAAAATTATAGGTCCTAACACAGATATTAGTTTTTCTATAAAAGATATGCCTATTATTCCTTGCTGTGGTAAATCAAATCTTCCTGACGGAGAACTTTTTACCGCACCCATAAAAACAAGTGTTAATGGTAAAATAACATATAATACACCATCACCTTATCGTGGTTCGATTTTTAACAATGTATCTTTAGAGTTTAAAAATGGAAAAATAATTAATATGACTTGTGATGGTGATAATGAATTACTTACAGAAATTTTTAATACTGATGAGGGTAGTAAATATATTGGTGAGTTCTCTTTAGGGTTAAATCCTAATATTAGAAATCCAATAGGTGATATACTATTTGATGAAAAAATTAAGGGTAGTATTCATTTTACACCGGGGCAGGCTTATTATGAAGCTGATAATGGTAACAGATCAGATATTCATTGGGATTTAGTTTTAATTCAAAGACCAGAATATGGTGGTGGTGAAATATATTTTGATGATGTTTTAATAAGAAAAGATGGGGAATTTGTCGTCTCTGAATTAAAACATTTGAATTATAATTCATAATGTTGCTCATATACTTAAGTAGGTGATATAGTGAAAAAATATTTTCAAATAGTTGGTATTGTTGCTTTAGCTTGTTTTAGTTTTATACTTACAGAAAAAACGGCTTTAATGGTTCGAAATAGTGATACATTGATGCAGACGATAAAAGAAAATGAATCTCTTTATAAAGTAGAGAGTGTTAATGCCAGTATTTCGGGAGATACTATTATTCCTGGTATTGGTGGAAAAAAAGTAAATGATAATAAGAGTTATTCTAATATGAAAAGATTAGGACAGTTTAATTCCAATTTGCTTATATATGATTATATTTTACCAGAAATAACTTTGACTAAAACTTTTGATAAATATGTTATAGGTGGTAACCCAAGAAAGAATATGGTTAGTCTTATTATCAAAGTTAGTGAAAATGACAATGTTGATGAAGTATTAAAGTTAACTGAAGATACTAAAGTTAATTTATTTATAGATGGTGTATGGCTTGAAAAAAATGAATCAAAGTTAGAAAATTTAAAAAATTATAATATAGGAAATTTAAGTTATAGTGGTGATTATAGTAAAAGTGGTTTTATTTGGATGAACACTATTATAAATAAACACTCTAATCAGAAGAATAAGTATTGTTACCAGGAAGAAAAAAATGAAGAGTATTTAAAAATATGTGCGCTACAAAAAAACTACACAATTCTTCCATCTATAGTAGTTCAAGATAATCCCTTAATAGAAATAAAAAGTAATATAAAAGCGGGAAGTATAGTATCAATGTCTATTAATGATAAAACAATTAAAGAATTGCCATTGATAATTAGTTATATTAATAGTAAAGGTTATAAAATTGTTGATTTAGATGATCTTTTAAGCGAAGATTATTAATGTATTTACTTTGACTTTAAATCTTAATTCTAGTATACTTATATAGGTGATTATAGTGAATAATGACAATGAATATATTCCAAAACATGTTAACACAAGTAGTAAATTACCAACTAAAAAGAAAAGAAGAATAAAGGTTAAAGCAGTAACACTAGGCTTGATATTTTTAGTCTGTTTAATAATTTTTATAGTATGTTTTTCTAATGTGATTGGATGGGTAAAAGATAGTAATAAAAACAACCAAATGATAGATGAAATAACAGAAGATGTTACAATAGAAGAAGTTCCAGATACAAATGATACAGAATTAGTAAATGAGGAGCCAAAAAAGGAAAGTGATTACTGGTATTATGTAAAACAGTCACTTATAAGTGTTGATATAGATGCTTTAAAAGTTAAAAATAGTGATACTCTAGGTTGGATAAGTGTAAATAATACTAATGTTAATTATCCTTTTGTTCAAGCAAGTGATAATGATTATTATTTAAAACATGCTTTTGATAAAAGTAATAATTCTGCAGGATGGATATTTTTGGATTATCGAAATAACAAGGATTTTTCTGATAAAAATAATATTTTATATGGTCATGCTAGAAGAGACAATAGTATGTTTGGTTCACTACGTAGTGTTATTACAAAAGATTGGTACTCAAATAAAGATAATCACATTATAAAACTATCTACAGAAACAGAAAATACAATGTGGCAAATTTTTTCTGTTTACAGAATAGAAACAGAAAGTTATTATTTGACAACGACTTTTTCAACAAATCTAGAATATGAAAGATTTCTAAGTACTATTAAAGAACGTAGTCTTTATGATTTTGATGTAACTTTATCTAGAAATGACAAAATATTAACCTTAAGTACTTGTAGTGGGGAACATAATAGAATTGTTGTTCATGCTAAATTAATTAAGAGAAGTTCAAGATAAGCACATAATATGTGCTTTTTTTCATATAATTAATTGGGTGATTATATGGATTTTGATATTGGTGATTTAGTAACTAGAAAATCATATAATAATGATTTAGTTTTTATTATAACGGATATTATAGATGATAATTATTATTTAAAAGGAACAAATATAAGATTGTGCGCAGATAGCCCCAAAGATGATCTCATTAAATATGAAGAAAAGGAAAGAGATAAAGAAGAAGAGGAATTTATTGAAAGGTCAAAACCAAAAAATGACTTAGATCGCACGGATTATTTTTACTTACCTGGAAAAATACTTCATATCGATGGTGATAAAGATTATTTAGATCGATGTTTAAAATATTATAATGATGCCAATATTTGGGCAATGGGAATAAATGAAGTAGAAGAAAATGTTCCTTTGTATATTAGAGATTGGTTAGAGGAATATCGTCCTAATATTGTAATCATAACTGGTCATGATGCTTATTATAAGCATGATGGCAAAAAGAATAATATAGATGCTTATAAGAACAGTGGTAATTTTATTAAAGCTGTAAAAGAAGCTCGTAAGTATGAATCTAGTCATGATAAGTTAATAATCATAGCAGGGGCGTGTCAATCTGATTATGAAGATCTTATCAAAGCTGGAGCTAACTTTGCATCTAGTCCTAAAAGAGTAAATATTCATGCTTTAGATCCTGCTATTATTGCAACTCGTATGAGTTTATCTGATATTAGTAAAGATATAGATTTAAAAAATATCTTAGATCAAACAAAATATGGTAGTGATGGGATGGGAGGAATAATTACCAAAGGAACTATGTATGTTGGGTTTCCGAGATAGGAGTTATAATGACTAAAACTGAGATAAAAAATCATTTAAATGATTATATTGGATGTGATGTAACAATCAAATATAATTTAGGACGCAATAAATATGAAAGTTACCGAGTAAAAATAAAAGAATTGTATAATAATATCTTTCTTGTTGAACTTAATGATAATAATCTAATTAAGTCTTTTTCATACAATGATGTTATTACTAAAATAATTAAGATAGAATATTAATTTTTAGTTGCAAATTTTTTCCAAATAATATATACTTAAAGTGTAGGATGATATACTGGAGGGAGAGATTTTCATGAAAATAACATCTATAAATGTAAGAAAGGTCGAAAAAGAAGATTCTAATTTAAAAGCTTTTGTAAATATCACTGTAGATGATGCATTAGCTGTTAAAGATTTAAGAATTATTGATGGTAATAATGGACTATTTGTTGCTATGCCAAGTCGTAAAAATAAAGATGGTGAGTATAGAGATATAGTTCATCCAATTAATCAAGAAGTTCGTGATATGATGGAAGAAGAAATCATCAAAGCATATAACGAAGCAGAATAATTGATTATTTAAAGATATATTTTAGAATATATCTTTTTTTTTAACATATAATTTATTAGGTGATAATATGGACAAGGATATAATAACTAATTACAATCATACTATTTCAATTACAGAAAGAAAAAATATTAATATAAGTGGAGTAAAAAAGATAGAAAGCTTTGATAATGAAGAGTTTTTACTAGAAACAACAATGGGATTTATTATCATAAAAGGAGATGGCTTGGAAATAATAAAACTAGATACTTATCAAGGAAATGTTGCGATAAAAGGTAAAATTAATAGTTTAATATATATGGAAAATTTAGGAAAGAAAGAAAAAGAAGAAAGTTTATTTAGTAAGTTATTCAAATAATGAATATAAAGTTACAAATAACAACATTATTATTTTCTTTTTTATATGGTATTTTCTTTTCCTTTTTTCTTAGTTTAAATTATAAATTTATATATAGTAATAAAAAAATTTTTAAAACAATAATTAGTTTACTAGTTATAATTGTTTCTGTTTTAATTTATTTTATTATCCTAAAAAAAATTAATTATGGTATATTTCATATATATGAGATATTAATGATTATACTCGGAGTAGTTGTTGAAAACATAATTATTAGTGTTATTGCTAATAAAAAAAAACCATGATATAATTTAAATAGGAGAGTGGTGAAAATGGCAAAGAGAGTTCCAAAACAAACAAAAAGACGTCTTGTTATACTGGCGCCATTTTCAATCTTCTTTATAGTTTTCTTTTTAGTCACATTGACTACATATTCATATAAACTAATTACCTTATCAAAAGAAGAAAAGAATTTGAAAGCCAAGCTTGTATCTCTTCAAGCTGAAGAGAGTAATTTAAAAGTGGAAATTCAAAAATTAAAAGATCCTGATTATTTAGCAAGATACGCAAGAGAAAATTATCTTTACTCTAAAGATGGTGAATATATAATCAAAATAGAGGAAAAGAATAAAGAAACTAAAGAAGAAAGTACTATAGATAAATATTATGATTATATAGTTTATGGAGCTGGAGGAGTTCTATTATTAGTGTTTGGGTACATAATCGTTAGAAGTATAAAGAAATAATATTGAGCAATCAATATTTTTTTTATAAAAAAAATAAATAGATTATCTCTATTTATTCTATAATTTGAAATCATTAGTTATTTCATCTTCGGTATTTTTACCATCGTAGTATGTTCTTATCTTATATCCACAAACTTTAGCAACAAAATTAGTTGGGAAAGATCTAACCATTTTATTATAATCAGTAATAATATCATTGTAATATTTTCTAAATGCTTCAATCTCAGCTTCTGATTCATGAAGCGAAACTTCTATTTTTAAATATTTGTTACAAGTTTTTAAAACTTCATATTGTTCTTTATATTGTTCAAATTCATTTATTGCTTCATATAACTGTCTGTCTAAATCGAAATTTGTTAGTTTACGAGAACGAAGTTTAGTAATAATTTCTAATACTTCATCTTTTGTTTTAGTATTTGACTTAATTATACCTCTTGATTTATTTAATAAGTCAAAACGTTTCCTTAAAGTTGAATCAATATTAGCTTCACATTCGTTAATTCTTATAATATAATCTTGATATCTGTTATAAGTACTAACGCAACAAATAAGAAACAAACATATAGCAATAAATGTAATTAAAGTAAACATGAATATCGTCATACTACCACCCTAATACAATTATAGCAAACTAAGATTTAAAAATCAATTATTTGGGTAAAATTCAGGACTATAATTTATTTTTTCATCAAATGATATATAATCAACATAGATCATTAAAAGTAGTTGCCATTTTCCTGTAGATGGATCACTTAAAATAATATGATCTCTACCAGATTGTTCAATGATACCATTAAATTCTAAATCACGCCACTCGGTAGAATCAGGAAAAGTCATATGGACTCTAACTTTTTTTCCTTTGTTAAGTCTTAAAATATTTTCGATATAAGATTGTTCAAGTGGAAGATCGGTACTATAATTGGGTGCAGTTTGTTGATTAGGTGTTGGGGTATTACCATTATAAATGGGAGTACCTGGAAATGCTTGCTTATTAAAATAAGTATTATTATTCATAAAATCAATCCTTTCTATAAAAATATATTATAATGTTATTTTTTTATGACAATGTGATATAATGATTAAGGTGATAAGTATGAATATAGATATGAATGTTGGAATTTCTAATCGTCATGTACATTTAACAGAAGACGATTTTAAAAAATTATTTAATGATAAAAAGTTAGAAGAGGTAAAATATTTAAATCAACCCGGACAATTTGCATCTAATTTAAAAGTAACTATAAAAACAGCAAAAAGTGAAATTAGTGGTGTTAGAGTTTTAGGACCATTAAGAGATTACACGCAAGTAGAAATATCAAAAACAGATGCCTATAAATTAGGGATAAATCCTCCAGTTAGAGAATCTGGTGATTTAAGTGGTAGCGCAGATATTACTATTATTGGTGATAATGAAATAACTGTAAAAGAGTGTACTATAATAGCAACTCGCCATATTCATGCGACTAAAGAAGATTTAGAAAAATATAATTTAGATGCTAGTAAAAAGTATAGAGTAAAAGTTTATGGTGAAAAGGGTGGTATTATTAATAATGTATCAATAAAAGTTAGTGATAAATCTTTCTTTGAGATGCATTTGGATACTGATGATGGAAATGCTCATTTGTTAAAGTGTGGAGATAGAGTAACTATTATAGGAGAAGATAATGAATAAATTTGGTGTTTGTGATAGGTGTAAAGCAACAAATATAAAATCACTTATTCCAAAATTAAAAAAAATTGATGATAAAGCTATTATAAATATTGGCTGTCAAAGCGTTTGTGGTATTGGGAGAAACAAGCCATTTGTAATATGCAATGACAAGCTAATTGTTGCAGATAGCGAAGATGAATTAATTACAAAAGTAAAACAAGCTATAAATTCTTAGCTTGTTTTATTTTCTTTAATGGTAGGAATAACATCATCTAGAGGTGTTTTTGAAATAGTTGGTTCAGTTCCTTTAATATAGTAAACTATTTTTTTGTGTTTGGAATCATTAGTGGCTAATTCACCAGAAACAGGATCAACAAGTACTCCTACGACATTATTAGGTGTTTCGTACCAATTGTCTTCCTTATTTTGTAAACATCCTTCGATAGTTTCTAGCCATACATTTTGTGCAATAGTACGGTCAGCACTAGGAGTAGGAGAGTTATCATCATATCCAGTCCATACTCCCACAATTAAATCTTTATTGTAGCCAAATATTAATCTATCGGTATCAGTTGTTCCTGTTTTAATCGCATATTTTTTAGTCATTCTACTAGCATAATTTATCATTGTTGGATAACTATAATCAATTAGTTCTTTGTCATATGTGTTAGTTAAAAGTTCATTTAAGACATAAGTAATACTTTTATTTAAAACGTTTTCTTTAACCTCATCAGCTTGGTATAAAATATTTCCATGCTCATCTTCTACTTTGCTAATAAGATGTGGTTCTACTTTGTATCCTTCATTAGCAAATGCTGCATAACCTTGCATCATATTAATCAAAGTTATTTCATTAGAACCTAAAGCTAAGGATGGAATAGGAGATAAGTTTTCGATGCCAACTCTTTTGGCAATATCAACTAAAGTTTCTTCGCCTAAAAAAAGATGAGTTTTAACGGCATATATATTATCTGAATAAGCAACAGCTGCAGCCATAGTAATTGGTTTATTGGCATATACATCACCATAATTACTAGGACTATAGGTTTTATTTTCTGAAAAAGTAAACACAGTTTTTTCACTAGTAAATGTTGTTGTAGGGGTAAAACCATTTTCAAGTGCGGAATAATATAAAAATGGTTTCATAGTAGATCCAACTTGTCTTTTAGCAGATATAGCTCGATTAAATTGACTTTTCGAGTAATCTCTACCACCAGAAAGTGCGAGTATTTCACCGTTATTCGGATTCATAACAATACTAGCAACTTGTATTTCTTCATTTTTACTTGTATTTTTTTTGATACTTTCATCTAATATACTTTGAGCATTTTTATCAAGATATGTATATATTTTTAAACCACCAGTTTCTAAAAATGTTGCAGGTATTGTTTTAATACTTTTTAATTCACTTAAAACAGCATCTTTATAGTACATTACAGAAGTTACACCTTCGTTAGGAATAGCTCCTACATATGTAAGTTCAGTATTATAAGCATCATCAGCTTCTTCCTTACTAATGTATTTATTTTTAACCATTGAATTAAGGATTAATCTTTGTCTTTTTTTTGCTGCATCTAAATTAGAAAGAGGAGAGTAATTAGATGGGCTTTTAGGAATACCAGCTAGAATGGTTGCTTCTGCTAGTGTTAAATCTTTAGCATCTTTATTAAAGTAATAAAGACTAGCATTTTCTATTCCAAATATTCCACCATAATTAATAGTGTTTAAGTATCCTTCAAAAATTTCATCTTTAGTATAATGCGATTCTAAACGTACTGTAAGCCAGGCTTCATTTATTTTTCTAGTCCATGTTTTATCAAAATTTAAAAATAAGTTTTTAGCGTACTGTTGCGTTATGGTAGAAGCACCTTGTAATGTTTTACCGTTGATAACATTTACATATAAAGCTTTTAAAATACGTAATGGATCAAATCCCTGATGTGAATAAAAGTGTTTATCTTCAATTGATAGAGTAGCGTTTTTTAAATAGTCAGATATATCACTTAGTTTAACCCAGTTATCATCATCTGTATAAAGTTCATTATTAATATCATAAAAAACATATTTATTAGCCGATTTAATAGATAGTTTAGGTGTAAATTTAGCAACTATGTAAATACCAAAATAAGTTATACTGAAAACAATAGTCATTATAATTAATACTTTTTTTAAAGTCTTAAACCATTTCATAGTATCACGCTTCCTAAAGTTATTATTTATAATTTTAAAAAAAATATTAGTTAATTATAAAAAAAGTATGAAATTTATGAAAGATGTGCTATAATTTGGCTATTAAATGGGGAATGTAAATGAAAATAAAAGGAAAAACTAATTTAAAAACTAGTAATGAAGTTGTTATTAATAACAAAGAATTTAATGGCTTAAAGAATGATAATACGATTACTTTTTATGATGATGGCATTAAAGTTAATATTACTCTAGGTGATGAAGTAACACTTAAAAGAAGTAATGATGATTATGAGATAATGCTAACTTTTAATGAAAGAAGTAGTATGGAAGGTAAATATCTTTCAAAAAAAGATAATTTGTTCTTGCCATTATATATAATTACTGATAAAATCATAGTTGGTAATAATTTATTAATAATTAATTACCGCCTAAATGATGAAATTTATGAGTTTAAATTGGAATTTGAGGTGATATAGTGGATATTTTAGAAAATATAATTACTAATGTTACAAATGATTTAGGATATACAGTTGATAACATGACAGTTATTAAATCTAATCGACCTGATTTATGTGACTATCAATGTGATCAAGTCTTCAAACTAGCTAAGCAGTATCACAAAAATCTTATGGAAATAGGAGAAGAAATCACAAGTAAGATAAATGAACTAGAAAATTTTAGTGATTACTTTGAAAAAGTGGAGTTTGTACGACCTGGTTTTATTAATATTACTTTAAGTAATAAGTTTATTAATAATAAAATAAAGAACATGTATAATAATCCTAAGTTTGATATAAAATTACCTAGTCTTAAAGAAACATACTTCATGGATTATGGTGGACCTAATGTTGCTAAACCACTTCATGTTGGACATATGAGAACAGCAATTGTTGGAGAAGCAATAAAAAGAATAATTAATTATTTTGGTCATAAAACTATAAGTGATGTTCATTTAGGTGATTATGGGCTTCAAATTGGTGAAGTTATATATGGTATTAAAGAGAAAAATATGAATATTAATGATTTAACAATTAAAGATTTAGATCATATATATCCAGAAATGAGTAAAAGATGTAAAGAAGATGAAACTTTAAAAGAAGAGTGTGCTAGTATAACTAAAGATTTACAAGATGGAAATAAAGAATATTATGAATATTTTAAAAAGATATGTGAAGTATCTGTAAGTGATATAAAAAATATTTATAACTACCTAGATGTACATTTTGATCTATGGTTAGGAGAAAGTGATTCTTATCCTTATATACCTAAGGTTGAACAATTACTCGATAGTAAACATTTATTAGAATCTAGCGAAGGTGCTAGAGTAGTATATGTTAATAGAGATGATGATAAAGTTGAAATTCCACCACTTCTATTTAAGAAAGCAAATGGTGGTTATATGTATCCAGCTACTGATTTAGCATCAATATATCAAAGAATAGAAGACTATAATCCAGATCATATTCTATATGTTGTTGATAATAGACAAGCACTTCATTTTGAACAAGTATTTAGAACTTGTCAGTTATCTGGGTTAATAGATGAGTCCAAGTTGGAGCACTTAGGCTATGGTACTGTAAATGGTCTTGATGGTAAACCTTATAAGACAAGAAGTGGAGATACACCTAAGTTACAAAATCTATTTGAACAAGTTAAAGAGATATTTGAAAACGCTAAAGAAGAAAATAAAAATAAGAGTGAAAGTGATAAAAATATTATTGTTAATTCCATTTTAAAATTTGCAGACTTACAAAACAGTCGCGAAAGAGATTATATTTTTGATATTGAAAAATTTAGTGGTTTAGTTGGTAAAACCGGACCATACATTTTATACACATATGTAAGAATAAATAAAATACTTGAAAAATTTACAAATGATGTTAATAATTTAACAGATAATATATATAATAATTATGATCGTGATTTAAGAGTTAAGTTGTTAGATTTAGAATATGAACTTAATTTAGCTTTTGAAAATCGTAAACCTAATTATTTGGTTGATTATATTTATGATTTATGCGTTTTAGTAAATGCATTTTATCAAAACAATCATATAATTAATTTGGATGATGAAATAAAAAGAAATGATTGGATTTCTGTATTAAAATTATCTAACAAAATTATAAAAGAAATGCTAAATTTATTAGCAATAGAAATTCCTACAGAAATGTAGTAAGTGGAGGTTATTTATGAAATTAAAGAATATGAGTCAAGAAGAATTACAATTGTTATCTTATACAGATTTAACTTATAAAATTTTAAAGGAAGAAAAGAAAACTTTAAATACACCTGCTATTTTTAGAAAAATATGTGATTTACTTGGATATTCTGATGAAGAATATGCGGAAAAAATTGGTGATTACTATACATCTCTTACTATTGATAAAAGATTTGTTATGTTAGAAAATGGTGAATGGGATATTAGAGATAATCATGTATTAAATATTTCTTTAGAGGACGATGACGAAGAAGAATTAGAATCTGAAGAGGAAGAAGAAACAGAAGATGATGAAAATATAGAAGAAGATGAAGAAGATATCGATAGCGTTATTGATGATGATGAGTTAGATGATGACGTTGATGATGATATTGACGATTTAGCTGTTTTAGATGAAGAAGAAATTGGAGAAGAAGAATAACTTCTCTTTTTTTGTAAAGAAATATTAGAATTTTATAAAAAAAATTGACAATTATTCTTGGTTAAAGATATAATCTAAATATAGAATAGGAGTGAAATAATGGAAGAAAAAAGAAGTAGTACGGGAATGACAGTTTTAATTACAGTTTTAGTTATGTTGGTGTTAGGTTTAGGAGGATTTATTATTTACGATAAAGTGTTAAATAAAAAAGATGAACCACAAATTAAAGAAGATAATAAAGTAGAAGACAAGGATAATAATACGACTGTAGAAGAAGAACCAAAAGTTAAAAATTTGAGTAATGATGAAAAAGTAAAATATAATAAGGAATTAGATAAAGTGTGGTTCTCATTATATAGATTATTACCTAGTTCATTAGAAAATTTAAAAAGTGGAGATGCTTTAATTTCTACAAAACAAAATAAAATAGAGTTTTTATTAGAATTAATATCAAGAGATGATTCTATTGATAAAAAGACAGATGCTCGTGGAACTGGTAGCCTTGATGTTAAATTATCTGATTTTACAGCAAAATATAAAGAAGTATTTAATGAAGATATAACAGAAAGTGATATTTCTAAAAAATATACAATAAAAAATGGAACTGTATATGGAACATACTATACTGGATTTGAAAAATCTTTTGCTCTTAAAGCAGAAAAGGTAACTAAACTCGATAATGGAAACTATCAATTAGAAACAACTTTTGCCACACTTGATAGTGATGTAGAAGCATTTGCTGAATGTTCTGATGCAAGTAAAGCAACATGTCCAGCAAGTGTAAAAAGTGGAAAATTATTATTTGAATATGGTAAAAAAGATAACGCCAATTATTTAGTAAGTATTACTTTTGAAAAATAGACACAAATGTGTCTTTTTGTTTGCTTTCATAAATAAAATATAGTATAATCTTTGTAGTCGAGAGGATGATTATTGTGATAGAAAGATTAGAAGCAATAGAAAAAAGATATAATGAACTAAGTGAACTTTTAATGAGTCAAGAAGTAATTTCAGATATTAAAAAAACTTTAGAGTTAACAAAAGAACAAGCTTCTTTGAAAGAAGGATATGAAATATATAATAAATATAAACAAATATTATCTGATATTGAAGCGGCAAAAGAAATGACTAAAGATCCTGATATGGCAGAGTTTGCTCGTGAAGAGTTAGAAAGTTTAAACGCTGAAAAAGAAAAAACAGAAAAAGATATAGAAATAATATTACTTCCAAAAGACCCTAATGATGGAAAGAATGTTATTGTTGAGATTCGTGGAGCAGCCGGTGGAGATGAGGCCAATATTTTTGCTGGTGATTTATATAGAATGTATTGTCGTTATGCTGAAAAACAAGGATGGAAAACAGAAGTATTAGACAGTGAAGATTGTGCTGCAGGTGGTTTTTCACAAATAGAATTTATGATTAAAGGTGACAATGTATATTCTAAATTAAAATATGAGAGTGGTGCACACCGTGTACAACGTGTTCCAGTAACAGAAGCCAATGGTAGAATTCAAACTTCTACTGCAACAGTTTTAGTTATGCCAGAAGCAGAAGAATTAGATTTTGATCTTGATATGTCAGAAGTAAGAATAGATATTACAAGATCATCTGGATGTGGAGGACAAGGAGTTAATACTACAGATTCTGCCGTTCGTTTAACTCACATACCTACAGGTATAATTGTTTATTCACAAACAGAAAGAAGTCAAATTAAAAATAAGGAAAAAGCTATTCAAATCTTAAAGACTCGTTTATATGATTTAAAATTAAGAGAAAAAGAAGAAGCTGAAGGTGCTGAAAGAAGAAGTAAAATTGGTACTGGTGATAGATCAGAAAAAATTAGAACATATAATTATCCACAAAATCGTGTAACTGATCATAGAATTGGTTTCACAACAAAACAATTAGATCGTGTTATGGATGGAGCGTTAGATGAGATAATTGAGGCTTTAATCACTGAAGACCAAAACCGTAAATTACGTGGTGAATAATCTTTATAAAAAAATGTATTTAGTGAAAAAAATTCATAGAATAAAAAGGTGATTAGATGACTGATATTGAATATTTAAAAAAGTATTTGACTGAGGATAAATTAGAAGCTGGATTAAAGAGGTTAGAAAAAGGAGAACCGGTTCAATATATAGTTGGTAATGTTGATTTTTATGGTTTAATATTTAATGTTAATCCATGTGTGTTAATACCCCGTTTTGAAACAGAAGAGTTAGTATCAAAAACAATTGATTATATTAAAAAATTTTTTAACTATCCAATTAATTGTGTAGATTTAGGAACAGGTAGTGGTTGTATTGCTATCACTTTAAAAAATAAAATAGGTGAAAATATAACTATGGATGCTGTAGATATATCTGGTGATGCTTTAAGAGTTGCACAAGAAAATGCATCTAATAATAATGCGGATATTACATTTTATCATGGAGATATGTTAGAACCTCTAAATAAAAAATATGATGTTATTATAAGTAATCCACCATATATTCGTAAAGATGAAGAAATTATGAATATAGTTAAAGATAATGAACCTAATATTGCTTTATATGCCGAAAATGAAGGACTTGCTAACTATGAAAAAATACTATCTAATGCTAGCAATTATTTAAAAGAAAGAAGTATGATTGCTTTTGAAATTGGTTGGTGGCAAGCAGATAAAATTACTGAAATAGTTAAAAAGTATTTTCCTAACAGTATGATTAGTGTAGAAAAAGATATGCAAGAAAGAGATCGCTTTATATTTATATTTAATAATCAAGAGTAAAGAGATTTAATTCTCTTTTTTTTTATAATTATTGACAGCAAAGAATACTAAATTGTATAATAAGAACAGTAAAGGTAGTGATAGTATGGTTAAAGAGATAAGTATAAAACTAGCTCAAAACCCAACCTGGGGGGGGGGTATATTTAATCATACTATAATATTAAATAAAAAAGAAAACACAAAGCTTCTAGACTTTCGATAGTCTAGATTTCTTTGTGTTTTTTGTGTACACCTTTATAAGAAGAGAGTTGTTTTAAAAATACATAAACGCATTAAAAATATGTATTATGACTAGATGTTTATAAGAATTGAAAAAGGGTATAATTAAAATATAAGTAATGTAGGAGGAAAAAAATGAAAAAGGAAGGATTTACTTTAATAGAATTATTAGCGGTAATAGTAGTATTAGCAATAATAGCATTAATAGCAACACCAATAGTGATGAATACAATAAATAGTGTAAAGAAAGGTGCGGCTGAGAGAAGCGCAGAGAATTATATAAGGGCGGTAGGACTAGCCATATCTACTTCAGAAATTAATAAAAAACCAGTTTCTGATGGAAAATATTCTATTGGCAATGATGGCAATTTAATAGGAACAAATTTACCGGATGGTAAATTAGAAATAGATACAAATGGAAATAAGCCAACAGGAGGAACCATAGTAATAAAAGATGGACGAGTAACAACAGAATCAATAATATCAATTGGAGAATATGAGGTTTCATACAATGAAGAAATTAAAAGATATGAAGCAATAAAGTTAGAAACATACTCAATAAAGTATAATTTAACAAATGTGATTGGGGATAGTAGCAATGTAACAATCATATCAACAAAAGATGTTAAAACATTAAAGTTTAATCCTGCTTCGGGATACGTATTACCAGATAATGTGACAGTAAATGGGGCAACAAGTGTATGGGATAAAGAAACAGGAACATTGATATTATCAAAAGCAACTGGAAATGTAACTGTTATTGTGAATGGTTCTAAAATATATTCAAATGGAGATGAAGTATATTTTAATGTAACAACAGGAACAAAGTGTTCATCATCCGATTACACGGAAACACAAAGTAATACAGGAGTAAAAGAAGGATGTATGAAGTTTTATGCTTTTAATGATGATGGAAAAGATAAAGTAAATCTTTTGTTAGACCATAATACAACTGCAACAGTAGCGTGGTTATCTAAATCAGATTATGTAGAAGCAGGAGGAACAGAAAGTGATTATGGAAGTGAAGGAAAGAATGATAAAGGACCATTAACAACATTAAAGCAATTAAACAGTGATACAGCAACATGGAAAGGAACGGAAACTCCTATAAATTATATAATGGACCAAACAGGCCAATCAAGTAATGCAAAATACACAATAGATTATAATGGGTATAAGGCAAGATTAATAACAACAAAGGAAGTAGCTCAAATTACAGGAAATACAACATGGGATGAGAAGACTGCCGGTAATAGATTTTACTTTGATACAAATTCAACTTCTTCAAGTGCAACATGTATAAGTGGAAATACAAGTGGATGTTCATATGGATGGCTTTACGATAGAACAAAAATGAATTGTAAGGCATATGGTTGTTTAAATAATTCAGATAAAGAAACTAACGGCTATTGGGCTGCATCTTCACGTGCTGCAAATCCTTATCGAGCTTGGAATGTGTACTGCTTAGCTAGTATAAACTATAACACTGTTAGTAGCACAAGTACATATGGTGTTCGCCCGGTTATAGAAGTACTAAGATCAAAACTAAATTAAAACATAAAATCATGAATGAAAAAATTCATGATTTTTTAATGAAATATATTAAATAAATATTATAAATATGTTAAAATAATTAGTAGTAGACTTAGGGGGCGTAGTATGGAAGAAAAGTTAAATATTCTTTTAAATCAGATAAAGTTTGATGATTTAAATAAATCATCTTTTAATGGTGGAAAAATAGAACAAATAAAAGGTAACAGAAACCATGATAGTTATTGTTTTTATATTGAACTAGAGAGTCCTCTAAGTATTGACGCTTATCTTGAATTCAAGGAAAAACTACCTCTAGGTTTCCCTACAGTAAAGAATGTCAGTTTTAAATTTAATTTAAAAAATTATACTGTGGATAATATTAAAGAATATATTAATTTGTTCATGGATGAATATACTAAAGAAAACCCCTTGCTTTCAATGTTTAAAGATAATAAATGTGAAATAGATAATGATAGTATTATATTTGAAGTAGGTAACCTTGCGGAAAAAATGAAATTAAGCAGTCTTTCTTCTAAGTTATTAGAAGATTTAGAGAATATTGGTTTTAAAGATCTAGATGTAATGATTAATATTAATGCGGAAATAAATAGTAGTATTAATGAAGAAATCAAAGAGAGTTTGAAAGTAGAAATAAAAGAAGAACCTAAAAAAGAAACAGTAAAGAATGATAAACCAATTTATAACCGTTCTAGCAAAAAATCAGATGATCCTAATGCTATATTAGGAAGAGTAATTGATGGTAAAGTGTCAACAATTAATACAATTTTTTCAGAAGAAGATAATGTTACAGTTGATGCTTATGTATTTGGTGTAGATTACTTTGAATCATCTAAATCAGATTTTAGAATTATTACTTTAAAAATCACTGATAATACAGATAGTATGTACTGCAAAGTTTTTGTTAGAGGAGATAGTGAGTATTCGACTTTAAAGAAAGCTTTAGGTGTTGGTAGTTGGTTAAAAATTAGAGGTTACACTAAAAACGATACTTTTTCTAAAGAACTTGTATTAAATGCTAGGGATATAAATAAATTAGATAAAAAAGTAGAAAAAATAGAAGACAAGGCAGAAGTAAAAAGGGTTGAACTTCATGCTCACACGATGATGAGTCAAATGGATGGGTTAACAAAAATAGATTTAGGTAAGCATACTTGTGAACTTGTTAGCCGTGCTATAGATATGGGATATCGTGGTGTTGCTATTACAGATCATAATGGATGTCAAGCTTTTCCAATAGCTTATGGAATAATTAATTCATATAATAAAAAACAAGAAGATCCAAGTAAAAAATTTAAAGGTTTATATGGTACGGAGTTAACACTTGTTGACGATACTATCAATATTGTTGTAAGACCTACTGACCTTCCTTTAGAAGGAACAACTTTTGTTGTATTTGATACAGAAACAACTGGATTTAATGCGGCTGGTGGAGATCAGATGATTGAAATTGGTGCCGTTAAAATACGCGATGGAAATATAATTGATAGATTTGATGAATTAATTGATCCAGGGTGCCATATTCCTGATAAAATTACTAATTTAACATATATTACTGATGAAATGGTAAAAGGTAAAGATAATGAAGAAACAGTCACTCGTAAATTTTTAGAGTGGACTGGAGATCTTCCTATGGTAGCGCACAATGCTAAATTTGATATTTCTTTTATTGAAATGGCAATGAAAAAATATAATTTAGGTGAATTTAAAAATACCGTAGTAGATACATTACAACTTTCAAGAGCTATAGACCAAGGATATGCTCGTCATGGATTATCGGCTTTAGTTAAACGTTATAATGTACCTTGGGATGAAGATGCTCACCACCGTGCAGATTATGATGCCGAAGGAACAGCTCTTGTTTATGATAAAATGATGAAAAAATTAATTGCTCAAAACTATGAAAAAATCAGTGATTTAGAAAGATTAATTTCTAAAGATGAAATTCATAAATTTGGACGTACTTACCATTTTAATGCCATTGCTGTAAATAAAAAGGGATTAAAGAATTTATTCAAAATAATATCTTTAGCTAATACTGTATATCTTTATAAAACACCACGTATCTTACGTAGTAAGTTAGAAGAGTTAAGAGAAGGATTACTTATTGGTAGTGGATGTTATGAATCAGAGGTATTTATAGAGGCTAGAAGTAAAGAGGGACAAGAACTTACGAATATTATTAACTTCTATGATTATGTTGAGGTTCAACCACCAGAAGTATATAATCACTTAATTCAAAGTAGTGATTTTAAAGATGAAATTGAACTTGAAAATCATATCAAAAAAATTGTGGATGCTGTTAAAGACGCTGGTAAGATTATGGTTGCCACGGGGGATGTACATCACTTTACACGTGAAGATAAAATTTACCGTGAAATAATTGTCAACCAAAAAGTACCAGGGGGAGGAAGACATCCGCTTGCTCGTAACAATATTACTAACATTCCATCTCAACACTTTAGAACAACAGAAGAAATGCTTAGTGATTTTAGTTTCTTAGATAAAGATTTAGCGTATGAAATAGTTGTTACTAACACTAATAAAATATTAGATATGGTTGAAGAAATAGAGGTTATTATTGATACAAATGGAATACCATTCTCACCTCGTGTAAAAAGTGATGATGGAAAATCTTATTTAGACTGTCCTCGTGTTGTTACAGACTTAGTATTTGAAAAAGCTGCTGATTGGTATGGTGAAAACTTACCATACAACATTGAAGAACGAATTGCTAAAGAGTTATATGGTGATATTGTTTATAAGTGTTTTAGTGATAGAATAAAAGAAGCTAATCCTAGTATTAGTGATGAAGAATTTAATAAAGAAGTATTTGGTAAAGTACATGAAACAATAGTTTCAGGTTTTGATAAAGTAAAAGAAGTGTTATCTAGTTATCTTAAAGATAAATGGACAGAAGAAGATGGAGAATTAACTGATGAAGCTTTAAATAAAAAACTAAAGAAAGAACTTGGAGGTATTATTGGTGGTGGATTTGATCCAATATACTTAATTGCTCAACGTTTAGTTAAACACTCTAATGATGATGGTTATTTAGTTGGTTCCCGTGGTTCTGTTGGTTCAAGCTTTGTTGCAACCATGATGGGAATAACGGAAGTAAATCCACTTCCGGCTCACTATCGTTGTTTAAATTGTAAAACAAGTGTTTTTAATGATGATAATGGAGATCCACTAGGTGCCGTATATTCAAGTGGATTTGATCTTCCTGATAAAAAATGTCCTAATTGTAGAGAAGCCATGTATAAAGATGGTCAAGACATGCCATTTGCTACATTCCTTGGATTTAACGCTGATAAGGTACCAGATATAGATTTAAACTTCTCTGATTTAAACCAGGCATCTGCTCACGAATATACTAAAGTATTATTTGGTGTTGATAATGTTTATCGTGCTGGTACAATTGGTACAGTTGCTGATAAAACAGCGTTTGGTTATGTAAAAGGTTATTGTGAAGACAAAGGTATAACAATGAGAACAGCGGAAGTTGAAAGACTAGCTATAGGTTGTACTGGTGTTAAAAGAACAACAGGACAACATCCAGGAGGAATAGTTGTTGTTCCTGATTATATGGAAGTTTCTGATTTTACACCATTCCAATTCCCTGCAGATGATCCAACAAGTCCATGGCGTACAACACACTTTGATTATCATGCCATAGATCAAGATTTATTAAAACTTGATATCTTAGGGCATTCAGATCCAACCCAACTTCGTATGATTCAAGACTTAACTAAAACTGACATTTTGAAAGTTCCAATGGATGATAAAGAAACAATGAGTATCTTTACATCAACTAGGGCATTGGGTGTTACAACAGAACAAATAATGAATGATACAGGAACACTTGGTATACCTGAATTTGGTACACCATTTACAGTAAGCATGGTTGCAGAGACTAAGCCAACGACATTTGCCGAACTTATTAAGATTTCTGGTCTTTCACATGGTACCGATGTATGGTTAGGTAATGCTCAAGAATTAATTAAAAATAATATTGTACCATTTAAAGAGGTTATTGGATGTCGTGACGATATTATGGTTTATCTTATGTATCATGGAGTCGCACCAATTAAAGCCTTCAAGATAATGGAGTTTGTACGTAAAGGAAAAGCGAGTAAAGATCCAGATACTTGGGCAGGACATAAAGAAACAATGGAAAAAGCTGGTATTGAACCTTGGTTTATTGATTCTTGTCAAAAAATTAAGTACATGTTTCCTAAGGCGCACGCTGCCGCTTATGTTATTAGTGCCTTTAGAATAGCTTGGTATAAAGTACATATGCCCGTATATTTCTATGCTTCATGGTTAACATCTAAAGCTACAGATGTTGATGTTGAAGTAATGATTAAAGGCTATGATGCTATAAAAGCCAAGATAATTGAAATACAAAATAAAGGCTATGATGCAACTAACAAAGAAATGGGACAACTTGAAAGTTTAAAAGTTTGCTTAGAAGCAACAGCTCGTGGTATTAAATTTTTACCAATTGATCTTAATAAAAGTAACTCAACAGTATGGGGAGTTAAAGACGACACCAGTATTTATCCACCATTCTCATCTATTGATGGGCTAGGTGATACAGTTGCCAATAACATTGTCGCAGAACGTGAAAAAGGAACTTTCTTAAGTATTGAAGATTTACAAAAACGTGGAAAGATTTCTGGAACATTAATTGAAAAAATGCGTTCAATGGGCATTCTAGATGGTATGGATGAATCAAGTCAACTTAGTTTATTTTAAAAACCGTAAAAAATTACGGTTTTTTGTTTTGTAAAAAAGGAAATGGAAAAGTTATCTCGTATATTATAAGTAGAAGGAGGTAATCATGAATTACTATAAAGAAATAAAAGAAGAATTAATAAATAACGAGATAACAAAAAGAGTAAAAGATTATAGTAAAAATAGAAGTGATTTAAATACATATTATAATGTTGGTAAATTGCTATCTGAAGCAGGTAAACATTATGGAGAAGGTATTATTAAAGAGTATTCAAAAAATTTGATTGTTGAAGTGAATAAAAAATATAGCACTAGGTTATTATTTAGAATGCGTAGATTATATATTTTTTTTAAGGAAATAAAAATGCCGACATTGTCGGCAAAATTAACAATAAGCCATTATGATGAACTTTTTAAACTAAATAGCAATAATAAGATCAATTACTATATAAAAATAGCAGAACAACAAAACTTATCAGTAAGACAATTAAGAGAAAAAATAAAAAATAAAGAGTATGAAAGATTAGATGAAAAGACGAAAGAAAAATTAATAAATAATGAAGAACCTAGAGTGAACGATTTAATAAAGAATCCTATTCTAATTAAGAATAGTTATAATTATAAAGAAATATCGGAGAAGACATTACAAAAGTTAATACTTGAAGATTTACCAAGTTTTATGAAGGAACTAGGAGAAGGTTTTAGTTTTATAGATAATGAATATAAAATCAAAATAGGTGATAGATATAATTATATAGATTTACTTTTATATAATGTTCAATATAAGTGTTATGTAGTAGTAGAACTAAAAGTAACTGAGTTAAATTATAAACATACGGGACAAATTCAAAATTATATGAATTATATAAATCATAATGTTAGAAATATTGATGATAATGAAACTGTTGGAATAATTATTTGCAAAAAAGAAAATAAGTACGTAATAGAATATTGCAGTGATAATAGGATAATATCAAGAAGATATGAATTAGTTTAAACTATTTCACTTCAAAAGTAGTTTCATCAATAAATTTGTAGTTGGTCATGTATTTAAGTTGTCGTACTAGTTTAAATAATGCATCATCTTTAGCTTTAGCCTCTAACATAACATCAATATCAAAATTTAAATGTTTGATAGATTCTAAAAAATTAATAAAATCTTCTGGATTAATATAATCATGATGACTTCGCATATCTTTTTTTGTTTTATTTTTTTGGCTAGAAAAATGTATTTTAGGATTTATATTATGCCACGTTGAAAATATTTGATAATAATAATCATCAATATTTAAATTATCACTATTACAAATATGGTGATGATAATCTAAAACCATTGGTCTGTTTATTTTTTGACATAAATATAAAGTATCTTTAATGTTAAAAACTTTATCATCATTTTCGACAATAATACAGTTTTTTATATTTTCTGGTAATTTATTAAAATTATTAATAAATCTTGTTAATGATGATTCTTTTCCAAAAACATTACTTCCAACATGAAGAATCAAATTTTTATTTTTGATGTTAAGGGCTTCTAAAATATTATAATGATATTTTAGTATTTCAAAGGTATTTTCTAACACTTCTTTTTTAGTGCTATTTAAGACAGTAAATTGATCTGGGTGCATATCAACACGCATATTATATTTATTAATTTTATTTCCTATCTCATTATATAAAGCTTTATAATTTGCAATATAATCAAAATTTACTTCTTTCATAGTTACAAGTGGTATTAAATTAGATGTTAATCGGTAAAAATGAATATTATTTTTTATATTATAGTCTATTATCTCATTTAAAGATTTTAAATTCATTTTTACAATTTCATCTAATTTTTGCGTTTTATCTTTTTCTTTTAAGTAATTAGTATAACTAATAGTATGTGATGTTGTAACATCTAATGCTTTACTAATTGAAACGTATCCTAGTTTTATAATCATAATTTCACCAGTATTAGTATATCTTTATATGCCCAAAATATGTTATAATAAAAAAGGTGATAACATGAAGAAGATAATTTTAGTAGATGGTAATAACTTATTGTTTAGAAGTTATTATGCGACTGCTTATACTGGCAATTTAATGAAAAATAGTAAAGGGTTTCCTACTAATGCACTATTTGGGTTTGCTAATATGATTAATAAAATATTACATGAAGAAAATCCTACTCACATTATAGTTGCGTTTGATAAAGGTAAAACATTTAGACATGAAAAATATGCTGATTATAAAGGAGGTAGAGGAGAAACTCCTGATGAATTAAAAATGCAGTTTCCTATCGCTAAAGAGTTATTAACATATATGGGAATAAAATACTATGAAATTGATAATTATGAAGCAGATGATATTATTGGAACGTTTGCTAAATTTTGTGATGATGAAGATGAATTTATTGGTACTATTGTAAGTAGTGATAAGGATTTACTACAATTAATTTCTTCTGATGTTGATATAAAGTTATTAAAACAAAAAGATTATATTAGGTATAATGAGGAAACATTTAAAGAGTCTTATGGTATAGAACCTATTAGAATTATTGATCTTAAAGCTCTTATGGGTGACTCTTCAGATAACATTCCGGGCGTTAAAGGAATAGGTGAAAAAACAGCTTTAAAGCTTCTTCAACAGTATGGTAGCCTAGATAATATATATCAAAATATAGATAGTATAAAAGGCGCTACTAAGCAAAAATTAATAGATGATAAAGATAATGCCTATAAAAGTTTTGATCTTGCTACTATTGTAAGAGATGTTCCGATGGAAATAGACATTAAAGATGTAGTTTTAAAAGAAAAAAATAGTGAAAAATTAAATAGTTTATATGAAGACTTAGAGTTTTATTCATTTTTAAAAAAAGAAAAAGAAGAAAAAAAGATAGTTAGAGAAACTAACGTTACAATTGTTAAGAATATAAACGAAGTTCCTAAGATAGAAGAATGTGCCTTTTATTTAGAAATATTGGGTACTAATTATCATAAATCAGAAATAATAGGTGCTGGTGTTTATAACCAAGATGTAAGTTTATATATTCCATTTTCTATTTTGAAAGATTGTAAAGACTTACTTACTAATACAGTAAAAAGTGTATATGACTTAAAAAAGACATATGTTGCTTTAAAGTGGAACAATATTGATATTACTAATGTAAATTTTGATACTATGATAGCGTCTTCTTTACTTGATTATAATGTAAAAGATGATATTGCTTATCTTTCTAATCAAATGGGATATGATTTAGATTTTTATGAAAATGTCTATGGTAAGGGTGTTAAATTACATATCCCAGATGAAATAGAAGTGGCTAAAAACTGTATAAATAAAGCTAGATTTGTTTATGAAACCAAAAAAGAATTATTAAATAAGTTAACAGATGAAGAAATGTTAGAGTTATATGATGATATAGAACATCCTTTAATCACTGTTTTGGGTGATATGGAATATAATGGGGTATATGTTGATAAAAGTATTTTAGAAGAAATGGGTAAAGAAATAGAAATAAAATTAGAACTCTTAAGCAAAGATATTTATAATCTTGCTGGAGAAGAGTTTAATATTTCATCTCCGTTCCAGCTTGGTGATATTCTTTTTGATAAGCTTGGATTACCTCATGGTAAAAAAGGTACTAGAGGATATTCTACTGCTATAGATGTTTTAGAAAAAATAAAAGATAAACATCCAATTATAAACTTAATTATTGAACACCGCAATTTAACAAAATTGAATTCAACATATATTGAAGGTTTAATAAATAGTATCATGCCTGATAATAAAGTTCATACCATTTATACACAAGCTTTAACTAGAACTGGACGTTTGTCTTCAATCGAACCTAACTTACAAAATATTCCAGTTAGGGATGAATACGGAAAACTAATAAGAAAAGCTTTTATTCCATCACCTAATTCAATTATTGTAAGTGCGGATTATTCACAAATAGAACTTAGAATTCTAGCATCAATTGCTAACGTAGAAGCTTTAAAACAAGCATTTAAAGACGGAAAAGATATTCATAGTAAAACAGCTAGTGATATATTTGGTGTACCAATTGATATGGTAACTAAGAGTATGAGAAGAATAGCTAAAGCTGTTAATTTTGGTATTGTTTATGGAATTAGTGGTTTTGGTTTATCAGAAAATATAGGTGTATCTACAAAGAAAGCTAAAGAATTTATTAATAATTACTTAGAAACATACCCTGGAATAAAGAATTATATGGATGATACTATTGCTAAAGCCAAAGAAGTTGGTTACGTAAGAACTTTATTTAATCGTAAAAGAATTATTCCAGAGTTAAATAATAAAAATTATATGATTAGAAGTGCTGGAGAAAGAATTGCTTTAAATACCCCAATTCAAGGCACTAGCGCTGATATTATAAAAAAAGCTATGATCGAAATTGATAAAAAGTTTAAGGAAAACAATATTAAAAGTAAAATGATTTTACAAGTTCATGATGAACTTATATTTGATACCCTAAAAGAGGAAAAAGAAAAAGTGTGCGAGATAATTGAAAGCGTTATGGATGCAGATTATAATATAAATGTTCCTTTAGAAATTGATATAGAAAGTGGTGAAGATTGGTATCAAGCCAAATAATTTATGAGAAAAGAAAATAAAGTAATGTTAACTAGTATGATAGTTAACTCTTTTCTTTCTATTATTAAAATAATAGTTGGAATAGTAGGTAAGTCATCTGCGCTTATTGCAGATGGTATTCATTCTTTTAGTGATTTATTCACCGATGTTTTTGCAATATTTGGGAATTTACTTAGCAGGAAACCAGCAGATGAAAAGCATCCTTTCGGTCACGGAAAATTAGAATATTTAACCAGCATTGGAATTGGATTAGTTATTTTATTTGTAGGATTTTCAATAATATATAATTCATATAATACTAAAATAATAATTCCTAGTATTTTAGTAGTTTTAGTAAGTTTATTT
Organism: uncultured Bacilli bacterium; assembly: GCA_934120265.1. GTDB lineage: Bacteria > Bacillota_I > Bacilli_A > RF39 > UBA660 > SIG204. The sequence goes on from CAKOTU010000001.1 coordinate 114,628, forward strand.
ACTATTATTTCTAAATATTTACTAGCACACTATATAATAAAAAAAGGAAAAGAATATAAAAATAATATTTTGATATCGAGTGGTAAAGAATCGTCTATGGATGTTTTAAGTTCGGTTGTAGTTCTAGTCGCGACTATTTTAATGCGTTTTTCAAGTAAAATTGAAATCTTAAAATATGCAGACAAAATTGCAACCATCGTAGTAGGGCTATTTATTATAAAAGTTGGTTTTGATGTACTAAAAGAAAATATTAGTACTATTTTGGGAGAACAAGAAATAGATCCTGTATATTTAGAAAATATAAGAAAAATAATAACAAAAGAAAAAGAGGTAATATGTGTTGATGAACTTACATTAATAAAATATGGTTATTATTTTAAAATCGTTTGTGAAGTAGGAATGAATGGTAATTTAAGCTTGAAAAAAAGTCATGATGTTTTAGAAAAAATAGAAAAGGAATTAAAAAAATATGATGAAAGAAACAGATATATAACTATTCATGTTAATCCATATGGTGATTAAATAAAACTTATACTATCTTTAGTAAATACAAATAATAAAAGTTTATGAATTATAACTGTGACACTTATTACGTAAATAAGTGTCACTTTTTATTGCTATAAAAAGTTTTAAAAAATAGGTATACGTGATATAATAAAATAAGATTGGAGGCAGTTATGAATTACACAGATATAGATACAGGATTAACAAAAAAACAAGTTGAAATTCGTAAAAAACAAAAATTAGTTAATTATAATTCAGAAGTGCCTACAAAAGGTATAAAAGAAATTATAAGAGATAATATATTTACTCTTTTTAATTTACTAAATTTAGTTTTAGGATTATTGATTTTTTTAGTAGGATCATATAAGAATTTACTTTTTTTAGGGGTTGTTATATGTAATACGTTAATAAGTATTTTTCAAGAGATAAGAGCAAAAATAGAAATAGATAAATTATCTATTATTGCGGAAACAAAAGTTACTGTAAAAAGAGATGAAAAAGAAAATATTATAGGTATTAATGAGATTGTTATTGATGATATTATAAACTTTAAAGTTGGTAATCAAGTAGTTGTTGATAGTGTTGTAAGAAGTGGTAGGGTTGAAGTTGATGAATCTTTTATTACTGGGGAATCTAAGCCACGTGTAAAAAAAACTGGTGATACTATTCTTTCTGGAAGTTTCATTGTAAGTGGAAAATGTTTAGCCCAAGTTATACATATTGGAGAAGATAACTATACATCTAAAATAACTAATGGAGCTAAATATATAAAAAAGATAGACTCTTTACTTTTGAATTCGCTAAATAAAATAATAAAGTTAGTTTCTATAGTTATAATTCCTTTAGGACTTCTACTTTTTATCAACCAATTTTTTATCATTCATCAATCATTTTCTAATGCTATAGTAAATGTTGTAGCAGCGTTAGTTGCAATGATTCCTGAAGGTCTTGTATTACTTACTAGTACAGCTTTAGCTGTTAGTTCGATTAAACTTGCGCATAATAAAGTTTTAATTAAGCAATTATATTCAATTGAGTCTTTAGCGCGCGTTGATACAATATGTTTTGATAAAACAGGTACTCTTACGGAAGGTGTAATGGAAGTAAGTAAATATATTCCTCTTACTAATAAAAAATATGATGTTAAAGAAATAATGAGTGAAATATGTAATGTTTTTGATAATGAAAATGAAACTATGGCTGCTTTAACCCGTTATTTTGGCGTTCATAATAATTATAAGGTGGAAAAAAGTATACCATTTTCATCAGATCGTAAATATTCTAAGGTTAGCTTTGAAACTTTAGGAACATATATTTTAGGTGCTCCGGAAATAATATTAAAAGAAAAGTATAACGATTATGATATTGATAAATATGTTAAAGATGGAAGAATAGTACTTTTAGCAGAAGAAAAATATAAAGATATTTATCCTATTGCAATTATTTTGATTCAAGATAAAATTAGAAAAAATGTTTTGAAAACAATTGAGTATTTTAAAAAAGAAAATGTGGATGTTAAGATAGTATCTGGTGATAATCCTAAAACCATTTTAAATATTGCAAATAGATTAAATCTTGGTATTAAAAAGTATAAAGATGTATCAAAATTAAGTGATGAAAAGTTAGAAGAGATAGTAGAAGATTATTCAATATTTGGACGTGTTAGTCCTTACCAAAAGAAAACTATCATTAATGCTTTAAAGAAAAAAGGGCATAAAGTAGCAATGATTGGTGATGGAGTTAATGATGTTCTAGCATTAAAAGAAGCAGATTCAAGTATAGCTTTAAATAATGGCAGTGAAGCAGCACGTAATGTTGGGGAACTTGTTTTACTAGACTCTAATTTTGATGCAATGCCTTTAATCGTAAAAGAAGGGAGAAGAACAATTAACAACATTGAAAGATCAGCAAGTCTTTTCATAGTAAAAACAGTATATGCATCATTACTTGCTTTAATATTTGTTTTTCTCCCCCTAAAGTATCCTTTTATTCCAATTCAATTAACACTCACTAGTTCATTTACAATCGGCATACCATCATTTATTTTAGCACTTGAACCTAATAAGGATGTTATTAGAGGAAACTTTTTATATAATATCTTTAAGGCAGCAATTCCAACCGCCCTTACAATTGTTATTAATATTTTAATTACGGTTATATTTGGGTCTATTTTTAACGTAGATTCAAAAGAAGTATCTACTATAGCTGTTACTTTAGTAGGATTTACAGGATTTGTTCATTTGTATAGGATTTGTAAACCACTAAACAAATTAAGAACAACTTTAATTGTTACGCTAGTTCTTTTCTTTGCTTTTGGTGTAGTTGGTCTTAATAATTTATTCTCTTTAACTATATTTAATTTAAGAATGTTACTTGTAATGATAGTTTTATTCTTAAATACTATATTGCTTCTTAAAGTAAATACTATATTCTTTGAAAAGAAAATCTATAAGAGACTTAATAAAATATTACAAAAATAGGTGACTTATGAAGTACGAAATAAATAATGAAGTATATGATGTAGTTATTGAAAAAAAGAATAATAAAAATTTGTATATTAGAGTTAAAGAAGATTTGACAATATTAGTTACAACTAATTATTTAACATCTAAAAAACAAATCCTAGATGTCTTAGAACAAAATCAGTCATATATATTAAAGATGATTGAAAAAAGAAAAAAAGAGATCGAAAAAGATAAATATATTTTATATCTTGGAAATAAATATGACTTAGTATTTGGAAACTTGTTCGATGAAGTGGAAATTGCTGGAAATAAAATATATGCTCATGATCAAAAACAATTTGACAAGTGGTACAAAAAACAAATGCAAAATATTTTTGACGAACATTATCAAATGTTATATAATAAATTTGAAGAACAAATTCCATTTTACAGAATGCGAATTAGAGAAATGAAAACTCGTTGGGGAGTGTGTAATGTTAAGAGTAAAACAATAACTCTTAATTCTAGACTAATAGAGTATCCATTAGAAGCTTTAGATTATGTTATTGTTCATGAACTTTCTCATTTAATTCATTTTAATCATTCAAGTAGTTTTTGGAATTTAGTAGCGAAGTATAAACCAGATTATAAAAGAATCAGAAAAGAATTGAAGGAGTAATTATGAAAAAGATAGTATTAGTGTTGGTAACAGTTTTATTGCTTACAGGGTGTAGCGCTGTGGAAGATAGTATGACTATTGATTACGATAGATATATGAATAATTTATTATCATCAAATGAAAATAGTGAATATGTTCCATGTGATATTGAAATAACTTATGATAAAATAAGTGATACACAATATAGTTACCAAATTGTTTTAGACAATCCAAAAGAAGATATGAGAAATATCAATATTGTTGTTAGTCATAATATGGAAACACATGATGGATATCCAAGCATAGGTGTTTTTGATGAAGAACCAATTAACCTAATGGTAGAAAGAACTGAAGATGACACCAATAAAGGAATTGTTCTTGTTGGTTATATTGATAATACTGGAACTAAAGAGGATTTTCATCCTGAAATTAAACTGTTAATAAATTATGTTAATAGCGCTATTGAAGAAAAAACAATTTATTATAAGAAGACGATATAATCCGTCTTTTTTTTTACACCTTTAGTATTAGAATGATAGTGGTGATTTAAATGAAGGTTAAAATATTTGATGAGGGCCATGAAAAAGATTTAGAGGCGGCAGTAAATGATTTTTTAAAAGACTTAGATGGGGATGTAATAGATATTAAATATCAAGTCAGTGTTAGTGTTTTTTCAGAGGAACAAGTATTTTGTTTTTCAGCGATGATTATATATGATTAAAAATGATAAATAAGTTACACAATAACATAGAATATAAAGGAGATGATAATGTGTTTGGAGAATTTACAGAAGAAGCACGTAAAATACTAGTTAGCGCTAAGGAAGAAATGTATGAATTAAAACATCCTTATGTTGGTAGTGAACACTTACTTTTAGCTATTTTAAAAGATAACAATGCTGTTTCAAAAAAACTAAAAGAATATAATTTGACTTATGATGTGTTAAAAAAAGAAATAACTAACATTATAGGGGTTGGTAGTGAACATCCGGAATGGTTTTTATATACACCATTACTTAAAAGAATAATTGAAAATGCTATAGTTGATAGTAAAGAAAATAACAATGGTGATGTAACTGTAGAACATCTTTTTGCAAGTCTTCTTGAAGAAGGGGAAGGTGTTGGTATCAGAATAATGCTTGGAATGGATATTGATCTTGATAAATTATATAAAGATTTCTCAAACAAGTTAATAATCTCTTCCAAAACTAAAAAAACTAAAAAACTATTAATTGATGAACTAGGATATGATTTAACAAAGAAAGCTTTAAATAATGAGTTAGATCCTGTTATAGGAAGAGATGAAGAAATCAGTAGACTTTTAGAAATATTATGTCGTAGGACAAAGAATAATCCTATCTTAATAGGAGAGGCAGGAGTAGGTAAAACAGCGATTGTAGAAGAGCTTAGTAGAATGGTAGCCTTTGGAGAAGTCCCTAAGAAATTAAAAAACAAACGTATTATAAGTTTAGATATGGCTACTATGGTAGCGGGTACTAAATATCGTGGTGAATTTGAAGAGAGAATGCGTAAAGTGTTAAAAGAAATAGAAGATAATGATGATATTATTATTTTTATTGACGAGATACACACATTAGTAGGAGCAGGAGGAGCTGAAGGAGCAATAGATGCTTCCAATATTTTTAAGCCGGCTTTAGCTAGGGGTAAAATAAAATGTATAGGAGCTACAACAACAGAAGAGTATAAAAAGTATATAGAAGCAGATGGAGCGTTAGATAGAAGATTTCAAAAAATATTAATACAAACGCCTGATAAAGCGACTGTAAAAGAGATATTGAGTAAACTAAAACCAATTTATGAAAAGTATCACAACGTAATTATAAGTGAAGAAATAATAGATTTGATTGTTGACTTATCTGAAAGATATATATATGATCGTAATCAACCAGATAAATCTATTGATATATTAGATGAGGTATGTAGCTTTGCAAGCCTAAAAGAAAGTGATGAATTAAAAAAATATAAAAGCTATAACAAAGATTTACAACTTGTGATTAATAGTAAAAACAAAGCTATCATTAATAATAGCTTCGATAGTGCAGCAAAGTTTAGAAAAAAAGAAAAAGAATTAATGGATAAAATAAACAAGTTAGAGTTAGATGTTATTAAAGATGCTAATAAAAAGGTTATATATAAAGAAGATGTTGCGCTTGTTATAAATAAAAGAACTAGGATACCAGTGTATGAATTGTTAAAAGAAAAAGAACAAATAATTTTAAATATTGAAGAAAATCTAAAAAGTAACATCATAGGCCAAGACGAAGCCATCAGTAAATTGATAGATTTAGCTAAAAGAATTAAGTTGGGATTTGTAGATGAAAACAAATGTAATTCTATTATCTTTTGTGGATCGAGTGGCATAGGTAAAACTTGTTTAGCTAAAACATTTGGTAATGAACTAGTGGGAAAGGAAAATGTTATTAAATTAGATATGAGTGAGTATTCTGAACCTCATTCTGTCAGTAAAATAGTAGGAGCTCCTCCAGGATATGTTGGATATTCAGACTCTAAAAATATATTAGAAGAAGTTAGGAATAAACCATTTTCAGTTATTATTCTAGATGAAATAGAAAAAGCCCATCCAGCTATTATAAATTTATTATTTCAAATATTAGATGAAGGAAAGATAAAAGATTCTAAAGGGACAGAAGTTCGCTTTGATAATACAACAATTATCATGACATCTAATATAGGTTTTAATGAAAGCAATATTGGATTTTCTAATGATAAAAATAGTATAATAGAACAAAAACTAAAAGAGAACTTTTCTTTACCGTTTATCAATCGTATCGATACTACTATTTTCTTTAAATCACTAAACAAAGAAGATATTACAAAAATAGTTGATATGAATTTAAAAAAATTAAAAAACAAATACAAAAATAAAGGAATAAAAGTTACTGTCTCTAAAAATGTAATAAATGAAATAATTGAAAAAAGTAAATATAAGGAATTTGGAGCTAGAAAAATAAGCAAGATAATAAAAGAGTTGGTTGAAAATCAAATAATTGAAAAATGTATGAATGGCATTACTAACGTTAATATTGTGTCAACAAACAATAAAGTTAGTGTTTAAACGAGAGTCTTATGTTATACTATAATTGGTGATAGTATGAATAATAAGTTTGTAGATTTAATAAAAAGTAAGGTTAATTCTGGTGAGTTAAAGACAAAAGAAGATATAATTAATTATATTAGGAAGATAAGAGAATCAGCGTATTCTAATCCAGAATTAATGAATCTATTAAAAGAAGCTGGTATAAACTTAGATGAACAAGATCTAAATAAAGTTACAACTGCGGTACTTGATTATTATGATAAAACTAAAGCGGATACTACTAGCTTAAATTTAGACGGTGTTTCTCAGATGACAATTAAAGATGAAAAGGGTTTTGATGACAAATATATAAAAGTTGAAAATAAAGATGGATCTTATACCGTTTTAGAGGATAATATGAATGATAAAGATTTTGTTACTCAGTTTAATGAACGTCAAAATAGGTCAGTTAATCTTCAAAGTAACGATGGAGTAAAAAATAAAGAAGAAATAGTAAAAGATATGAGAAAAGATAAATTAGAAGCTAATTTAGAGTCAACTAACAGTATAGATACAAGAGAATTAACTCCAGAAGAAAGAAGAGAATTTGCTGCTGTTATGAAAGGAAGAAAAGCAGACGGAATAAACTTTATAGTTGATACAAAAAGAAATATTTATATAGATAAAGATACGGGAGAAACTTATTATACTTATTTAAATAATGATAACAAAATGGAAGTTAGAAAAGCTAATGAAGAAACTTCTGAAACTGTAGCTAATGATGTTAATAGTGTTGATAAAGATGGAGTAGAACAACAATTCACTGTAGAAAGTTCACAAGATATAGATATGAACAGTTTAGATGATTATGAACTTCAATATATGTTAGATAATAAATTTGACAGCTTAACTCCAGAACAAAAACAAACATTGTTGGCATTAATAGAACGTAGAAAAGAAATGAAACCCAATGAAAATTCTAGCAATCTAAATAAAGAAAAAGGTTATCAATACACTTTAAAGCTAAACGATCCGAAAAAACAAAACGGTTATTTAAACTTAATATTTTTATCCTTAGTAACCCTATTATTTGGAATTGGTTTTATACTTTTTATAACCTTAAACTAGTTGACATACTAAAGACATTATGCTATAGTATGCCGTACATAGGAAGAAAGATAAAATGTATAAATTTTTACCAGAGCAAATTGCAAATTTGGAAAAACAATTAGATGACGAGAATGCAAAATTTAACGATTTTCTTGAACTAAAAAAAGCACATTATTCAGAAAGGGGAACTGATGAAGGAGAAGAAACTAGAGTTTTATTTGATAACTGTCTACTAGAAGATTCTGCTATGAATGTTGCTTCACTTAATGATATCAGAGAAAAGTTACTTAATTGTAAAATTGTTGAGAGAAGTAATAGCGATGAAATAAGAGTAGGAAGTAGTTTTGAAATAACTTTTGATGGCGATGATGAAAAAGTAACATGTACATTAATTGAGACAAGAATTCCAAACGATCCAATGCACTTTATTTCAATTAGTAGTCCGTTAGGAAAAGCTGTTATCGGAAAGGTACAAGGAGACAGTTTCGAATATGTTGTAGAAAACTCTGTAATTTCTGGAAAGATAAATGAAATTATAAAAATAGATGAAAATGCCAAAACAAAAAATATTCGTAAATAAAGCGAATATTTTTTTGTGAACATTGACAAAAATAAATATAAAACTGTATAATAAGAACAGTAAAGGTAGTGATAGTATGGTTAAAGATGTAAGTATAAACATAACTCAAAACCTAACCTGGGGGGGTTATTTAATCATACTATAGTATTAAACGAAAAAGAAAACACAAAGTTTCTAGACTTTAAAGTAGTCTAGATTTCTTTGTGTCTTTTGTTATGCCTTTATAAAAAAGTAAATCTAAAGAAAAAAGGAGGAAATGATATGAAAAAGAAAGGATTTACACTTATTGAATTACTAGCGGTGATAGTAGTACTAGCAATAATAGCTTTAATTGCAACACCAATAGTAATGAATACAATAAAAAGTGCGAAGAAAGGCGCAGCGGAAAGAAGTGCAGATAACTATATTGATGCACTAGAAACAGTGGTTTCCACAAAACGTTTAGATGGAAATATCTTAGAAGGAGAATACCTAGTTCAATCGGATGGAAACTTATGTCCAACATCAGGATGTGGAGAAAATGATAAAGATAAAGTTGTTGTTGAAGTGAATGGAAATAAACCAATAAGAGGAACAATAGTAGTAAAAGATGGGCAAGTAACTACCGATTCAAAAATGACAGTAGGAAGTTATGAAATATCATATAATTCAACAACAAAGAAATATGAAGCAACAGAGAGCAGTAGTGCTTCGCCAACGGTAGTATATAGATATTCAACAGATATAGTTAGCATAGGAGATACGATGAATGACTCGACAAAATATACAACTAATCCAAGCACATTAGGAAAAGTAGTATATTTAAAACATATATTAGATAAAAATCATAAAGTAACAGAATCATACGCCTGCATTAATGAGAAGAGTATTGAAGCATGCATACAAGGTGGTAGTGCTGATTTTTATGGGTGGTCAGAAGAAGAAAGCAATTATAAAGGAAATGAGTTAATAATAAAAACGTTGCAAGATAAGGGCTTTAATTGTTATTTAAGTGCTTCAGATTCTTTTTGTACAGGTGATTCAGTTTATCTAGATGCAGGTCCAGGTGGACGTGTTGGCGTTGAAGGTGGAGGAAGTGAATACGGTAATTGTGAAGTTAATGAAGATGGTAGTTCTTCTTGCCGATAAAAGGTTATATATTATTTAAAATATTAAAGAACTATAAAACTTAATATTTATGGTTCTTTTTTTTTATTATTCAATTTGAATGCATTATTAGCAATGATAGTAATGTTTTCATCTTCATTTCTAATTAGTTTTACTATTCTTTTTCTATCCTTTCTAGTTAAAACAACAACTAATATAGATTTTTCTTTATCGCAACCCTCAATATTAGTAACCTTATAACCGTTATTTTTAATAATTGAAACAATCTTTTCTTCTAGTTCCTTTTTTATAACAATAATCAACATGTTACTACCAATAGCTAGTTTTTCTTCTATCATACTACCAACGTATGAACCAAAAGCAGACCCTAGAGCAAACGCTACTATTTTAAATGGATCTTTAGTAATGTTTACAATAACAACACCAGTGATACACATCCATACAATTGCTATAATACCCTGCAAAATAGCTCCGAATACTTTTCTTCCATTTGCGATAACAATAATTCTAAGTGTACCTAAGGCTAGCTCAATTGTTTTTGATATAAAAATAATAAAATAAAGAATAATATTCATAATTTCACCTAATAATATTATGTAATAAAAATGTAAAAAAATGAAAAATTTGTGAAAAAATAATTTTTTAGCACTCATATATTGACAATGCTAACATATACTAGTATAATGAAATTAGCATTCGAGAATAACGTCTGCTAAAGAGGTGATTTAATGATTAGTAACAGAAAGGAAACTTTACTAAGACTTATTGTTGAAGATTATATAAAAAGTGCTAGACCAATAAGCTCAAAGTCACTTTGTAGTATTATGAAATGTTCAAGTGCAACAATTCGTAATGAAATGAGTGAGTTAGAGGAGTTAGGTCTGCTAGAAAAAACACATACATCTTCAGGTAGAGTTCCAAGTGAAAAGGGATATAGATATTATGTTGATCACTTGATGGAACCAAAAAAATTAAGTGGTGAGGACATGTTGAAATTACAAACTGTTTTCCACAACAAAAATTTGGTGTTGAGTGATGTTATTACAAAAAGTATGGAAATAATATCAGAACTTACTAATTATACAGCTGTAGTTTTAGGAAAGTCATCAAAGGAAAATAAAATTAGCAAATTAGAGGTAGTACCGCTTAATGAACAACAGTTAATAGCGATAGTAGTTACTGATAAAGGCTACGTTGAACATAAAAATATGTATTTAGAAGAACATGTTTCACTAAACGACATAAAACAAACTGTTGATTTAATCAATAAGCTTTTAGTAGGTACACCAATTGATGAAGTAAGTGCTGCTTTAGAATTCGAAATAAAACCAATTATTTCTAGGTATGTAAAGCAACATGAAGCTTTGTATAATGCTTTCTATAATGCATTTGCTGATTTTAAGAATGATCAAAATTTTAAAATGGCCGGAGCCAAAAATATTTTGATGCAACCAGAATTTGATAATACGAATAAAATAAGAGAGATAATTAATAAATTCCATGATAAATCATTAATTAATAATATAAAAGAAGAAGATAATGGTATTAACGTTTATATTGGTAGTGAAAATGATTTAGATGATGATTTAACAGTTATTAAAACCAAATATTCTATTGATGGAGAAGAAGGAACGATTGCTTTAATAGGACCTAAGAGAATGGAATATGAAAGAGTAGTTTCACTTCTAAATTACATCAAAGAGAATTGCAAATAGGAGGTTAAAATGGAAAAAGAAAAATGTAAATGCGAAGAAAAGCATGATGAAAAATGTACTTGCTCTGAAAAGTGTGAGTGCCATGAGCCTAAAAAGAATAAACACAAAGAAGAAATAGGTAAATTAAAAGAAGAAAACAAAAAATTAGAACAAGATGTTTTACTAGCTAAGGCTGATTTGATAAATTATCGTAAAAGAAAAGACGAAGAAGTAGCTCGAATGTTGAAGTTTTCAAATGAAGATTTAGTAAAAGAACTTCTTCCAACAATTGATAATTTTGAAAGAGCAATTAAAATGGATGATGATGATTTAACTGATGAAGTTTCTAAGTTTTTAGAAGGATTCAAAATGATTTATTGTAATTTCATTAATACAATGGAAAAGTATGAAGTTAAAGCTATTGATGGAATAAATAAACCATTTGATCCAACTTATCATCAAGCTGTTATGACAGAAAAAAGAGAAGGTGTAGAACCTGGGATAGTAATAGAGGTTTTACAAAAAGGATATTTATTAAAAGATAAAGTAATCCGTCCAGCAATGGTCAGGGTTTCAGAATAAAAGAAAGGTGAGAATTTATGAGTAAAATTATAGGTATAGATTTAGGTACAACTAATAGTTGTGTATGTATTTATGAAGGTGGAGAAGCAAAGGTTATTGCTAATGCTGAAGGAGAAAGAACAACTCCATCTGTTGTAGCTTTTAAAGGAGATGAAATTATCGTTGGTGGAGCTGCCAAACGTCAAATGGTAACTAACCCAAATACAATTCACTCTATTAAAAGAAAAATGGGAACTAATGAAAAAGTAGAAGTTAATGGTAAGAAATATACACCACAAGAAATTTCTGCTATGATCTTAAGCAATTTAAAAGAAACTGCAGAAAATTATTTAGGAGAAAAAGTAACTCGTGCGGTAATTACTGTTCCAGCTTACTTTAACGATGCTCAACGTCAAGCTACTAAGGATGCAGGTAAAATAGCAGGATTAAATGTTGAGAGAATTATTAACGAACCAACTGCTGCTGCACTTGCTTATGGACTTGACAAACAAGATAAAAATGAAAAAGTTCTTGTTTATGACTTAGGTGGAGGAACATTTGATGTTTCTATTCTAGAACTTGGTGATGGTGTATTTGAAGTATTATCAACAAGTGGTAATAACCATTTAGGTGGAGATGATTTTGATCAAAGAATTATCGATTATTTAGTTGATGAATTCAAAAAGGAAAACAAAGTTGATTTAACAAAAGATAAAATGGCAATGCAAAGATTAAAAGATGCTGCCGAAAAAGCTAAGAAAGATTTAAGTGGTGTAACTACTACTCAAATTTCATTACCATTCTTATCTCAAGGAGAAGATGGACCATTACACTTAGAGGTAACATTAACTCGTGCTAAATTTGAAGATTTAACTCGTGATTTAGTAGATTCAACTCTAGAACCAGTTAGAAAAGCATTAAAAGATGCTAAATTAAGTGCTAAAGATATTGATAAAGTATTATTAGTTGGTGGTTCTACACGTATTCCTCGTGTTCAAGAAATTATTAAGAATGAATTAGGAAAAGAACCATCTAAGGGAGTTAACCCAGATGAAGTAGTTGCAATGGGTGCAGCTATTCAAGGTGGAGTTTTAACTGGAGATGTAAATGATGTTGTTCTTCTAGATGTTACACCATTATCACTTGGTATTGAAACATTAGGTGGAGTAATGACTGTATTAATTCCAAGAAATACAACTATTCCAACAAGCAAGAGTCAAGTATTCTCAACAGCTGCTGATAATCAACCTGCTGTAGATATTCACGTATTACAAGGTGAAAGAAGTATGGCAAGTGATAACAAAACTTTAGGAAGATTCCAATTAACAAATATTCCTGCCGCACCACGTGGAGTACCTCAAATTGAAGTTACTTTCGATATTGATGCTAATGGTATTGTTAATGTAAAAGCAAAAGATTTAGGAACTAATAAAGAGCAAGCTATTACTATTACTTCTAACACTGGATTAAGTGATGAAGATATTGATAAGATGGTAAAAGAAGCTGAAGCTAATAAAGAGGCAGATGCTAAAAAGAAAGAAGAAGCTGATTTAAGAAATGAAGCTGAACAATTAATCTTTACTACTGAAAAATCAATTAAGGATTTAGGAGAAAAGATTGATGCTAAAGACAAAGAAAAAGCAGAAACTGAAATTAAAGAATTAAAAGAAGCTTTAGAGAAAAATGATTTAGATGATATTAAATCTAAAAAAGAAAAATTAATGGAAACCGCTATGGCATTCGCCACTAAGGTTTATGAAGAAGCAGCTAAAAAACAACAAGAAAATCAAGGAACTAAAGAGGAAACTTCCGAGAAAAAAGATGATAACGTTGTTGATGCAGAATACGAAGAAAAATAAAAAGAAGTTCTAGCTAGTCTAGAACTTCTCGTATATTTAAGGAGAGACTATGGAACAAAGACAAAAAACTAGAAGTGAAATTGAAGAAAAATATAAATGGGATTTGACACCAATTTACAAAGATGTAGATTCATGGTATGAAGATTATGATTTGGCTTTAAAAGAAATAAAAAAAGTTCTAGAATTTAAAGGTAATATTGTAAAAAATGCTAAAAATTTACTTGATTATATTGAGTTCTCAATGAATTTAGAAAGAAAATTATATAAGCTTTATTATTATGCTCATCTAAATTTTGATAGTGATACAACAAATGATGAATATCAAAAGATGAATGGTAAAATTGAAAATTTATTAGCTGAATATAATAGATTAGATTCCTTTGCTAATCCTGAAATGATGAAAATAGATTATAGTCAAGTAAAAGAATTTTATAAAGAAGAACCAAGATTAGAAGAATATGAGTTTTTGTTGGAACAACTATATCGATATAAAGATCATATATTAAACACAGAAGCAGAGAGTATTATTTCATCTTTTGCTAATATCAATAGTACTCCAGAACAAGTATTTGAGGCTCTTACTGATTCTGATTTAAGATTTGGTAAAGTAAAAAATGATAAAGGTGAAGAAATTGAACTTACTGAAAGCAATTATTCTTCGTTTATAGAATCTACTAATAGAGATGTTAGAAAAGAAGCTTTTGAAATGTTATTAAAAACCTATAGTAATTATAAAAATACTATAGCTAATACTTTTGCTGGTAATGTTGAAGTTTTAACTACTATGGCTAAGTTAAAAAAATATTCAAGTAGTTTAGAAGCCTCTTTATTTGATGATAATATTAGTACTGAAGTTTATAATAACTTAATAGATACTGTGTCTAATAATTTAAATGTTTTATATAAATATTTTGATTTAAAAAAAGAAGTTTTAGGTTTAGATGAATTCCATTTATATGATCAATATAATTCTTTAGTACCTGATTGTTCAAAAAATTATACATTTGAAGAAGCTAAAGAGTTAGTTTTGAAAGCACTAGCTGTTTTAGGAGAAGATTATGTAGCAAATCTAAATAAAGCCTTTGATGAAAGATGGATTGATTTTTATAATAACAAAGGAAAAAGAACAGGTGCCTATTCAAGTGGCTTCTATGATACAAATCCATATGTGTTACTAAACTTTAATGGTAAATTTGGTGATGTGTCAACACTCGCTCATGAACTTGGCCATTCAATGCACACATATTATTCATGTCATAATAATCCATATCAATATTCTAGTTATAAAATCTTTGTTGCCGAAGTCGCATCTACTGTTAATGAATTGTTATTAAAATATTACATCTTAAATCATACTGATGATGTAAATGAGAAAAAATATATTATTAACGAAATGATGAATAATTTTAAATCAACAATTTATAGACAAACTATGTTTGCAGAATTTGAAAGAGATATGCATGCCTTAAAAGAAAAAGGTGAAATACTAACTAGTCAATTACTTTCGGATAAGTATTATGAATTAAATAAAAAATATTTTGGACCTGATGTTGTAGTTGACGATGTTATTAGATATGAATGGGAAAGAATTCCTCATTTCTATTATGATTTTTATGTTTATAAATATGCCATTGGTTTGTCTTGCGCATGTTATATTGCAGATGGCATATTAAATGATAAACCAAACGCTCTTGAAAACTATAAAAAATTCTTATCTTTAGGTGGTAGTGACTATCCAGCAAACGAACTTAAAATTGCTGGTATTGATGTTACAAAGAGTGAAGTAGTTGAAAGTGCAATTAAGATGTTTGATAATTTAATTAAACAATTTAAAGAATTAAGTTAGGTGATGTAAATGAATAAAAGAGATTATTATGAGGTCCTAGGAGTTAGTAAAACTGCTACGGATGATGAAATAAAATCAGCGTTTCGTAAATTAGCAAAGAAGTATCATCCAGATGTTTCTAAAGAACCTGATGCTGCTGAAAAATTTAAAGAAGCTCAAGAAGCATATGCGATACTTTCTGATCCACAAAAAAGAAAACAGTATGATCAATTTGGCCATGCTGCATTTGAACAAGGTGCAGGAGGCGGAGCTGGTGCAGGTGGATTTGATTTCTCTGGTTTCGATTTTTCTGATATTTTTGGTGATCTTTTTGGAGAAAGCGGATTTGATTTTGGATTCGGTGGAGGCAGATCGAGGGGCTCAAACCGTGCCACTAGAGGTGCTGATAGCTTAATTAGAATGGATCTAACATTTGAAGAAGCTGCTTTTGGATGTAAAAAAGATATTACATTAGAAATAATGGAAGAATGTAGTGAATGTGATGGTAAAGGTGGACATGGTGAAAAAAATTGCCCTGATTGTCATGGTAGTGGTACAGTAACAACAGAGCAACACACATTATTTGGTTCTTTCATGACTAGAACAACTTGTCCTAGTTGTAGAGGAAAAGGAAAAATATATGAAACTAAATGTAGTAAGTGTCGTGGAGCTGGAAAATTAAAAGTAACAAAGACTTTAGAAGTCAAAGTTCCAGCCGGAGTAGATACTGGAAATCAATTACGTTTAGCTGGAAAAGGTACTGCTGGAACTAACGGTGGACCTAATGGAGATGTATATTTAGAGTTTAGAGTAAAAGAACATCCATTATTTAAACGTGAAGAAAATGATATATATTTAGAGTTACCAATTACAATTACTGATGCTGTATTAGGATGTAAAAAAGAAGTTCCTACTTTAAATGGTAAAGTTGTTTTAACAATTACCGCTGGAACTCAAACAAATGATAAATACCGTATTAAAGGAAAAGGAATAGAAGATGTACATTCTTCACGTAAAGGTGATATGTATGTTGTTATAAAGGTAATAACTCCTAAGAAACTAACTCGTGATCAAAAGAAATTATTTGAAGAACTTTCAAATACAACTTTAGACGATAGTTTAGAATTTAAAAAAATTAACCAATATTTATAATACTTTACATAAAGTTAATTTTATGTTATTATGTATTTAGCAAGAGAACTTGCATAAAATAAAAAAGGGAATACTTAACTTTGCTCGTTGAGTACTCGCCATATTGGTTTTGTACTTAATCTATGTCGATAGATTGAGTACTATTTTTTTATAGATAGAATCATTAAAGAGACTATTAATAAAATGATAATTAGTATTAGAAATGAGATTAATAAATCTTTTTTCTTCATAATATCAAGCCTCCTTTCGTATGAAAGTTGGCAAGTACTCAAACAGTTAGTATTCCCTAAAGATAATTATACCAGAAGTTAACTATGCATTCAACAGTTTGCGATAAATATTCATTATAAATTAATTTTATTGTTGATAAATAAAACACTTTATAATATAATATATGTAGTTGAGAGGATGAATTATATGGATGATATTTTAATGGAAACAGAAATGAAAATGGAAGCTTCTATTGATAGTATGGAAAAGAGATTAATTAATATTAGAGCAGGACGTGCTAACCCAGCTATTTTAGATGGTGTTATGGTATCTTATTATGGAGTTGATACACCTTTAAAACAACTTGCTACTATTTCTATTCCTGAGGCACGTCAACTTATGATTAAGCCATTTGATAGAACTACTTTGGGAGCTATTGAAAAAGGAATTTATGAAGCAAATGTTGGACTAACTCCAAATAATAATGGTGAAGTAATAATTTTAAATATTCCTATTTTAACAGAAGATACAAGAAGAGAATATGTAAAGCAAGCTAAAACAATTTGTGAAGAATGCAAAATAGCGCTTCGTAATATTAGACAAGATGCTAATAACGATATAAAAAAATTAGAAGTGCCTGAAGATGAAATAAAAAGTGGTCAAGAAGATGTTCAAGAATTAATTAATAAATATAATAAAATTGTTGATGAAAAGTTTAAAATAAAAGAACAAGAATTAATGACTGTATAAAAACGTTGAAGAAGATTAGTAAATTAAAAATATTTTAAAGAGAGTCTGTGGCCGGTGTGAACAGATAAATGTTTTGATTGAAGCTCCTTTGGAGTGTGATTAATAATCACCGGGAAACCGTTATCAAAATTAAGATCAATTAGGATGGTACCACGGTTTTTCGTTCCTAGAAAAACACGTGGTTTTTATATATTTAGATATAAAGGAGGAACTATGGAGTTTACAAAAAAAGAAGTTAAAATATTTTTATTGTCAGGTAAAGCTAGAAGTGGTAAAGAAACTGTTTCTAGTATGATAAAAGATTATTATTCTAGTAAAAAAGTTATAGCTATATCTTTTGCCGGCTATTTAAAAGAATACGCTAAAAAAATAAGTGGTTGGGATGGAAGCGAAGAGACTAAACCAAGAGAGTTTTTACAACAATTGGGAATAGAACTAATAAAAGAAAAAATAGATAATAAATTATTTATAAGAAGAGTTTTAGAAGATATAGAAGTTTATTCATATTTCTTTGATGTTATTATAATAACTGATGCTAGACTAGTAGATGAGGTAGAATCGGTAAAAGATAAATATAAAGATGCTGTAACAATTAGAATTGTTAGGGACGATTATGAAAGTAATTTAACAAGTGATCAAAAGAACCATATTACAGAAACAGGATTAGATGGATATAATAATTTTGATTACATAGTAAGTAATAATGAATTGGATAAATTAAAAGTAGATATCGATAAAATATTAAAAGAGGTGGATTATGAATAAATTAGTAGCAATCGTAGGTATGTGTGGTTCTGGTAAGTCAGTTGCAACTACATTTTTTAAAGATCATGGTTATGAAGTTATATATTTTGGTGGAGTAACTATGAAAAAATTAGAAGAAGAAGGATTAGAAGTAACACCTGAAAATGAAAAAATGATGAGAGAACGCCTTAGACGTGATTTTGGTATGGGAGCGTATGCTCAAGTTTTAATAGATGATATTAAATCATCTTTAGAGAAAAGTAATGTTGTTTTAGATGGTGTTTATTCTTGGAGTGAATTAAAAATATTAAAACAAGAATTCCCAAGTATAAAATTTATTTCTGTTGTTGTTGATAAAGAAAAAAGATATGATAGATTAAATAATAGGGAAGTTAGACCATTTAACCACGAACAAGCTGTTATTAGAGATACATCAGAGATAGAAAATTTAGAAAAAGGTGGACCAATCTGTTATGCAGATTACTTTATTTTAAATAATGATAGTGAGAAAGAATACATGAAAAATATAGAAAAAGTTTATAATAAGATGTTAGAGGAGGAGTAAAATGAATCTTAAAGATTTATATATAAATTATTTTGTAAGTAAAGGACATAAACAAATACCAAGTGCACCAGTTGTACCTGAAAATGATTCAAGTGTATTATTTAACACAGCAGGGATGCAACCATTAATACCATATTTAATGGGACAACCACATCCATATGGGACAAGACTATGTGACTATCAAAAATGTATTAGAACTAATGATTTAGATAGTATTGGAGATAAAACACATCACACTTTCTTTGAAATGTTAGGTAACTGGAGTTTAGGAGATTATTTTAAAGAAGAAAGTATAGCTTATAGTTTTGAATTTTTAACTAGTGTTTTAAAAATACCGGTTGAAAAACTTGCTGTAACTGTATTTGAAGGAGATAAAGATATCCCCCGCGATGAAGTAAGTGCTAATGCATGGATGAGTCATGGTATTAAAAAAGAAAGAATTGCCTATTTAGATGCATCTAATAATTTCTGGATTGCAGGAGAATCAGGTCCTTGCGGAGGAGATACAGAGATTTTCTATTGGAGAAGCGAACAACCAGTTCCAGATGTTTTTAATCCAGATGATGAACGTTGGGTAGAAATATGGAATAATGTCTTTATGCAATATAATAAAGACAAAGATGGTAATGTTACTGAACTTCCTAAAAAGAATGTTGATACAGGTATGGGACTTGAAAGAGTTGTTGCTGTTTTAGAAGGTGTTGATGATAATTACTTATCATCAGTATGGATTGATATAATTAAAAAAATAGAATCTATGTCTAATGTAAG
>CAKOTU010000002.1 GCA_934120265.1 uncultured Bacilli bacterium
TATCCAAATTTATTATCTATAATCTCATTATATTCATCTAAAAAATGTCTTTTAACCACACTTGATGCAATGTAATGTGTTATTGTCACTATATTTGTAAATTCATATTGTTTTAATAACTGTTTAAATAATTTATCATACTTATATAGTTCTATATCATCATCTTTTAAATATTTTCTTTTAATCAAATCTTTGGTAATAGAATGGTGTGTTTTATTTGAGTTTAAATCATCTGATTTTGAAAAATTTTTTTCATTTATGGTTTTATCTATTTTATCTATTTGTTCTTTAGTATTTTCTTTATTAGTATTTATTTGTGTACCTTTTTCGGCATCTCCTTTAACGGCGTCTCCCTTTTGGGTATCTGGATGATCCTTCTCTAATACATTAACAGGAATTTCTCTAATTATGTAATCATACTTATAATACCCTTTTTCTCCTCTGCCTTGTTCTCTTACCACATATCCTTTATTTATTAATTCACTCAATATATTTCTAATTGCTTTCTTACTTTCTTTACTAACAGCAACTAAACCATTCAAAGAGTAATCCCAGTCCTCTGGTAAACTAAGCATGAATGATAATAATCCTTTCGCTTTGTATGATAAATTTCTATCTTGTAAATGATAATTGCTCATAACAGTATAATTCTTCTGTTTTTCTATTTTAAACACTGCCATTTTACATCATCCTTTCTGTTTTACGACATAAAAAAAGAGCTGGATTATCAGTTCAATTAATATAAATAACATGTGTTATCAGTATTCCTGCATTAGTTCTTTTGGCTTTTTTAAAATTGAAATTTCTAACGAATTTGCATAATCTTCAAATTTACTTACAACTTCTTCTTCCATCTTAACAGTCACACGAACATAGATATTATATGTAGTTTCTATTGTGCTATGTCCTAACCTTTTTGATACTGCTTTTATATCAGCACCAGCTTCAATTAATCTTGTAGCGTGTGTATCTCTAAAGTCATGAAATCTACAAGGTATACCTAATTCGTAATGTATTACTTTAAATGGATGTTTACATGTATCTGTCCCTTCAAATACTCCATTGTTCTTTACAAATATTAGATGAACTTCTGGTAATGCTACATCAATTTCTGCATAAGCATTTACTATTTTTGTTTCTGGTTTATTCGTGTAAGGATTCATAACTTCCTTAGCGTAATGTTTCATATATGAATCACCATATTGTTCTCTAAATATTTCTTGTTCATATTTAAATTCTTTTAGAGCATTTAATAATGTATCACCAATTTCAATTACTCTATGACTTGATGGAGTTTTACAATTGCCAAAATACCAAACCGTAGTTGAATTTCCTTCTATCAATCTCCTTTTTGTTCCACCAGATTGATTTTTTTTGATAATATTTCTATCTACTCTCAATGTTTTGTTTTCAAAATCTATATCTTCCCATGTTAACCCAAATACCTCTGATATACGTAATCCAGTATAATATGCAGTTAAAAAAGCATAATAGATAGTATGACTATTTCTAAACCTATTAAAAATAATCTCTATTTCTTCTGGTGTAAATATATGTGCAGGATCAGCTTGGGGTGCATCATACTTTGGTATTTTGACTTTTAATGCAGGATTAATTTTAATGAATCCAACTACATCAGTTGCATATCCTAATGCTCCTTTTAACACTTTTAAAATTGTTCGTAAAAAACTTTTAGAAAATCCTTTTTCTACATAAATATTATTTATAAATTCTTGTATCGTTGCTGACGTTATTTGTGATAATCTATAAAACCCTAATCTAGGTTTTATATGGTTTTTAATAATATTCTCATAGGTAATTATAGTTGCGTATCTTAAATTAATGTTGCAATACGTTTTCATCCAATAATCAAGATAATCAGAAAATGAAACTGTTGATGGTTTAAAAACATTACCTGTATTTGTATATTCGTTGTATGCTTTCATACCAGCTTCATACGCTTCTTGTTTTGTTTTAAAACCAGACTTGTTAATAAATTTCCTTTTTCCATCTTGTGGTGCTATTTCGAATCTGTATTGATAGTAATTTCCCCTTTTCATTGTGTTTACTTGTGCCATAAATTTTTTCCTCCTCTAAATCTTTTAGAGAACGAAAAAAATCAACACGAATGTTGATTTCATGATTTTGTGTGCATAACACAAACCCTTTATTTATATGGGTTAAATAGATTTGTGTGCATGATTTTTTATTTTTCGCACACAAATTGCACACAATTTAATGATTTTGCACACAATTTAGTGTTTTTTTGACTAATTCCAATTGTACAAACCCTTATAAAATAAGCTATTTACCACAGCATTGTTTGTACTTCTTACCAGAGCCACATGGGCACAATTGATTGCGACCGATCTTGTTAACCTTTTTAGGTTGACTCTTCTTTTCTTTGTTAGTATCTCTAACAGCTTCACCTTTACTTACTTGTTTTCTTTCAACATTTTGTCTAATTTCAGCTTTAATTAAATAGAAAGTAATTTCTTTATCAATTAAATCAAGGAAGTTTTCAAATAATTCGTATCCTTCATTTGTATAAGCACGTAATGGATTCTCTTGAGCATAACTTCTTAAATGAATTCCCTCTCTTAATAATGACATAGTATTAATGTGTTCCATCCAATGTGTATCTATAATCCTTAAAGATATAGCTTTTTCAAATTCTTGAATTATTTCTTTTGGTACATCTTTAATTTTAGTTTCATATTCTTTTACTAAATGACTATAAATGTAATCTGAAATTTCATCCGGATTTTTATCGCTAATATCTTTTACATTTATTTTATTTTTAACTAATTCATTTGTTACTTCTAATATTTCACTAAGGTCATTTTCTGTTAAATTATCACTTTCTTGTAAGTGATCAAATACTAAAGCATACACATAATTATGGAAGCTTTCTAATATATCATCGTGAATATCTTTTTTATCAAGAATATTATTTCTTTTTTCATAAACAATTTCTCTTTGTTGATTTATAACATCATCGTATTGAAGTAATGTCTTTCTTATATCATAGTTGTTTCCTTCAATTCTCTTTTGAGCAGACTCAACAGATTTTGATAACATTCCATTTCGAATTGATACATCTCCATCAAACCCAACACTTTGAAGCAATGTTTTTGCTCGATCAGTACCAAATCTAACCATTAAATCATCTTCAAAAGATACACAGAATTGTGAGAATCCTGGATCTCCTTGACGTCCTGAACGACCACGTAACTGATTATCGATTCTTCTAGATTCATGTCTTTCTGTTCCAATAACACATAATCCACCTAAAGCTTTAACCTCATCTGATAATTTAATATCAGTACCACGTCCAGCCATGTTAGTAGCAATTGTAACAGATCCCTTTTCACCAGCTTTAGCAATAATTTCAGCTTCACGAGCATGGTTTTTAGCATTTAATACTTCGTGTTTAATTCCTTCTTTTTTTAACATAGAACTAATTAATTCACTAGTTTCTACCGCTACAGTGCCAACCAAAATAGGTTGCCCTTTAGCATGTCTTTCTTTAATTTCTTTAACTATAGCTTTATACTTGCCTTCTTTAGTTGGGAAAATTAAATCTGAGCAATCATCTCTTATAACAGGTTTATTAGTAGGAATTTGAATAACATACATATTATATATATCTCTAAATTCTTCTTCTTCAGTTTTGGCTGTACCTGTCATTCCGGCAAGTTTTTTATACATTCTAAATAAATTTTGGAAAGTAATGGTTGCTAAAGTCTTTGTTTCTTGTTGAATCTCTACTCCTTCTTTAGCTTCAATGGCTTGATGAAGACCATCAGAATAATTTCTTCCTTGCATTAATCTTCCAGTAAATGGATCAACAATAACAACTTTTCCATCTTGAACTACGTAATCAAAATCTCTTTTCATAGCATAATTAGCACGTAAGGCTTGATTTATAAAGTGTACTAATGATGTATGCTTAATATCATAAAGATTATCAATACCAAAAGCCTTTTCTGCACGTTCTACACCCTTATCATCTAAAGTAACACTTTTTGTTTTTTCATCATATAAATACCCATCATTTTCTTTTAATGATTTAGCAAAATGATCTGTTTCTTTATATAAATTTAATGATTGCATACTTCCACCTGAAATAATAAGTGGAGTTCTAGCTTCATCAATTAATACTGAGTCAACCTCATCAACAATAGCGAAGTTAAATGGTCTAGCCACCCTATCTTCTGCCTTTACAACCATATTATCTCTTAGATAATCGAAACCAATCTCATTATTAGTTGAATATAAAATATCACAGTTGTATGCTTCCTTTTTCTCTGATGGTGTTAAATCACGGTAATTAACTCCAACAGTTAATCCAAGGAATCTATATATACTTCCCATCCACTCAGCATCACGTCCTGCTAAGTATTCATTAACAGTAATAATGTGAACACCTTCACCACTTAAAGCATTTAGGTATGCTGGCATAGTAGAAGTTAATGTTTTACCTTCTCCTGTTTTCATTTCAGCTATATTTCCGTAATGAATGGCAAAACCACCAATAACTTGAACTTTATATGGTTTTTCTCCAATAACACGGAAAGCAGCTTCTCTAGCAACAGCAAAAGCCTCAATTTTAATATCTTCTAAAGTTTCTCCGTTTTTTAATCTATTTTTAAATTCATCAGTTTTTCCTTTTAATTCTTCATCACTTAATTTGCTCATTTCTTCATCTAAAGCAAGAACTTCTTCTGATAAAGCAGTAAAACGTTCTAATTCTTTATATTCATGATCAAATAATCTTTTTAAAAATTTCATGTGCTCAATCCTTTCTTGTATATACACATCTATTTTATCAAAAATTAAAAAAAAATAATAGTTTTTTCTATTATTTCCTTAATTATTCTTCAACTTTTAAGTTTCCTCCGTACTTAGTATCATAATCATCTAACATATCATAAAATGCAATATCATCTATTTTAGAAATATTCTTTTTATCTATAACAACATTATTAATTCCATATTGATTAATTACATGATACATTTTTCTTTTTAACTTACTTATATTTTTTGAATTATAAATTCCACTCATGTTAATAAATAAAGTATCATCACTATACACCATTTCCATTTGGTCCATAAAATCATCTCCTCTACTACTATAGCACTAATTTTTTTCGATTAATGTTATTCGACAAAACTAGAAAAAATTAGTGCCTCCTAATAAAGTATATAAACAGAAATAAAATATATGTGTTATAATTAAAAAGAGGTGAAGTTATGAAAAAAATATGCGCTATTATTATAGGAAAATTTCTGGTTTTTTTAGGCACTATCTTAAAGAGAGGCTCTGTTTTGCCAGGAAATATTGCAATGAAAATTGATAAAGATATATTATATAAATTTAAAATGCCAAAAACCGTAATTGCCGTTACAGGAAGTTCTGGTAAAGGTAGTGTTACAAACATGCTTGCTACAGTTTACAGAAAAATGGGATTCACTGTTTGCCATAACAGTTCTGGATCTAACTTGAGACTTGGAATACTTACAACTTTAATAGAAAATAGTACTATAACTGGAAAAATTAAAAGCGACGTTGTTATCGTTGAAGTTGATGAAAGGTACACTAAATATATTTTCCCAGCAATTAAACCTCAATTTGTTGTAATAACAAACATTACTAGAGATCAACCACCAAGGCAAGGAAATTTTGATATGGTTTTTAAGGAAATCAAGAAAGCGATAACACCAGAAATGCATCTGATTTTAAATGCTGATGATCCTTACTTACAAAAATTTGTTATTGGCGAAGAAAATAAAGTGACTTATTATGGAATTGAAAAAAACAAATATAGCACTAACAAGTCTAAATTTGAAAACTTAAACTTAACTTATTGTCCAAAGTGCAATCACAAATTAGCATATGACTTTTATCACTTTGAAAACATTGGTGGTTATAGATGCGAAAATTGCGATTTTACCCACCCTAACAATGATATTAGCGTAACAAAAATAAATTATGAAAATAATAATATTATTTTAAATGATAACGCTGTTTTAAATATTCCTTTTGGTATGTTATTTGCTATATATAATGTTTTGGCAGCCTATACTACTTTGATTTCATTGAATAGTAATAAAGAAGACATTATTAAAATATTAAATGAATCAGTAGCAAAAGCAAAACATTTTAATTCGTTTGAAGAAAATAATCGAATTATATATACATTAAATAATAAGAATGAAAATAGTACTACTTTTAATCAATCATTATTATTTATTGATCGCGATAAAAATCCAAAAACAATTGTCATAGGATGGAAAGAAATAAGTAGAAGATATAATTTCAATGATCTATCCTGGTTATATGATATTAATTTTGAACTTTTGAGTAAACACAAAATAGAAAAAATAGTTTGTGTTGGGCCTGAGCAATATGATATTGCGGTAAGATTAAAACTTGCTGGTATCGATACTAAAAAAATAGTTTGTTTTAAAAATGTTGAAGATGCTGCATACTTGCTTAAAAAGAAAACTAAAGAAAACATATATGCTATATTAAATTTTGATTTAATTGATCCTTTTACTAACAATATGAAGGAGGATTTATAATGATTAGAATTGCACATTTATATTATGATTTAATGAATTTATATGGTGATAACGGAAATGTTAAAGCCATTAAATACCAACTAGAAAATCAAGGAATAAAAACAATTGTTGATTTTTTAACAGTTGACGATAATATTGACTTTGATAAATATGATTTAATATACATAGGGCCTGGAACATACGATAACCAAAAAATAGTACTTGCTGATTTAATGAAATACCAAAAAAATATAAAGAGATTTATTGATGATAACAAATTTATTATTGCTACAGGAAACGCTTTAGAATTCTTCGGAAAAAATATAAAGCCATTAAATGGCAAAAAAACTAAAGCATTAAATATATTTGAATTTGAAAGTGAAGAAATTGATCTAAGACTTGTTGGTGAAACTGTAGCAACATGTAATAACTTAAAAAAAGAAGTGATTGGATTTCAAAATCAAAATTCTATTATAACTAACTTAGAAACTCCATGGTTTAAATTAACTAAGGGTATTGGGTCAAATGTCAATTCAAATATTGAAGGAATTAATTACAAGAACTTTTATGGAACATATATGATAGGACCCATTCTAGTAAGAAATTCAGAATTATTAGAATTGATATGTAAAAAGTTAGTATTACAAAAAAATAAAGACTTTAAATTCAAGAGTTTTAATGTAACACTTGAAAATAAAGCCTATAATGAATATATTAAAAATTATCTAACAAAAAAAGTATGATCGCTCATACTTTTATTTTGTATCTATAATACCGTAATTCCCATCTTTTCTCTTATATAAGATAGAAACACATTCAGAATCAGTATTTTTAAATACAAAGAATTCATGACCTAATAAATCCATTTGTAATAAAGCTTCTTCTTCATTCATTGGTTTCATTTCGATTGATTTTCTTTTTACAATTGTTTCATCTTTTTCTTCATCTTTATTAACTTCAAATTCATAATTAAAGTCAACAAAGTTATTTTTTTCTTTACGTTTCTTTAATTTAGTTTTATTTTTTCTGATTTGTCTTTCAATTTTATCAGAAACTAAATCTATTGCAGCATATAAATCATCATGTGATTCTTCTCCACGTAGGATTATTTTATTTACTGGTATAGTAACTTCAATAATTTGTTCTTTACCTCTAACCTTAACAACAATACTAGCAGAAACATCACTTGGAGATTCTAAATATTTATCTAACCTTCCAATCTTTTCTTCAATGTAACTTTTAATTGCTGGTGTTACATCCACATTTTTTCCTCGAATATTAAATTTCATATTCTCATCCTCCCATCTATATTATAACACAATATAACTTTTTTTCATAGAAAGAAAACAGCTTTGTTTACACTAAAGCTGTTTTAATTTCTACTACATTTTTTGCTTGAAGACCTTTATCTGTTCTTACTAGTTCGAATTCAACATATTGACCCTCAACAAGTGTTTTATAGCCTTCAGATAAAATAGAAGAATAGTGAACAAAAATATCTTCGCCACCTTCATTGTGTTCAATAAAACCATAGCCTTTATCGTTATTAAACCATTTTACTTTACCACGCATATTTAAATCTCCCTTCTATTTACTGCTACAATATAAATATACCGTGAATATGATCTATTTTCAACAAAATTAAGACGACTTAATTCGACAAAATTTGCATTATATTACTAGTATGTTTAAGGCAGAACAACTAAAATTTTAATACTTTTTATATTACTATAATTAAATTTGTCTTAAACTGCCATTTACATGTCTGAAACCACATTATTTGCAATAATTTTTATCTTTTTAAACATATAATTCTTTAAAACTTATATCTAAAACAAATTTTATTTTTACTACCAATATCTTTGATAAACTATAAGCGTAGTAGGAGATAACTTATGAAAAATTATATTATAAATGGTACGATGAATTATATATTAAAATATAATCATTATAACAACATTAAACAAGAAGAATTGAAATATGGACTGGTTGCTATATATTTGTTAGTAACGAAGTTAATCCTTATTTTAATAATATCTGCCCTACTTGGTATATTCAAAGAAGTTGTATTATTCACAATTATATACATTCCAATCAGAGCAGTGTCATTTGGATTACATGCTACAAAAAGTTGGATATGTTTAGTTAGTTCTACAATTATATTTGTTGGCCTACCTTTTATATCTAAATATTTACTAATGCCAACATACCTTAAATCAATTATAGGAATTACTTCCATATTACTAATGTTTAAAAATAGTCCTGCTGATACACATAAAAGACCTATAGTAAATAAAAAAAGAAGATTATTTTTTAAATATTCTTCCGTATTAATTTCAATTATATACACAATATTATCTATATTTATAAATAATAATTTTATATCAAACTGTTTATTATTTACACTACTTATCCAATGTTTTCTAACAAGTCCTTTAATTTATAAATTATTTAAATTGCCATATAACAATTATAAAAATTTTAAATTTGATTAAATCTATTAAGGTTTAAAATAGAAAGAAAGGAGGACTTTAAATGAAATTATTTGCATCTATTTTAGCTGCTTTAGGATTTGGTGCTGCTGGAGCAGGAAGTCAAGCTTGCTTTGGTTGGTTAATTGATGAACCAGAATGTCCAAAAAGCTTAATTAAATAAATAAAATAAAAATACTAGAAATGAAATCTAGTATTTTATTTTAGCATTATTTTTAATAATTGAGTAAACATATCTTTTTCTATACTCGTTAAATTCGTTAACTTCTTGTTTTTATCAGTTATTTCTTTAACTAAAGATAATCCATACCCATGTCCATCCGTTTTTGTAGTATATCCTTTATCATATATCTTTTCTATATTTATTGAATCACTAAAATTATTAGAAATTTTTATACAAAGTTTATCTTCATCCGTAAATAATTCAACTATTATTTTTTTATTATCTTTATTTTTAACTTCATCTATTGCATTATCTAAGAAAACGCCTGTAATGCGACATACATCAAGCATTAACGATTCACCAAGTTCAATAAGATCAACAGCACGAACTTTTCTATCAACAATTAGATTAAAATCGATTTTTTCATCTTTCATAACCAATAATTTACTATATACAACAGCTCTTAAACCACCAGCAGGAATTTTATTAGTATCAAACATTAACTTTTCGTCATCTTTAATCTTATTATCAATTATTTTATCGATATATTCTGGAATATCTTTCTCACCTTTTATAATCATATTTCTAATCATGAGTAATTGATTTTTATTTTCATGATTAGATACTCTATAAACATCTAAAATATCTTCATATTCTTTTAAACTATTTAAAGTATTGTTATATTTATCATTAATCTTAGTATATTTGTTTTCTGCTTTAAAAAATTTAAAACAAATAACTAAATAGATACAAGAAATAAATAGATTAATAACAATAACAAAGTCTAGAGTTATTTTTTCATATGTAGAAGCAAATACAAAATTAATACTCAATAAACATACAACCATTACAAAAACAACATTATACTTATTTAAACAATTAACAACTTTCAATGTATGTTCATACACATTCCTAATATATTTTAAATTTACCAAAAAAATTGCAATAATTGATATTGATACATTAGCTATTAAACTACCAGCATACGACTTTACAAATTCATTTACATCATTAGTAAAAAATAATGTTACAAATATAATAAATAATAATTCAGAAACCATAATTAAGATTTCCGACAAAAAACTTACCGTAATCGTCTCTGAAATACCTTCTCTAAATAAAAAATAACACAACAACATCATAAACATTATTAATACAACAACTTTTACAAAACTATTTATTAGTATAAAATTCAAAATTAGAAAAAAAGCAAATATGATTTGAACTACATAATACTTATAACTTTTAAAATTTATATTTTTATTTAATAATTTTGACCAAATAAAAATATATGCAAATGAATTAACCAATGCTCCTAAAATGTTTTCTATACTAAAAATTTCCATACTATTTTGACCCTACTCCTTTTCTATATTTCTCTGATAATAAACTTACAACTACACCATTATCAAATAATATTGTTTTTCTAATTTTGTCTATTTTTGCTACTCTCTCTTTATTTACTAAGCAAGCTCTGTGTGTTTTCATAAATCTACTATCTAATAATTTCTCAATACTAGATAATGGCTTATAGGTTTTAATTTCTGCATAATCGGTTTTTATAATACATTTTCTTTCAACACTATCTCTTGTAATATATAAAATGTCGTTCATTGCAATAGTATATAAGACTCCTCTTTCTTCAAATCTTATAATATTCTTATGTTTTAGAACTTCTAAAGATTTTTTAATAGAAGTTATTAATCTCTCTTCATAGTTATCAAACTTATTAATAAATGATAAAAACATGATTTCATTCTTCAATAGAGTTAGACCTAATTCTTCATGACCCGTTATAAAAATTATTACACTATCAACATCTCTTTTTCTTATAGAACGAGCAACATCTATGCCTGATCTAGAAGGTGTTTCAATATCTAAAATATAGATTTTAAAAGAAAGTGGTTCTTTTGTAATTTTCATAAAATTGTCATCTAAATCGTTAAACAAGTGAGTTTTATATTCAGTTTTGTTTTTCATCATAAACTTATCTATTATTTCTTTAATGTCTAATGCTATTTTCTCATTATCATCACATATAATAAAGTTAATCATTTTATCATCTCTTTTTTGTTCACGGTTAGCAAACCCACTACCATAAATGTTACCATATTTTACCAATTATTGCAATAAAAAAGGCTATACTCCGCCTTTAATACCTTTAGTCCTTAAATAAATTTTTCTCATCCAATCAATTGGTATAACACTAAAAGCAAGTAAAATCATAATCTGAAACTCTTTAAAATTCAGACCAACTGTTCTAAAAAGATTTCCACCATAATAAATTAAAAGGATTTGTACTAAGACAATAAATGATATAACAGCTATAAATGGTTTATTTTTATAAAGGTGTGCAAATAAATTTAAACGATGCGTACGAGCATTAAAACAATTAAATATTCCAATAAAAATAAATAAACCAAAAAAGGCACTCATCAAATATTTACTATTATCTCCATCTCTAAAAATTGCTGAAATAATAGGTAACTTTAAAAATAATATACAAAGTAGTGAAGAATAAGTTCCTGTAAAGATTATTTCATGCCACATATATTTATTGATAATTGATTCATCTTTCTTTTTAGGATACTCATCCATATATTCTTTTAACGGTGGCTCAAATGAAAAAGCTAAACCTGCGAATGTATCCATGACCATATTTATCCACAGCATTTGTATAACAGTAACAGGAGTTTCAATACCAATAAATGGGCCTATAATTGATAGGCTAACCGCACATATATTTACTGTTAATTGAAAAATAATAAACTTTCTAATACTTTTAAAAATGGTACGTCCAAACAAAATGGCTTGAGAAATAGAATATAAATTATCATCTAAAATAATAATATCACTGGCTTCTTTGGCAACTTCTGTACCACTCCCCATTGAAAATCCCACATCTGCTCTTTTTAAAGCAGGCGCATCATTAACACCATCTCCAGTCATCCCGACAACAAGGTCTTTTTCTTGAGATAATTTTATTAATCTACTTTTATCTTGTGGAAGTGATCTGGCAACAATTCTTAAGTTGGGAAGCATTTGTTTTACATCCTCATCACTGAGTTTATTTAATTCCTCACTTGTTAATATAATATCTGATGAATTTTTTATAATTCCAACTTCTTTTCCTATTGCATAAGCAGTATCTTTGTTATCGCCTGTAATCATTACTGTTTGAATATGAGCCTTATCAATAAGTTTTAATCCTTCAATAGCTTCTTTTCTAACATCATCTTTTATAAGAGCAAAACCAACTAAGGTTAAATTTCTTAGTTCTTTTGTTTTAGATGTAGCAAATGCTATAATTCTGGCTCCTTTACTTGTTTCTTCTTTTAATTTTAATTCAATACTCTTAGTGTTTAATAATCTTCTTGGTTCTCCGTTATTATCGTAATAATATGTACAGTTAGATAATATTTTTTCTGGTGCTCCTTTTATTAACGCTACTTTACCTCGATCATCAATTAAAGATAACGAGTACTTATTTTTACTATCAAATGGAACGGTATCAATAATTTTAATATTAGAAAACTTATCGTATTCAACAAACTTTAAAATAGCACGATCAGTTATATTTCCTCCTACAACAGTTTTATTATCACTAGTATAAGTACTAGCATTATTATATATAATTGACTTCTTAATAATAGAGTAATACTTACTATACTTTTTTAACTCACTTTCTTTATGATACTTTTTAAAGTCGTTACCCATAAAATATAACATTTCCATTTTACCTTTAGTCAGTGTTCCTGTTTTATCAGTAAATAATATATTTAAACTACCAGCAGTTTCTATACCTGTCATCTTTCTTACCATTACATTACTTTTCAACATTTTCTTCATATTGGAAGAAAGAACTAATGTTATCATCATAGGAAGTCCTTCAGGTACAGCGACTACGATTATTGTTACACTTAGCGTCAAAGCATATAAAATATAACCTGTCATCAATGGGAAATTAGTTACAGTTTCTTTAATTAGATTAATATCAAAATTGTTTCTAATTACTATCATCGAAAATAAATATGACAAGCTAACTAAGAATGCTCCTACATAGCCAATTTTACTTATTATTCCTGCAAGATGTCTTAGTCTTATTTTAAGAGGGCTATCAGGAGTAGATTCTTGTAATTCTTGTGCTATTTTACCATAAAAAGTATTATCACCTACTTTTGTAATCTTCATAGTTCCTGATTTTCCATATATTACTGTACCTCTAAATACCGTATTTTTTTCACTAATTATTTGATTAGATTTTAATGCTTCTTTCCTTATTTCTCTTGTTTCACCATTAAGAGATGATTCATCAACTAAAAGATCACCGTCAATTAATATCCCATCTGCAGGAACTTTATCACCTGCTTCAAGTAAAACAATATCGCCTACTACCACATCATCTATAGTGATTTCTTTTATTTTTCCATTTCTTCTAACTCTGCATTTGATTTTTGATGCATCTTCTTGAAGCTTTTCAAACGCCTTTTCACTTCCGTATTCTGATATAGTGGAAATAAAAGACGCCAAAAATATGGCAATGACTATACCTACTGTTTCATACCAATCAAAATCTTTAATTAGAAAAACAAGTTTTATGCCAAGCGCTATAATTAAAATTCTTATTATAGGATCTCCCAATGATTGTATAAACATCTCTAAAAAACTATTCTTTTTCTTATTAGTTATAATATTACTTCCGTTTTTTTCTCTTGATTCTAATACTTCTTCTTCACTTAGTCCGTTATTTATATTCATAGGTTTGTCCTCCCCTATAAATATATTAGGAAGTTAATTTTTTAGAATAAAAAAGTAGACTTTCGTCTACTTAATTAATTATTTCTAAATTTTTCATACCAGTTTTTTATTTTTGACTTGCCTTGTTCCCAAAGATTACTTGTTACATTCCCTACTATATCAAAAGCATTTTTAGTATAATAAACAAGTTCATCTTTAGCATCTATAATAGCATTATAATTTTCCTCACCTAATTTTTCTTTAGAGAAATCTTTTATACTATTAGCTCCTCTTTTTATCACTTCGCTGGCTTTATTATAAGCTTTTTTAGTTTTATCACTTATTGTTTCTTTATATCCAGGAAAATTCTTTTCTATTTTGCTATCTATAGTATTGGCAGTTTCTAAAATATTTTGTTTTGCTCCTTCAGTTAAATCATCAAACTTAATTCCATTGATTTCAGCATCATAGAAAATGAAATCAACGACTGTAACAAAAGTACCTTTTAATTTATCTTTAGTTGATTCTGTTTTTTCACCTTGCAATAAATTATCAACATCCTTTTCAATATTATCAAATGTGGCAATTACAGTTTTATCGTTTTCTGTATAATATTCTTTTGTTTCAGTAGAAGCAGAAGTATTATTTTCAACAATATTGTCACTTGGATGTAAAGTGGATTCATTTTGATTACTATTTTCCGAATTTGTTACTTTTTCTTCTTTATTTTCCACAGTATTTTCTGTAGAGTTTTGTTCATAGGAGGTATCTGTTGATAAATAATTATCAGGTTTTACATCATTATTTTTAGATTTTTGACAACCAGTTAAAGGCACAGCCACTAAAACAATTGCACTGAAAAACGCTACACTTTTTAAAATAATAAGTTTCTTTATTTTCATTTTAACATCCCCTTAGTTGGCTTTATTCTAACATAAATATTAATCTTTAGCAAATCAAAAAGAGAGTCATTATTACTCTCCTTTATTTTTTATACAACTATTAAAGTTATAATTATTAATATTCTTACATGTCCCACTTTCTATTAGGTTTATTGAGAAGTCTTGCGCTGCTCCTCTTAAAAATTTACTTATACAATTCTCCCCATTTATACATGTTAGTTCAAAATCATTATAATTATGTTTATCGTTATATTTCCTTATTGCTTGTATCTTAGCTCCATCTAACTTTATTACATATAATGGCTCTGCTTGATATATTTCATAATCTTTATATCCTCTTCTGTTCCTTATATAATAATCTCCATAACTATATACTTTTCCGTTGGATGTCTTTATTATTTTATTCCAGTTATTTCCTGGTGTTCTCTTATCTCCATTTATTCCTGGAAATGGTTCTACCAATGATATTGGGCGATATATTACATCTGGAAAACATACTTTTTTATCTGGATCACATTCACCATCTTTATCTCCTGGGGTTGGATCTGGTATTGGTGTACATTTTCCATCATCGTAACATCCATATTTCCCTGTACATGTACAATCATTTCCATCTGGATCTGGTGGACATTCTTCTAATACTTCACAAGTAATTGAATCACAACATTTATTTTCTGGACATATACATCCTTCATCTGGATTATATTTTACATAAGTACATGCTGTATTTTTTAAATCATCATTTGTATAATTATTCTTTTTACCACTTGCACTATTATAATTTATTGTTATAGTATTTATAAAATTATATTTATCACTATATGGATTCTTTCCTTCAGTATTTGTTAGTTCTCTTAAAGCCGGTGAGGATGATGTATATTTATTTAATGGTGTTTCACTTACATCAAAACCATATTTATATCTTCCAAATGTTCCTTTTGATGTTATTATTGTTGGTCCATCATTATTATACGTTTTATCATTTGGATTTAATATCCCCTTCATAGTTCCAATATCAATATACTTATTAATATTTTCATCTAGTTTATATTCATATGTTATTATCGCTTCAATTTTATCATCATTACCTAATTTGATAATAGGATCTGATTCAGTACCAATTAAATCATATTTTCTACCATCAACAGTTAAATATATTTTATTTGCCTTATCTTTCTTTATTGTACTTTTAAGTGATTCAATTACATTTGGACACTCGTTAGATGTTTTACTTTGATAACACGTTTTTTCTACAGTTATCTTAGGGTTTGACTTAATTGATAAATATTTACCACTTCTTATCGCTCCAAAAACATTATTACCTCTAAAATTACCATAGAACCCGCTAAAGTTAGTCGTGATTTTATCTGAACAATATAGGTTACATCCTTCTATATAAGAATAAGCAGCGTTATCTACAATACACTCTTTATTGTTAGTTTTTCCATTATGAAATGCCTCATAAATACTAGATTCTCCACATTCATTTATTGAAACATCTACACCACATGTAAGATTTTTTCGTGTTTGCAAAATTTCTGTCCAATCATAAACTGACATTCCTACACCCTTATTTAGTATTGATTCTTTTGCTAAAGAATGACTTGTACCATAAGAAAGACAAGTTTCCCAATAGTTATTTTTATTCTTTTCATTAAATTCACAATACTTAGTTATATGAACATTATTATAAAAAGTTTTGTACTCACCTGATATAACTAACATTCTTGGTATCTTATTATTTACCCAGCCATCCAATGCATAAGCACCATTTTTCATAGCAGCCGTTTTATCATTCGACATAAATTCATAAGCAAGTTCGTAAGCTGTTCCATAATATTTTTTATAATTAAACCAAACATAAAAAGTCGGTTCAAAAACAGCATAATATCTTTGACCATATTCACAATGATAATCACCTGTACATGCTTGAAGTTTATTCATTACATTAACTGGAACATATTTCTGATTTTTAATATCTATATTATCATACCAATATGATGCATTTTCTTTTAATAAATTACCAGGAAAAGTTTTTGGGGTTGAAGCTGCATCTTCTGTAGAGTGATTTTGTTCAACAACTATCTTACCTTCTAAGCTTGATTCGTCCCACTCAACTACACTACCATTGATATATTCAATTTTACCTATACCTTTATTCCTTATAAGGTGTGAGTCTAAAGTGCTATGTGTTTTTCCATAAGTCAAAAATCTATTATAAACGTTCTCAGAAAAAACAACATCAACAGAATTAGAAACTCTTTTTCCACTTTCATCATAAATTGTTACTCGCACTCCCATATCCTGATACTGCTTAAATCCACCTTGACCAAAACCTGATACACTACCTGCACTACCACTTCCTCCACCGCCAATGTCGGAAACAGCAAATGCTATAATCGGTTGAAAAAGAAAACAAAATATAGAAATTAAAAAGAAAACCTTTTTGCTTATTTTCATATAGACCCTCCTATATCTTTGTACATTACACTACAATGAAATTGTACTATTTATATCCTTTTATGTCAATAATTATAAAGAAAAGAAAAATTCACTTTACTTTTCTTTTTCAACTAATCTATTTAAATCTTCAATGTTTTCGTCCGTTATACTTATAACATCATGTATATCTTCTCTTGGCTGTTCTTTTATTTCTTTTTTATTATTAAATATAACTTCTAGTTTTTCTTTTATTTGTTCCCTTGAAAATGGTTTTGCTATATAATCGATAAACCCTTCTTCTATATATCTTTCTTGTGCCCCTGCCATTGCATCTGCTGTTAAAGCAACTACAGGTATATTAAATCCATCTATTTCTTTTAATTTTTTTAATGTAGTTTCTCCGCTCATATTAGGCATCATTATATCCATTAATATTAAATCATATTTACTTCCACTAGATATCTTATCTATACAAACTTGCCCTTCTAGTGCTTCATCAATGTCAAAGTTAAAATCTTGTAGTGCACGTTTAGCAACTTTTATATTTAATTCATTATCATCTACTATTAGTATTTTTTTATGATCAAATTTTACATCTTCTTTTACTTCAGTTGTATTATTTGATAAGCCTGACATTTGATTTATTTTCTGTGGTATTTGTATTACAAACAATGAACCTTTTCCAAATTGACTTTCAACATTAATACTTCCACCCATCATATCTACTAAAGCTTTGGTTATTGCTAGTCCTAACCCGGTTCCTTCTGTTGTTGTATTTCTTTCTATATCTAGTCTTTCAAATTTTGTAAATAATTTATTAATATTTTCTGATTTTATTCCTCTTCCTGTATCTCTACAGCTGATTATTATTTTTGATATATGTTTATTAGTATCATTTACACACCTTATTGATAAATTTATTTCACCTTCATTTGTATATTTAATGGCATTTGTAAGTAAGTTATTTACTATCTCTTTTACTTTACCTTTATCTCCAACTAATTCGTATGGGATATCTTCTGCGATATTCAAATTAAATTTTATATTTTTTTCTCCAATACGTGTTGCAGTTACCTTACACATTTTTGTTATTTCTTCTTTAAAATTATATGGCTTTTCTATTAGTTCCATTTTATTAGACTCTATTTTATTTATATCTAATATATTACCTACTATTTCAAGTAGTGTATGACTCGCATTTAAAATATCTTCTGAATCTTCTACAACTACTGGTGGTACCTGATCTTTATATGTTACTATATCTTCTGATAAACCTACTATAGCATTTAATGGTGTTCTTATTTCATGACTCATACTACTCAAGAAATCGCTTTTTGCTCTATTGGCTTTTTCTGCTTGATTTTTAGCAAATGTTACTTCTCTTAACATTCTTAAATCTGGGTTTTCGATTGTATGGTACATTAATGATGTTATAAAAACTTCAAATGGAACAATTAGAAACACTTGTGGAATTAACATTTGAATAAACATTATTATTGTCCCCAAAATTATGAATGTCCAAAGTGGAATAAATCTTTTATCCTTTTTTTTAATATTTTTAAATCCCATTATAATACATATTATAATTTGTATAAATGATGCTCCATATAACGAATATAGTGCAATTCCTTCTACATATATTAAATTATCTTTATTGATATACTGTAATGGTAAAGCAAAGAGTAATATTGTGGATAAAATAAATATTAAAATTAACAAAATTTTAATAACCTTATGTTTCAATTTTGATATATTTAAAATATATAAGGTAAAAATAAAAATCCACAATAAAGTTCCAAATAAAAAGAATCTACCTATTATGTTAATTATATAGTTATTCATATTATAAAAAATACTATAAGCTGATAATAATCCAAATATTAATTCGAAAAATGAACACGCGATTAAACACCCATAGATTTTTTGCTCTTTATTATGTGTCTTTGGTTTTATAAAAAAACAAAGAGCTATTAATATAGTATATATTAACCCTGAATAATTTAAGTAAATTGTACCATTCATACCATACACACCTCTTATTGTAAGTATAACATAATTGGTCCAAAAAAAATATCCTTACCGGATATTTTAACACATAGTTGACGTAATAATTAGTAAAATACTTATTTTATTTTTAATACTTTCTCGGTTTCTTTTTTGATTTCAATATTTTTTACGCCTATATTATCTTCCTCTACGATAACATCATATTTTTCACCGTCTAGATCATCATTCTTTAATTTATGATAATCTTCTTTCCCCATTGTATTTTTAGGAATATCATCAACAAAATTCCAACAACGTGGTATATCTCTAAAATTAGCTTTATAATTACTTTTCTTTATATTATTAATAAAAGAATCATTTATTATTTGGCTTATAAATTCTTCTTTATTATCAACTTCCGTCGACAATTGAATATAAACTTTAGGTACATATCCATTTTTTTCTTTATCAAAAATTGGAACTATTACACAGTTTTTGATTTCTTCATATGACTTCAAAAGATTCTCTATATGCATTGGATACACATTATATGCATCATACCTTGGAAACATTCTATCGATTCTTTCAATATAGGTAGTAATACCATTTTTTAATATTTTAAGAACATCTTTAGTAGCTATGAAATCTTTACCATCTATACTCTCTATATTTACAACCTTTTTGCCATCTAAAACCCCACTAGTCATCGTTTCTGTATGTATTAGGGCTTCACCTTCTAAGTCTTCGTTACCTATTTTTTTGATTTCTCCTGTTTTAACGTTTCTTATTCTAATATCAGTTAAAGGAAGGGGAACTCCAACACTACCAATCTCATTATAATTATCTATTGTAGTTATACAGCACCCACCAAGTTCTGATAATCCATAACCTTTTGTTAATAAAACTTTAGCATTATGTTTTTTAAGAAAGTTATTAATTAGTATTTCATCTTCTTCACTTGTAGGAGTCCCACCACTAGATGCATATACTAAAAACGATAAATCTATATTTTGAAATTTAGGATTTTTTATTAAGTTTAACCAACATGGTGTATTTGCTAAAATAATATTTGGCTTATATTTTTCTAACAACTCTCCAAATATGTCAGGGCTAAAAAGTGGAATTTGTTGTAATTCTAATCCTTCACATAATCCCAAATGTGCAGTATTGACTGCTCCATATCCAGCAAAGTAAGGAATGAAATGCATCATTTTCATACCTGGTTGGTAATTAAAATCTGCCATTTCATATTGTGTTACTAAAGCATTTCTATTGTAGTCGGTTAGAGGTATAGGTTTTCCTATTCCTGTTGTTGTACCAGAAGTATGTGTTATCAATGACACATCCTTATCTGAGGAACTATCATAACAAATCGATTCATATTTACTATTTTTAATAGCATCTTCTATTCTAATAACTTCTCTAGAAAATTTATTTAAATGATTTTTTAATTTGCCATATAATCTAACGTTAGCAGGCAAGAATGAATTCATGAAATAATCACTGTATAATACAATGTTTTTAATTCCATATTCTTTTTTTAACTCTTCAGCTTTTTTACTAATATTTTGTTCATATAATAAATCTAATGAAATTATATCTGTTATTTTTTCATTTTTAATATAATCTTTTATTTTATCAAAGCAAGTAGTTGGATCAATAAAATCACATACCGCACCCGTCATATCAAGTGCATAATCTATATTGCAAGTATTAGCAACATTAGGCATTAGTACTAAAACACGAGAATTATTCTTACGAGTAATATTTAAAGCAGAAAAAGCTTTTGCTGTATTATCCCAATTATCAAACATCTCTCCATAAGTTATCATTTTGGAATCTTCGCTTAATGCTATATTGTCAAATCTCGAGCTGTTTTTATTTTTTATTAACTTCCAACTTTTTAAGGTTGGTATACTATTTATATAGTTCATTAAAAATCCCCCTTAATTAGCCATTATTCTAACACGTTTTACATTTTTTAGCAAATTATTGTGATTGAATGTTTCAATAATAAAAAGGTATCATTTTTTTGGTAAAATGATACCTCTGGTTATATACTTTATCAAATAGTTCAAAATTTTATTAAGAAAATTAGGCAACTATACATATACAGGATTCTCTTTATTAATATCAAAATTACCACTTTATAAAAAACAATATACGGTACAAAACTGTCTAATTCCTAAATTGTCATTTACATATAAAACTATTTATAATTATACAGATGGATTTTACAATCTAATTAGAATGCATTCCTCTATAGGGTGATGAGTTTGAAAAAATTTACAGCTAAAGCTGATACTATCTATAAAAGTGGCCTAAATAGTTGACAAAGCCCCACAGAACACTAATTCAATTGAAACTTATTCTATCATTTTTTACCAATTATATCAGCATGTCATAATCGAAAATAATAGAAAATAATTGACCTAAACTTATTCAATTATTACATAATATAATTAAATTTTTTAAAAAATATTAACTATTCGCTGGCTGTTTTTTTATATCATATCTTGCAATCGACACTATGTTCGAAATCAAAATTGCTAAACATGTAGCTAAATTAGCCCAAGCATAAAAGACAATATAATATGGTATCCATAAAACAAGACTACTTAAATTAATAATTCTAATTCTTTTTTCTTCTTCTTGAATAATTGTTATAGTATGTAGTATTGCACTAACTAATGGTATAATGTCAATCCAATTCTTAAATGTAATTGCCGAAGCAACAATTGAAAGAACGATATAAAAAGTAACTAATAAAGATGTGTTTTTTTGTGTTTAATCTCTAAAATATAATTAACTAATGTTTCTAATCCAAATACAAATTGAATTAAGGCGCCTGTATAAGCATTTAATAAAATCAAGCCTAATGCACCTATCACATTTCCAATAATTAGAAAAAACAAAATGCTTTTTCTTTTTTTACATTGCATACTAACAATATTTAATATGCAAGCAACAATGGCAAGAATCTGTGCTAAAATATAAACAAAATTCATAATATTTATCACCTTAGTCTTCTAATCTAAATCCTAATTTTTCTATTTCTAAATTTGCTATATCTGAAAGCTGACTCTTTTTTAAATCATTAATACAATAATATTTTGCCCCTAATGAATCATCATTAACTTCATCAATAATGTTATTTTCCTTAATATCATTTTCATATGACTTAATTATGTAAAATGCACCCAAATGATGACCTTTTTCTAATTCACCTTTATGTACCCATTCAAACGTAATTGAATTTACATCAAATAATTCATATTCTTTTACATCAATGCCTACTTCTTCTTTTAATTCTCTAACAAGAGTTTGTTCTGGCGTTTCCCCCCACTCGATTGTTCCTCCTGGTAAATCATACTTTCCATTGTATGGTCCACCTACTTTTTTTATTAAAACTATATTATCATCATTTAATATTAATCCATACGAACCGATATGTTTAAATTGTTTCACTTTTTATCCTCCTCTATATAATTATGCAAATTATAACTTTGTTTTAAAACATAACTATTTCCATTTTTATCATTTTTATGATTTGATTCCCAATTAAATTCTTCTAAATAAGCATCATAATCAAATTTAAATAGTTCTTTTAAGTGATTTAATTTCAAGTTTGAATCTTCAATAACTTCGTTATACTTTTCTAAAGTATATTCTAAATTTTTTATTTCTTCTTCCATATAAACCTCCCTCTCGTACACCAGATAGGTAG
This sequence comes from uncultured Bacilli bacterium, assembly GCA_934120265.1. GTDB lineage: Bacteria > Bacillota_I > Bacilli_A > RF39 > UBA660 > SIG204. The sequence goes on from CAKOTU010000002.1 coordinate 23,017, forward strand.
TAGCCTACGGCGTATTATAATTATGATACTCGACATTTTACACTACTAATTTTATCTTGTCAATCCAATTTTATAAAAAAGAGTTAAATTAATTAAAATTTAACTCTTAATCTAATTTAATAACATAACTAGAACTAGTTCCATTTTTAGTCTTATAATTTTTTATATCAATAATACCATTATGTTTTAGTATTATTTTTTTAGACGCTATATTATTATCATCACAATTTATTCTTATTTTTTCGAAGCCTAATTTTTTTGCTTCTTTTAGTGCTAAAGTTAGAATAATATTTCCATATCCTTTACCTCTTTCACTAGTTCTAATTTTATAATATATTTGACTTCCGCTATTTACCCAAAATTCACTTTTAGTAGTTCTTATTCCTGCTTCTCCAATTGGTTTATTATCGTCATATAAAATATATCTATTAGTTGTTGTATTAAGTTCTTCATTAATTAAATTTTCTTCTTTAATTAATTCATTACATATTCTCTCAAATTCTTTATAATCTACACCATTTAATATGTTATGAGAACCAGGTTCTCTTTTTGGAATATCTTGGTACATATCATATAGTTCTGGTGTTACACATCTATCTAATTTTTCTAATCTGATTTTCATTTTTATCACCACATAATAATTATAACAAAAAAGATGCTAATAAGCACCCTATGAAAATTTCATTAGCCACATTATTTATTTTTCAAATTACCAATTATTACAATTAGCTATAACTACTTCATGCTTATAATTAACATCTATTTTTTTATCTTGAACCATAGTTTTATTATCTAATTCACATATTTTTTCATAATTACCTTGTAAATTGTCACAATCTTTTAAAGCTATTTCAGTTCTCGTTGTTTCTAAATAATCATTTAATGATACACATACAGTTGAATCAGAATTTTCACAGTATGTTGTATAGAATTTATCTAAAACATTACCAAGTTCACTATACTTTTCTTCATCTGTATAAGAATGTACATCTAATTCATCCAGTTTATCACATAATTCCTTTTCCTTATTATTAGAACATCCTGATATTAAAATAATTGCTAAACAAAAAAATATAATTTTTTTCATACTTCCTCCTATTTTTCTATTTTTAATTTAAGTATAAATAAAATAATAAATATACATATTATACCAAATAATATAGTTGGTATTGCCTCAGAATAAATTACTAAATATACTATAAGTGAAATTGAATATACTACTAAAGTAATCTTATTAATTTTTATCCTTTTCAGCAAAAAATTTTTTTCTTCCACACTATCTTTACGCAAATACTTTAAGGCTCTTTTTTGACAATATAATGTGCTTATAAGGTATGCCATACCAAATACAAATACAAGTCCAATTTCATTTTTATCTATTAAACAAAACACTGATGTTAAAATCATAATTACATGAAAGTGTAGTTGGTTCGACTTACTACTACTACGTAATACAAATGTTACAAAGCCACTATATTCTCCATTTTCTTGAGTAATAAGTTCTTTCTTTTTCTGCTCTTTTACTTTTAATTTATTTAATAAATCTTGCCAATTATCGTAATATTTATATATTGTTAATGATTGTTTTTTACAAGAAGTGTTATTTATCAAATTAATATAATCACATATTATTTCTATACGATCCTTTTTTTCTACTACTTTGTAAACATTTACTATATTTAAGCATTCGTATAAATCATTTAATAGCACATTTTTATCTTGAATTTTTTGATTTATTTCTTTATTTTCTTTACTAACACTCATTTGTAATACTAAAACCTTAACAAGTTCATCTAATAAATTGCCTTTTAACAAATCATATCTAAAGTAAGATGAATTTCTTTCAAATTTAAATGTAAGAATTTCATCATTATTAGTAGTTGCATAAGCTCTATCTGAAAATATTATTTTTTCAGTAAGAAAGCCTCCTAATGTAAAAAGATTATACATAAGGCAAAAGAAAGAAAAAATTGCTAATACCATTAAAAGAATCCATAAAACTGCCCATTGTTTAGCCAAATTTTCATTTGTTACAATATATATGAAACTAAATACAGAAATCAAAATAATCAATAGACTAGCTATAGTCCATATAATTCTCTTTTTTCTTTCTTTTTTTATCACTTGGTTATGTAAAGTTTTATTATATAAATAAACATTTTTAATATTTGCTATATTATCCATTTTACTATACCACCAAGTATTATTTGTTTTTAATTCCTAACACAATAGCTACAATAATACTTGGGATAAATGTAAAGCCACCAATAACATATATCATAGTTGCTATAGATGAAATTATTGTGCTCTCAATACCTAACAGTCTTAAAGCCACATTTATTACTGGAGCTAAAACCGCTACTAAAAAGACATAAATTGGAATTAACCAATATTTTTTCTTTTTAACTGACTGATTTTTTGTTTGATTTTGATCTACATTATTATTCATTATATTACCTCCATTTAAAATAACGTACTTAAACCATTTTGATACCTCCTGATATCATGTCTAAACTACTTTGTATTAATAAGGCTTCACCTACCTTCTATCATCATTATATCATATTTTGCTCAAATATACCGAAGAAAATTAAATATAGCCGAATTTAATAGGATAATTTTTCTATAAGATGGTGATTTTATGACAAATTTAGAAAAATTAAGAGATGAAAAAGATCTATTAAAAAAAGACGTTGCCAAACTTGTTGGAGTAGTAGAATCAGTATATTCTGAATGGGAAAATGAAAAGTTATCTATATCAACTAAAAGATTATATCAACTTGCTAACTTGTTTGAAGTTAGTATTGATTATATGGTAGGAATTTCAGCAGAAAGAATATATATTAAAAATGACAATGAAATTGATATTAAATTAGTTTCATCACGCTTAAAAGAAATTAGAAAATCATTAAATATGACTATGCGCGATTTAGCATCAAAATTCAATACTACATCTTCAGCAATAAGTAATTATGAAAATGGTAAATATTTAATTTTAAGCCCTTTCTTAATAGAATTGTGTAAATTCAGTAACTATTCTATTGATTGGGTTTTAGGCAGATCAGATAACAAATTTATAAAATAAAAAAGATAGAATGAAATAATTTTATTCTATCTTTTTTGCGTTCTAAATTTCAATTTGTCCTGTTTACAAAAAAGATGCTTATTAGCACCTTATTTAATTACTTTATATCTAATATTTGTGTAACTGTATCTTCTTTTTGATAATAAATAGTTACTGCATCGCCATTCTTTAAGAATGGTAAAACATTATCATTAACTTTTATGTTAGCACGATATTTATTGTTATCTACATCACTTATATAGTAATAAGAATTACCATCTATATTAGCAATATTAATAGTATTTATAGTAATAGTTTTTTCTGTTAAACTATCATTATCTACATTTAATTTTGAATCACCTAAATAATTAGCAAATGCTTTTTCTATTCCTTCTGATGCTTCTGTTACTACTACTTTTTGATAATCAACAACATCTACTAAAGCATACATTTTAACAAGACCTGCATCATCTTTAAGCGACATTAAGTATGTTGGTTTATTATTTAAATTAATCAATAATGGGAATGAAGATTTATAACGCATTTGTTGTACTTGACCTTCCGCACTTGCCATAGCAGAATATTCTTCAGCTCCTGCTACAGAATAAAATTTAGTTTTCTTTGTTCTTAAATTAGTAAGAATAAAACCAATATTTGATTCATCTGCTAAAGCAGAAGTAATTCCTGTATATAAATATACATCATCATTCATAACTGTGTAGTTATATCCATCTGTTGTTTGAACAACATTTTTTTGCCCAAAAATAGAATTTAAGAAACCATTTTTATATTTTCCCCAGTCATCTACTTGTTCAATTACTAAATCTGGAGAATAAACATGATCTACCCAAGTTGGAATATTATCTTTATTATATTTTTCACTCTTTCCTGTAATTGGATCTAAGATAATAACACCACTTATTTCTTTTTTAATACCTACACCAATATATTTAATAGTTGGAATAATCCAATATGGATTACCGTCATTATCTACTTCAAAACTTTCTGTTCCAAATATTTCAGTAGGATAAGATAATCTTAATTTACGATATAAATTTTCAAAGAAATAAGCAGATGGCATATAACGCATTCCTTTATCTAGCTTAATTAAACTAGATTCTCCTGTAACAGAATTAACCATTATATAACCTTTAACACCATCTTTTCTATTAGTGAAATATTTTATCAATCCATTATATTCTAAAGGTGTTACTCTAACAATACTGTTATTATAGTTTATTTGTGTATATAAATCTGAAACATCAAATTGTGAAACTAGTTCTGGCATTTGTCCCATTACTCTATCTCCAAGCTTTTGACTAGAATCTTTATCAAGAAGAGGTAATGTATTAAAATCTACTTGTTCTACATCATCAGTAAAATTACTACTTTCATCTATTTGAATACGGTTATAGTACATTTTAGAATTAAATAGTGGTGATAAAAAGAAATTAATTACTATTATAAGAATAATTATTCCTAATATTACAAATGTATTTATAACAAGTGATTTAGACATCTCTTTAGCATGTTTTTCACCAATTATAATATTTTTAAAATCTGCAAGTTTTATCAAACCAGTTAATAAGAAGAAAATATAAATAGTAAGCGCAAACGTCCAAAATAAAGGACTAGTTAAATTAATAGGTGGTAACATAAAGTAATATAGGAACAATCCTACTACTAAAGTTAATACTGCTCTAATTATTGTTATTTTTGTTTTCATAAGTACCTTCTTTCATTTTCTCTTCATATTCTTTTATTACATTATATACACATGAATAACTTCTACTTCCATAAAATTTACAAAATCGTCTTATTGAAGCATTACTTCTTTTATATAGATTAATAATTTTTATTTTTTCTTCTTCACTTATCGCATTTATTGGCTTTCTATTTTTATTACCATGTTCTAAAGAAATACTTCCATTTATAATCTCATCTTTTAACTTTAGAATGTATTTTGGGTGATACCCGGTAACTTCAGCTATTTCTTTATAAGAATAAAATGTTTGCTTGGCTAATTTCTTTTTAATTAACTTTACAGCTTCCTCTTTATTTTTCATACTATCACCATTTAAATTATACACCATAAGTAATATTTTTGCAAAATAATTAATCAATTTTACTTAAATTTGAATCAATTATTGAATATAAGTAGGTTTCTATTTTTTTGTTAGTTATTTTTTCTAAATATTTTTTATATCCACCTATCTGATTTTTATAAGCATCATCTACAGTATGTTTTAGCTTATAGTCTACTATCATGATATAATCCCTATATTCTAATATTAAGTCTATAATTCCGTGATATAAAATACCATTTTCTTCATATTCAAATTCATGTTCTTGATATACTTTAGTATCATTATCAATATTTATCCTAGATAAAAAGTTTTCCACCATATTTTTATAATAAAAATTGTCTATTAATTCTAAATGAGGATTATGGAAATCAATATTTTCTAAAATACTATGCATCTCTAGTCCTAGCTTAATATTCTTTTGTTCTTCTTTAGTGAATAATTTATTAGTTTTTTTAGAAAATGACTGAGATTCTATACTTTTAGAATCGATTTTTATTTCTTTTACTTCAAGCTTAGAATCATATTCACTAGAACTTAAAATCTTTTCAGATATTATATTATAATCCTTAGTTAAATTTAGATTAGCGATGTCAATTTTAGTTTCATATTCTTCAACGTTATTACCTAATGAATATATTATATCTGCTAAAGAACGATATTTTAGTTTTAAATTATCTTTTAACTCAGTAACTTCTTTTAAGTCTTTATTTGGTAAAATAAGAATCATTTTTTCACGAGCACGAGTAAGCGCTACATAAAATAATCTTATCTTTTCTGATATTTCTTCTTTAATATAATTATTTTTTAATATTAATTTAGTTATATTTTCACCAATACCTTCATCATAGAAAGGTAATATTATCCCAAGTTCATTATCAAAAAGAATCTTTTCTTTTAAATCACTTATATTAAATGATTTATAAAGACCACTAAAATAACATACTGGATATTCTAATCCTTTTGATTTATGAATAGTCATTATTTTAACCGCATCTATATTACTAGTAGATAGATGGTACTTCATTTGATAATCTTTATCATTTATTTCTTTTAAATAATCAATAAATTTATAAGCATCATAACCTAAATTCACCAACTCTTTACTTAAGTTAATAGTATAATCAATTCTTACTATTGATGATTCAATATTACCTATCTTGATAATGTTTTCATAAAATTTAAATTCACTTATTACTTCTTCCACTAGCATTAATGGAGTAATAGCATCTAATTTATTAGAAATTTTTTGACACCTAGCAAAAATATCCGTTTGATAAAAAGTATTATTTTTGATAATATCATAAATTTCTTGATCACTAAGTCTAAACAAGAAACTTCTAGCAATACTAGTGAATAAATATTTAAAATTACTACTAAAATCTTTTTCTCTTATTACTTTGATAAGACACAATAAATTACAAAGTACTGTAGTATCAACTTCGCCATTTAATGTTTCATCTTTATATATAGCAAGAGGTATATTTTGATACTCAAATATTTTCTTATATAGTTCAAAATCAGTTGTACGATCCATTAATATTACAAAATCATTATATGTTGCATCTCTTAAACTGCTTGTCTTTTTATCAAAAACTTGGTATTTATTATTAATTTTATTTTTGATATCTTTGGCAATAAGAAAAGCCTCTATTTCATTTTTATTAAAACTTTTATCATGATCATAAGTTAATATTTGCATATTAAATTCTTCATTGTTATTATATGCAGTATTACCAAACACCATTTGATGAGAAGTTTTATAGTCAGCACCACCTATATTATCATTCATGATATAGTTAAACATTAAATTTATATTATTTATAACTTCACTACGTGATCTAAAGTTTTTGTTTAAATCAATTTTTTCACCACTGAGATGATTACTATAGTTATCATATTTATTTTTAAATATATACGGGTTAGCATTTCTAAAGCGATATATAGATTGCTTAATATCTCCAACCATATAAACATTATTATTACTTATAAGATTTATAAATGTTTCTTGAATATCACTTGTATCTTGATACTCGTCAATTAGTATTTCAGAAAAATAATTTGTTAATTCTTCTCTTACTTCTTTATTATCTTTTAACAAATTAATAGCTAGGATAGCAATATCGTTAAACTCGTATATATCATTTTCAAATTTAAATTTTTTTATCTGTTGATCTAATTTTTGTAGTATAGACACTATTACATTCGCATAGTCATATGTAGACTTTAATTTAGTCTTGATATCTTCTTCATCTTCATAAGTAACTAAGTCCTTTAAACCCTTTATAATACTAACAACATTCTCTTTTTTTTCTTTAGTAACATCTTCACTACCTCTAGGTAATGATGGAAATTTTATATTTAAGTTTTCTTTAATTCTTAAATAATCAGAACTTTCTAAAAGAGGATTTAATGTTTCTAATACTTTAGTATAATAGGTTCCATCAACATAATAAGATAATTCTTCTAAACTTAGTTTTAATTCTTCTATTTTATTAATTAGTAAATTGGTGTAACTGAAAATAACTTCATCTAAGAAAGAATTGTTATAATAATTATTTAAGTAGTTATCTAGAAATTCTTTAGAATCTACTTTCATATCTAATTTTTCACGTATACTTAAGATATAATCTCTTATTTCTAAATCATCTTTTACACAGAAATCACCAATCAACTTTAAAAACTCAGGATTTCTTTCTTGATATAGTTCTTCAAATATTTCATCTAATATTTGCTCTTTTTTTAATTTAAAAACATTATCGTTGCCGATATTAATATTTTTTGAAACATTAAGAAGATAGTGATACTTCTTTACAATTGACAAAGAAAAACTATCAAAAGTAGTGATATAAGCAGAATCTAACTTGTTTAATTCTTCTTCATTATTCATTTCTTTAATAGAAGCTCTAATTCTTTCTTTCATTTCACTAGCCGCAGCTTTAGTAAATGTTAAAATTAGTAAGTGATCTACAGGAATTCCTTTTTTTATTTTTGTAATAACGCGCTCTGTTAAAACAGCAGTTTTACCACTTCCTGCCCCTGCACTTACAATAATATTCATTCCCTCTTTATTGATAGCTTCTTCTTGTTCTTTGGTCCATCTAGGCATTATTATCACCTCCTAGAAAATCTAGATTATCTACGTCTTTTAATCTAACAATATCTTTTTCAGTCATATAACATATATCTTTAAATTTACAATATTCACATCCAATATTTTTATTGTTAATAACCTTAGGATTAATATCAAAATTATTGTTATGAATATTAGTTAAAGCTACATCTATTTTTTGATCGATAATTTTTACGATGTTTTCCATATTCTTTTTAGTTAGTGTTTTAGAATAAGCATAAAATCCATTGTTTCCTACTTTCATACTTTTTATTAATTCACTATCAATATATGTTTTATCAAATTCAGATAGTTTTTCTTCTTCACTTAAACTAAAACCTTGTAATTTTAATAAATCCCTTTTTTGCGCAGATAAATCTTTTAGGGGATTTCGTGTAATCAAAGATGGTAAGATCTTTTGAAGATAAAAACCTACTACTTCTATCTCTGGATCTACTTTATTAATGAGATATAAATAAATTGGTAATTGTAGGCCTAATCCATATTCTAAATAATTTAGTTCTAATGATGGATTTCCGGTTTTGTAATCAATAATAGCACCTAAAGTTTTATCATTATTCAATAGGATTTTATCAATAATACCAATAAATCTATCATTTCCTTTAGGTATTTCGATATTTTTTTCATATAAAGCATTATGAAAATTAGTATAATCATCTTGTTTTTTTATAACATCAAGAATAAACTCTAAATCTTTCTTTAATTTTTCAAGGAAAAAACTTTCTTTGTTAGTAAATTCTTTAGGATTATTATTCATAAACTCGTTTATACTATCTTCTAAAGATAAACTATCTTTTTTAGAAAGAACGTAGTGAAATAAAGAACCAATATAGGTCATAAAGGTTTCTTCATAACAGTTTAATTTTAAAATAGAACTAACATAGTATCTAAATGAACATTTATAATAATTATCCATACTAGAATAAGAGAGCATAATATTTTCACTATTCTTTTTTATACCACTAAACTTATTATCATACTTACGATAAACACTATCTTTGTAGGCATTATTTAATAGATCTAAGTCCTCATTTTTGGAACCATATTTTAAATAATCATCCATATATTTAGCTAATTTTAGATTATTACTCAAACGTGAATAATTATAACTAATTTTTATATTGTGGATAACTTCATAATTTAGGTTTTCATTTAGCGATGATACAGTTAAACCACCTTGTTCTCCGTTTAATTTATATGTTATCCACAAGTTTTTGATATTTTTTATCGTATCAATTATTTTTTTACTGTGGATAATATTTTTGCTTACAGTTATACTTAAATTTAGTTGTTCTTTTAATAAATCATTAATATAGTCCTCGTCTTTGAAATTTTTAGGGCATTCTCCTTGATTAAATCCAAGTAAAAAAACATACTCATCATCATTTGGAATATAATCTTCGAGTGGTTCTACTCTTACCGCTTCATCTAAAATAGTATCCGATAACTTACTATTTGCTAGTTCAATTTTTAATAGTTCTTTAATTTCAGTATAATTAGAAATAAAGCTAAATTTATTTGAGATGGTTATTAATTTATTATAAATTTCTAGATTTAAACTGTTTTTTAAATCAAAATTTGTTTCTAAAAGTTCAAATGTTTTATTTATATCAGAATCAATATTTTCTAAAAAGAAAGTCCCCATCTTTGTTCCTAATAAGCTATTATTATCTTTCATATTTACAGGAATATTAAAATATTTAAATATACGCTTAATATGATTTGTGTAAGTGTCACTACTATTTAGTAAAACAATATTATTAATATTAACACCACTTAATACTAGTTCACATATTTTAGTTGCAACAAATTCAACTTCTTCTGAAACATCTTTTAGTTCATATATTTTATGTTCATAACAACAGTTACTTTCTTCGTTTATTACTTCGACACTAGTTATTTTTTTTAAGTTATCAATCAAACTTAAATAGAATTTATCTAGCTCATAAAAGTTATAAAAAACAATGTTCATACTTTTTAATTTATTTAAAAATAATGGATTATACTTAAGTAAATTATGACTATCAAGTTCTCTTTTTATTTCTACCAATTTATTTAGTTTATCATTATTATAGTCTTTATTTTCTATATAATATAAATTTTTTAAATATACAAGAACTACTTCATATTTTAATTTATATTTATTCATAAGATAATAGATTGTTTCTAGATCATAATCAAAATAGTAATTTCTTATGAACTCGCTTTCAGTCATTACTTTAATACTTTTTAATTCATCACAAAAACTTAAAAGAATTTTTTCTTTTAAATGAGACGGTATTATTAGCAGTGTGTTATCTTTTAAGTTTTTCATTTTATCACCATATATATTATAACAAAAACATTTATAAGATGAAAGAATTGTATTTACTAATTAAAATATTTAGGGTATATTATAAATAGGGGGAAGTAAGTTATGAGTAGTATTGAAGAAAAAATAATAGAATTAGTAAAAGAAAATCCTGGAGCTTTTTATAATGCAAAAGGGACGGCAAAACAATTGGGGTTAAACAAAGATGAAGTAGAAAAGTGCTTTAAAAATCTAGTTGCCAAAAATATAATGTTCGCGGTTGATGATACAAGGTTTGGATATATGTCAGAAAATCATTTTGTTAAACCATTACTGACAACAAAAAACGGATTAAAATATATTGAATTAGACGGTAATGAAAGACTATATATTGATAAAGATGATTTAAATGGGGCCTTTAATTTTGATGAAGTTATTGTCTTAAAAAGCGGCAATATGGGAAGGGTTTTAAAAATCATTAAAAGAACAAATCCAAATATTGTCTGTGAAATTGAAAATGTTAACGGAGTAAAAAAATTAAGAGCTTTTAATATTCCAAATAACGTAACATTTTCAATTTCACGTGACACAATAAAAGATTTTGTCGAAGGAGACAGAATCATAATTAAAGTAGATAATATTAATAAAGATGATTCTTTTGATGCTGAAGTTGTAAAATATTTAGGTCATAAAGATGACCCTAACAGTGATATCAAAGCTATCGCTGCTAGTAGAGACTTTGAATTTGAGTTTAATGATGAAGTTTTAGAAGAAATTAAAAATATTCCTACAGAAGTATCAGAAGATGAAATAAAAGACAGATTAGATTTAAGAGATGAATGTATCTTTACAATTGATGGTAAAGATACTAAAGATATTGATGATGCAATATCTTTAGTAAGGCTCCCAAATGGAAATTTTGAATTGGGTGTCCATATAGCAAATGTGTCCCATTATGTCAAAAAAGGATCAGCTATTTTTGAAGATGCCTATAATCGTGGAACTAGTGTTTATCTTTTAAATTCTGTAATTCCAATGTTACATCATAAACTATCCAACGGAATTTGTTCTTTAAATCCAAACGAAGATAGGCTTGCTAGATCTTGTATTATGGAAATAGATCTAAATGGAGAAGTTGTTAACTATAAAATATGTCCTACTGTAATCAATTCAAAGAAAAAAATGGATTATGATTCTGTTAATTTAATACTAGAAAATGACACTATACCAGAAGGATATGAAGACTTTGTAGATAATTTAAAAGATATGCAAGAATTATCAAATATTTTAACGAAGAAGAGAAAGAATAATGGCGCCCTAGATTTTGCTTCTAATGAAATAAAGATAAACGTTGATGATAATGGAAAAACTTTAGGTTTCAATTTATGCCATCAAAATTCCGCTGAACATCTAATTGAAAACTTTATGATTATTGCTAATGAAACTGTTGCTAATCATATAACATGGCTTGATTTACCATGTGTATATAGAGTGCATGATTGTCCTCTTGATCAAGTGTTGGATTCCACTGTAACTTTTATATCTGATTTAGGATATAGAATTAATAAGATTAAAGATGCAACAAATCCAAAATTAATCCAACAATTATTAAAAAAACTTTCTGAATATGAAGAATATCCAATCTTATCTAACCTTGTCTTGAAAAGTATGAGAAGAGCTTATTATGCAACTGAAAACATTGGGCATTTTGGACTTGCTTCAAACAACTATACCCATTTTACATCTCCAATCAGAAGATTTCCAGATTTAATGGTTCATACCTTACTTGACAAATATGATAATATATATAACAAAGGTTATAACGATAAAAAATTAAGTGAATATTTAGATGGCTTAGAGTCACGATTAAAAGAAGGTTGCAAGCACGCTTCATATAAAGAACGACAGGCAGATTTAGCTGAAGACGATTCTAATAAATATGCTATGTTAAAATATATGGAAAAATGTATAGGAAAGCCTTTTGAAGGAACAATAACAGAAATAACAAGTAAAGGAATAAAAGTGAAAACCGATGATCAAATTACTGGTAAAGTAAAAATATATGATATATATGGGGACGATTTTGTCTTTAAAAGAGAAAAATATATATTATATGGGAAAAATACTGGCCAACAATATCGTATTGGGAACAAAGTTTTATTAACAGCAAAATCAGTAGATATGGGGGATAGAGAAATTTACTTTATGCTCGATTGTAATTTAACTAAAGATTACATTAAAGTAAAAAAAAGATAACATCACTTTGATGTTATTTTTACATTCTGATAATAATGATTAATTATCTCTTTATAATTATAACCTAATTTTGCCATCTCGTTTGCGCCGTACTGACTCATTCCTACTCCATGTCCATATCCTCGTGTTATGATTTCTAAACCATTTTCTGTTATCACTATATCAAAATCAGTAGATCTTAAATCAAGCAATGTTCTAAATTCAACACCGGTATATACTTTATCTTCTACTCTTATTTTGCTCACTCTACCACTTTCATCTTTAGATAGTATCTCTATGTTAATATTTTTATCAATATCTATTCCTAATATTTTCATAAGTCTATTAAATTCTTTATTCTCTATTTTTAGATAAGTAGATGTTTTTTTATCCCAAGAACTATCTACTGATTTTAAATAAGGTATGTCTTGGCCCCAAACCTCTTTAGCACTTTCCGTTTTGCCATTACTAGTAGAGTGATATAGTGCTTCTATATAATTACCATTATATTTAACAACTTGACCTTTGGTACTATTTACTGCAGAAACTATTTTATTATAATATTTGTTATAGTCATCGCTCCACTTTTTTTGCATTTCATTTTTATCTATATACGCTTGAGTAGAGACTGTATCAGTTAGTTTTTCACCTTTACTAATCTTTTTTAAAGCATATGTACGAGCTAGTATAGCTTGAGCTTTAAGAGCTTCACTGTTAAAAGAGGCGGGCATTTCAGCTGCTACAACTCCAACTAAATATTCTTCTAATTCAATTTGCTCAACGATTCCCCTTTTTCTATAAATAGTAACATAGGTTTTATTTTCTTTAGTTTCTTGTTTTATTTCAGCATTTTCTTGTTTTATAGAATTACTTCTTTTTTTATTTGCTACTTTTTGGGAACTTTCAACTTTTTTTGTAACTGTTTTATTTTGACTAGTATTTTCTTGTTTTTGTTCCTTTTTAACAATATTAGTTGTTCCACTTTCTTTTGTTTCTATTTTTTCTTCAGTTTTCTTTATATTTTCATTTATACTATCCATGTCAAAAGCACTATTAACAGAAACAATATTTGGCACTAAATATTTATTTGACTCTATCTTTTTAAAAGTACCATTTGTATAAATAAAAGATGCAATTAACGTTGAACCCAATACAAGCATAATTTTTTTACCATCTACATCTATTTTTTTATTTTTTAAATAGCTCACCATATTTGATATTATGCTTGACGTTTTTTCTTTATTAAAACTACCAATCTCATAATTAAAATCTAGATACAGAATTATTTCTTTTTCATTTTCAATATGATTAGATATCATAGTATCACCAGTATTATGATTGTCAATATTTAAATTTACATACAAAAATCGCAAAACTATATATATTTTGCGATTTTATTACTTTTAATTCTTTTTACTAAACATATTAACAAACTGTTCTGGATACTTTATTTCTAAGGTTATCAACTTTTTAGTAACTGGATGTGTAAATTCTAAGTAATATGCATGAAGTCCTAGACGTTTTAAGGGATTAGTTTTTGCACCATACTTTTTATCACCAATAATAGGATGATTTAGATCATTCATATGAACTCTAATTTGATTTTTTCTTCCCGTAAAAATTTCTATATCTAGCAAACTATAAGCTTTACTAGTATTAAGAAGAACATATTTTGTTATAGCAAGTTTACCATTTTTATCATTTGTTGAAACCGTTATAAAGTTGTTATTTTCTTTTAAATAGCTTTTAATAGTATCTGACTTTTTTTCTACTTTTCCTTCTACAACAGCAATATATTTTCTTCTAACATTATCCCAATTATCCTGTAATTTCATTTTTGTCTTTTCATCTTTAGCAAATAAAACTAAACCACTTGTATCTTTATCTAAACGATGAACTATAAATATTTTATTGTTTTTATTTTTCTTTTTTTCATACTCAATTACTTTGTGATACAAAGTTCTTTCCTTTTCTTTAGTTGTTGCAATTGTTAATAAATGTGCTGGTTTATTAACAACAATTATAAGTTTGTCTTCATATATAATATCTAATTTATCTTTTTTCATTTTAACACCACTTACATTATAAATTATTTTAATTAAAAAAGAAACAATTATTTTCACAAAAAAATATTGGCATAAACCAATATTTTATTTTTTGTTAATAACAACTTTGTCGTCTTTAACATCAACAATTAATTCTTGTCCATAAACTACTTCATTATTAATAATCATATGAGCAAGTAATGTTTCAAGTTCACGACTAACAAGACGTTTCAATGGACGAGCACCGTAGTATTCATCAAAACCATTATCAATAAAATAAGCTTTAGCTTTTTCTGTCAAATGTATTTTAATATTAGAGTCTTTTAATCTAAATTCTATCTCACCAACTATTTTATCTAAAATATCATATAAAACAGACTTAGATAATTTTTTAAAGATAATTATTTCATCAATACGGTTAATAAATTCTGGGCGGAAGTGATGTTGTAATTCTTCCATTACTTTTTCATCATGACCATCTAAGATATATTCACTACCTAAATTTGATGTCATAATAATTATAGTATTTTTAAAGTCAACTGTACGACCATTTGAATCAGTAACTCTTCCCTCATCTAGAATTTGCAATAATAAATTCAATACTTCTGGATGAGCTTTTTCTATTTCATCAAATAAAACAATACTATATGGATTTCTTCTAACGGCTTCAGTTAATTGTCCACCTTCTTCGTATCCAACATATCCTGGAGGCGCTCCTATAAGTCTAGAAACTGAGAATTTTTCCATATACTCACTCATATCAATCCTTATCATATGTTTCTCATCATCAAAAAGTTCATATGCTAAAGATCGAGCTACTTCAGTTTTACCTACGCCTGTTGGACCTAGAAACATAAATGAACCAATTGGCCTATTTGGATCCTTTATACCACTACGTGATTTTAAAATAGCATCACTAACAAGTTTTAAAGCTTCATCTTGACCTTTTACTCGTTTTGCTAAATTATCTTCTAAGTGTAATAATTTTTCTTTTTCACTACTTACTAATTTAGCAATTGGAATATTAGTCCATTTTGATATTACTTTAGCTATATCTTCACTAGTAACTGTATCGCTTAATAATTTATTTTTTTCCACAGTATTAAATTCTGCAAGTTCTTTTTCTAATCTTGGAATAGTACCATGTCTTAATTTAGCTGCGGTTTCTAAATCATATCTGTTTTCAGCTTGTTCTAATTCAAAACGTGCTTTTTCTATTTCAGCTTTTTTCTTTTTAATATCATCATTGATATTCTTTTCTTTATTCCAAGCGGCTGTTAAATCACGTTCTTTTATTTTTAATTCACCTAAAGATTTATCAATCATCTCAACTCTTTTTTTAGATAATTCATCTTTTTCTTTTTTGATAGCTTCCCTTTCAATTTCTAAACGCATGATTTCACGCGTTAAAACATCAAGTGAAGTTGGTACCGAATCCATCTGAACACGAATAGTAGCACATGCTTCATCAACTAAATCTATAGCTTTATCAGGTAAAAATCTATCAGTTATATATCTATTAGAAAGTGTTGCAGCAGAAATTAAAGCTTTATCTTGAATTGTAACACCATGATGAATCTCAAATCTCTCTTTTAAACCACGAAGTATAGTAATAGTGTCTTCAACAGTTGGCTCGCTAACTAAGATTCTTTGAAATCTACGTTCAAGAGCACCATCTTTTTCAATATATTTACGATATTCATTAAGAGTAGTTGCTCCTATAACATGAATTTCTCCACGAGCTAACATTGGTTTTAAAATGTTAGAAGTATCCATAGCACCTTCCATAGCACCACTACCAACTATTGTGTGAATCTCATCAATAAACATTATTATTTTACCTTCTGATTTTTTTACTTCATTTAAAACATTCTTTAATCTTTCTTCGAATTCACCACGATATTTAGCACCAGCAATTAAAGAAGCCATATCTAATTCCCAAATAATTTTATCTTTTAGGCTTGATGGAACATCACCTTTAACAACACGAAGAGCAAGTCCCTCAACAATAGCTGTTTTACCTACACCAGGTTCACCAATTAGTACCGGATTATTCTTTGTTTTTCTTGATAAAATTCTTGTAATACTTCTGATTTCTTCATCACGTCCTATTACAGGATCTATTTTTCTATTTTTGACATCTTCTATGATATTTCGTCCATATTTTTCTAAAACATTTTCATTTTGTTCTTCATTATTATACATAAATATCACCTCTTCCATTATAATTATACTCAAAAATTAGCACTTGTCAATAGAAAGTGCTAATTTCGACAAAATACGAAAAAAGCGATAAAACTATCGCCTATTTTTCATCACTTTTATCTTCGTCTTTTAAACCATCTTTGATACCTTTTGCAATACTTCCAGCTGCATTTCCTATAGATGGACCAACTTTATCAATAACAGTTTTTCCTGCATCTCCAATGGTAGGTGCCATCTTTCCAATAACTTCTTGTGCTAAAGGCATTGATTGTTGAATTGCAAAAGCACTGATATCTCTTTTTTTAGCTATTAAATAAATTGATAATGAAATCATCCCACCAATAAATAATATTACTCCACCAAATACAGATAAAGGAATATAATTTTTAGCTTCAACTTTATCATAATAAACAGTATGATTTTTATTGTTTAATTTAAATTCTTCTGTTTCTAAATCAGTAATTTTAGATCTAATTGCACTAGCATCTCTACGACATTGATTAACTTTTGAATACCAATCTTTGGCACTCATATCTAGAGAATCACACTCTTGATTTTTAGCATCATATTGTAAATTTAATGATTCTTTTTCACTAGCTATTTCTTTTAATCTTTGTTCTGTTTGTGCAACTTGCTTTTGAGATTCTTGATATGCAGCATTATATCTTTCTTGATTTATCTTTTCAGCATCTTTCTTAGATGTGTTTGTTTTAATAATACCAAGTGCTATTAATGTACCACCTATTAATAATGCAACAATAAGTATTATTAAAGATATTGTAGTAATTTTCTTTTTAGTTTTTTCATAATTTTCTTCGTTTAACAATTCTTTCTTTTCCATAATCCTCACTCCTAGTTTAATTATAACACAAAATAAATATTATTTTAATACTATTTATTAAACTTGCACACTAAATTAATTTTTCTAAAATTTCCAATTTAATATTATTAACCAAAATTTTTTTTATATATCTATTTATGGTCTAGATTAATAATTCTTATTTTATAAAACGTCCATATTTTTATATTCATTATAATCCATGTATAAATTATTCACACTGGCAAGAATCCTTTTATTACATAAAAAACCACACCCTTTGGTGCGGTTTAAATTTCAATTTAGGATCCTGTTGAAGTATTAACTTCTATTACATTAGATTTTGCACTATATACATATACAGGCTGTAAGCCTGAAGATTCATAATCTTTAGCATATGCTCTTACATATATTTCCATATTTTCTTCAACATCAATACTTATTTGTCCATCTTTTAAAGTAAATGATTTTATAATAACTTCATCATTCGTAGAATTCAACTTGTAAACATTAAACTTAAAGTCGTATGAATAATCAATAACATTAGTAATACTTAAATTAGCTTTACCTTCTGTTATATCTGACACTTTAATTTCTGGAGTTCTAACAACTTCTATTTTATTTGAAAAATCACTATAAACTTTTTCACCAGCTGCATTAGTAGTATAAACTCTTGAGACATATACACTATGACCATAGCTTGGCAAAACATCTACAAACCAATTAGTAGTATCTTTTACTAATTTGTAAGTATTTCCATCCACTATTTCGTAAAACTCTACTCCCTCTTTATTGTAATCTAAAGTATTTTCATTTTGCTGTTTATAATAATCATTATTAATAATTATACGTTCTCCATCTCTCATTCGATCTGTCCATGAACGATTTTCATCAACAGATAATGTTGGAACAGACAAATCTCTGGTATCAATAATTAATACTTTATCAGTTTCTTCATTACTTGAAAGACTAATAAAATCTCCATTGGCTTTATAATACCCGATTTTTGCTGTGTAACGTGCTATTTTATTTTTTGGAATTGTCACCATAATTTTAGCATCCAAATCAAATTTTTCATTTTGATAAGATGTTGTTGCATTTCCATCAAACTCTTCATTTATAACATATGCGTAAGAATTTCTATTTAAAGAAAATGCAGACCACCCTTCAGGTTTTTCTAATTCTAATTGATAAATATAATATCCATCACCTTCTGATATATAAGTTACATTTGAACTTTTTAACTTTACAGTTGGTAAGTAATCATCTTCAGGTATGGTATCAACTAACATATCACTGTAAACTTTTTTGCCATTCTCATCTAAGGCATAAGCTTTAGCATTTATAGTTACCTCACCATAGCCACCATTAATAATGATGTTGTTGATTTCTATCGAATGCATATGATATGTATGTCCGATTTCAATTCCTTCCACATTCTTTTTAAAATCTTCATTAACGGTTGTAGTAGTTTCCTTAAAATATTTATCGTATGTCAAATCATAAGTTTCAGAAATATTACCATTTTGAAAAATTTTTAATTCAACACCATCAACTTTATTAGATTGATCATTTATATCATCTAACAAAACATATATCATAGCAGAAAAATTATTTTTATCCTTATTATATGTTAATGCAGTGTCCCAAAATATTATAGGCTTTTTAGGTTCTTTAACTGTGTCATTATCTTCTTCTAAAGCCTTATTAGTATAATTTATCTTAAAATTATCTGGTGTTGAAACTATAGTTCCATTTAAGCCGTTAATCCATTTCCCAGATGCAGTTTTATAATAAATAATCATATCATCAATAGTATTTCCATCAATTGTCTTTGATGCTAGCATAATTAAGTCTGTTGTTAATTTTCCATCATATCCTTTATCTTGATTAACATCTCTTGTAAACATATGTGTACCAATAATATATGTTGAACCAGGGATGTCTTCTTTATTTATTGTTTTTGCATTTGCTGAAGTAATTCCCAAAAACATTGTAAAAATTGATATAACACTAAATAATAAAAATTTATTTTTCATTTACTTCATCCTTCCTATTGAACACTAGCAGTTACAGAAGTTCCATTTGTTAATACAACTGTTACAGAACTAATTCCTTCTATTTCATACATATTAACAACCATATTGCTTCCACTACATAATGTTACTCCATTATATTTAATTGCTGATACATTGATTTTTACATTGTCTTCATAAACAGTTAATATTCTATCTGGAGAATATTGATCTACGCTTGTTACTTTAACTTTGTATGTTTTTTGATTCCACTTGGCTACTAATGTTATATTACTAGTAATCGGCGTATTAAAATCATAGCTGTTTCCATTTAATAACCAACCAGCAAAATTATAACCACTTTTTGTTGGATTTGATGGTCTAGAAATCTTGTTTCCTTCGTTTACCGTTTGAGAATTAACTGATGAACCACCATTTGAATCAAAAGTTACAGTATATGTCTTTTTTTCTGTAGGGGTTGTTGGAGTAGTAGGTTGACTTGGTGTAGTTGTATTTCCTGAATTATTTCCATTATTATTTGGCTTATTATTACTTGGTTTTGTAGTACTTGGCTTAGTATTGATTGTTGGTGTTTCAGTTTCTATTTTTTCATAAACTGCCACTAATTCTAAATTTGATGTTACTGGCAAATTAAAATCGTATTTCACACCATTAAGTTGCCATTCAATAAAATTATATCCTTCCTTTATTGGATTTCCTGGCATTACCACTTTTTTACCACTTTCAATATTTTGTTCAGATATAGTTGTTCCACCATCACTATTAAATTTAATTGTAAAAATTTCATTTTCTGTTGTCTTCCACTGCGCCACTAATATCATGTTATCAGTAACAGTAGTATTAAAATCATAACTTTGATTTTCGTAATACCATTCAACGAATTCGTATCCTTCTTTTGTTGGATTTTCTGGAACTTTGATTTTTTCTCCTTTCTTAACTGGTTGATTTTCAATAACACTTCCACCTTGCGTATCAAATGTTATTTCATAAAAAGTATTATTTCTTTTGTTATTGTTAATTATAAAAATTGCTATAAAAATACCTATTAATACAATTAAAGAACTAACAATAATTAAAATTTTATTTCTATTCATTTTTTCCTCCTTTTTATTTTAGAAATACAATATTGACTAAGCCACAAATCAATAATTTGCTGTACTCCTAGTACATTGTATCATATTTTGACAAAAAATGACACTAATTATAGAACTTTTATCTACTATTTATATATAAATAAAATCTATCATAAGTGACAAAATATATATAGGTGGTGGTTTTTGTGAATTTTACTCCAGAAGATGATCGTTATATATATGAATTAGTAAGTAAAAATATTAAATATTATAGATTACATAATAATAGCAAATATAGTAAGTATGGAAAAATGACACAAGAAAAATTGGCAGAGTTATGTGATTTGAGTCACAGTTTAATAAGCAATATTGAATCTGATAGAGTACAACAATCTTTTAGTTTAGCAGTACTTTATAGAATTGCAAACGTTTTAGAAATAAACATTTCTAAGCTTTTTGAAGAAAGAGATGAAAATGGTAATTTGTTTAAATAAATTCTTAACAAAAAAAATTCATCTTTTTTAATAATTAAAATTATTAAATCAGCAAAAAAATATATCATTAGATGATGATATATTTTTTTGCTGATTTTCTATAATTAACATGATTTTATAGTATATAAAAAATCAGTATTTCTACTGATTTAATAAATTTGATATAGCTTTCATAACTCCTATTTTACCATATTCATAAGTTAAACCACCTTGTTCATATGCAATATAAGGATCTCTAATAGGTCCATCGCAAGAAAGTTCAATTGATGATCCTTGAGTAAATGTTCCTGCGGCCATAATTACCTTATCAGTATATCCTGGCATATCCCATGGTTCTGGAGTTACGTGAGAATCAATTGGTGAAGCTTGTTGAATCCCTTGACAGTACTTTATTAATTTCTCAGGATCTCTAAATATAATATTTTGAACTATATCAGCTCTTTCTTCATTATATTTTGGTTCAACATCATATCCTAATTTTTCTAACATCAAACTTGCAAAGACTGCAGTTTTTAAACTACTAGCTACAACATTAGGTGCCATAAACAATCCTTGAATTAAAGACTTATTCATTCCTAATGAAGGCCCTACTTCTTTACCTTCTCCAGGAGCAGTCAATCTTTCCGCTACCAATTCTACTAAATCTTTTCTTCCAACAACATAAGCACCATTTGGAGCTATTCCTCCACCTAAATTCTTAATAAGTGAACCTACAGCAATATCAGCGCCTACTTCAATAGGTTCTCTATCTGAAACAAATTCACAATAACAATTATCTATCATAACGATTGTCTCTGGAGATACTTCTTTTATTAATTTAATTACTTTTTCTACTTTACTTATAACAATACTTTTTCTAGTAGAATATCCTTTTGATCTTTGAATTTCTATTACTTTAATAAATTTTTCTTTTAATTTTTTTTCTATTTTTTCATAATCAAAATCATTATCAACAAGATCAATTTGTTCATAGTTAACATTAAAGGATTTTAAAGAACTTTTATTTGGAACAATACCAATTACTTCATCTAATGTGTCATATGGTTTTCCAGTAATAGAAAGTAATGTATCATTTGGTCTTAAAAGACCAAAAAGAGTTACTGTTAAAGCGTGAGTTCCTGAAATAAATTGTGTTCTAACTAATGCATCCTCTGCTTTAAAAATAGTTGCATAAACTTGCTCTAAAGTATCTCTTCCTAAATCATCATATCCATAACCTGTTGTTTGATTAAAATGTGAATCAGAAAGTTGATGTTTACGAAAAGCAGAAAGTACCTTTAAACTATTAATCTCACATATCTCATCAATTTTTTTAAATTCAACATTTAATTCTGGTTCTATTTCTTTAGATAAGCTTAAAACTTTATCATTTATTTTGAATTCTTCTAACATTTAAATCCTCCATCTATTCTAATTACTTCTGAATTTATATAACTTGCATCTGGAGTTGCTAAAAAGTAAATAACTTTAGCAATTTCTTCAGGACGTGCAAATCTATTTAATAGTATTTTTTCATTTTCTTTTTCAATAAAAGATTGATCTAGTTCTTTATTCATGTCTGTATTAACCCAACCTGGCGCTACAGCATTAACTCTTATATAAGGGGCATATTGTAGAGCTAAGTTCTTAGTTAAAGATATTACTCCTGCTTTAGAAGCATCATAATCTAAACTCTCAGGATATATTGTGTCTATTCCATTAGTAGATGCAACATTAATAATTGTGCCACTTTTATTTTCCAACATATATTTACCAACATATTTACTAACAATAAATGTACCTATTAAATTAATATCTAAAGTCTTCCTAAAATTTTCTACTGTTTTATCTTCAAAGGTTGTATCAATAGCAATACCGGCATTATTAACTAACACATCTATATGTCCAAATGTATCAACAACTTTTCCCACCATACTTTTTACTTCTAATTCATTTGAAACGTCACATTTAATGCATAGTGCTACTACATGATATTTATTTTCTATCTCTTCTTTTAATTTAAGTGCTACATCAGGACTATTATTATAATTTATTACTACATTATAATTATTGCTAGCAAATACTTTAGCCGCTTCTGCTCCAATACCTCTACTTGCGCCTGTTATTAATACTACTTTATTAGACATAATATCCCTCCACTTTCACTATTATAACACATCATCCATTTTTTAGTTATAGTTTATTATTTCTATATTCTTTTTGTGCTCTTTTTCTAATTCCTTAATAAAGATAGATTCTTTATTTTTTTGTGTTAACAGGTAAACATTATTTTTAGTTCTTGTAAGGGCGACATAAAATAGTCTTCTTTCTTCTTCATATAAAAATTTTTCTTTACTTTTATTAACTAATCTTAAAATTTTATCTTCTTCAATTTGGCTTGGAAAACCAAGCTTATCATTATTCATGTTAAGAACAATAACATTATCAGCTTCTAGTCCTTTTGATTTATGAACTGTTAGATATCTAAGATCTATATTTCTATTTTTTAAACTTATTATGCCATCTTTTTCTACTTTAAAATTCTCATCTACATAGTAATTAATGTCATTGTTGTTTCGACCTAAGATCATTATTGAACCATTATTCTCTGAAACTAAATTTATTATTTTTAAAAGAATATTTTTCTTATTTTTATATTTGATTATTTTCACTGGCTTTATATTGTGTTTGTATGACACCAAATCTTTTTTAATTTGGTATTTATTATTCATAATGAACTTTCCTGCAACGTCTACAAGTTCCTGACTATTACGATAAGTTGTTTCTATTTTTAATACTTTTGCATTCTCAAACATATCTTTAAAATTTAAAAATAAAGATATATCACATCCATTAAAACGATATATAGATTGAAAATCATCTCCAACAACCATTAATTTAGCTTGGCTTTTTTCTAAAATATTTTTAATTAAATTAAATCTAATGAACGATGTATCTTGATACTCATCAATTATTACATATTCAAATTTATTCTTTAAACCATTGTCTTCCACTTCTTTTGTCGCATTAATAATCATATCATCAAAATCTATTTCGTTATTTTCTTTTAAATAATTTTCATATTCAATATAAATATTTAAAGCAAAAATTAAAAACATTTTTTCTTTTCTAAATTTTTTATATGATATAGTTCTTTTTATTAATTTAAGAAAACTACTAAAATCTTCTATTTTATAGTTATTACACTTAAATAATCTAATAAATGTTTCTATTATTTTGGATAACTGATATATATTTTGTTTATTGTCTTTATAAAATTTTAAATAATTATCTTTTATATTAAAAAATTTATAGTTGTTAAAATATTTTAAAAGTAATTTCATATGAAAATCAGATTCTAATATTTTTATTGTAAAAAAGTTATTAATAATGTCTGATAGTAAATTATTATCTGCAATCTCATACCTTTTAGAAAGTAATGTTAACGCAAGCTTATGAAAGGTATAGACCGGCATCGAAACATTAAACTCTTTTTTTATTTTATCTTTCAATCCTTTAGAACTGTCTCGAGTAAAAGAAATACATAAAATTTTATCAGGCGAAATATTTTTATACTTTATTAAATAATTGATTTTACCTAGTATTGTCAATGTTTTACCGCTTCCGGCACCTGCTACTACTAACAGTCTATCACTTTCATCTAAAACAATATTCTGCTGTTGCTCATCTAAATAGAAACCATTTATTTTATCATTCAAAATTATCACCAAAATACATTATATATATAAGAAAAATAAAAGCAAATGAATAACTTTGCCTTTTTCAATAAAAACCAGTTTTATTTTTGAAAATTATACTTAGCGCAATATTGATTATTATATGTATATTTAGATGTTAATTTCTATAAACCGCTAACTTATAAAATTTTTTATATTTAATGGAGTTGATTAATTATTAAAACTATGATAGTATACATAACTTGAGGTGAAACTATGGAATACGAAAATAAAGAAATATGTGCTGCTTGTGGAGGAATTTGTTGCAAAAAAAGTGGTTGCGATTATTTTACTACTGATTTTGACGTTATTAATAAAAACACTATGTTAGAAGTTTTAGAAACAGGAAATGTTTCTATTGTATCTACATTTATTTTTAGCACTTTAGCTGACGGCAAAAAAACATTAACACCATTTCTATATCTAAGAGCAAGAAACAAAAATAGAGGAATTGTTGACTTGTTTTCTATGAAAACGCAATGTTCTATGTTAACAGAAAATGGTTGTTCTTACGATTTAGAACATAGACCTGGTGGAGGTGTAAATCTTATACCGGGTAAAGAAGCATGTACACATTTACGTGATCCAAGAAACGAAATATTAAAATGGAAACAATATCAAGGATTATTACTAAAATTAGTAAAAAGATATACCGGAAAAACTGTTAATACTGTTATTCAAGAAAATGTTGAAGAAGTGTTTTACCAAATCCTAACTGAACAATTTGATGGAGTACAAAAAGCAGAAATCGAAGATATTAAAAGGGGTATATTAGATTTGATAGAATGTTTCCCTGAACAATATATGAATGCAGAAAAAAGAGCTGAAAAAGATACTAAAACACTAAACAAAAAATTAGGTTAAAGAACCTAATTTTTTTATTTTTAATTATAAATATTTATGCTAGTTTAAAAAAATAAAACTAGCACAAGCTAGTTATTTCATAAGTGGGGCGAAATAAGGGATTCGAACCCTTGCATAACGGAACCACAATCCGCCGTGTTAACCCCTTCACCAATTTCGCCATGTCATTGCTGACAACAAATATTTTAACAAGTTTTAAGCGATTTGACAAGAGTTTTTATAAAAAAAGATAAATTAGTTATATACCTATACACTAATTTATTAGTTCCATACAATAAAACGAGGAGGGATATTATGAATAGTTATAACTTAACCCAAGATTATTATAACTATGTTAATAATAATTACAATCAACCTTTGTATAATCAAAATGTAGAAAAATATAGTGTTTATGATGTATACAACGGCTATATAAGAGGAAATATGTTTCCTGCTTTATACAATTTTTATAGGACAGATAAACCTTATGAAATAACTCCAATGAATGAACAAGCGGAGCTTCTTACATATGTAGATATGTATACTTTTGCGATGACTGATTTAAATCTTTATTTAGATGTTCATCCTGATGATAAGGAAGCATTACAACTTTTTAATGAATATCGCAAACAAGCTATAGAAGCTACTAAAAATTACGAAAATAAATATGGACCTTTACAATTAACTAGCAACTCACTTAATACATTCCCTTGGGCTTGGGATAATGAACCATGGCCTTGGGATAAGAAATAGGAGGGATAATATGTGGATTTATGAGAAGAAATTAGAATATCCTGTCAATATTCGCAGAAAAGATTTAAAAATGGCTAAAAATTTGCTATCGCAATATGGAGGTAGTACTGGTGAATTAGGCGCAGCTTTAAGATATTTAAATCAAAGATATACTATGCCTGATGAAAGAGGCAAAGCTCTTCTTACTGACATTGGAACAGAGGAACTTGCTCACATCGAAATGATTGCGGCCATGATAACACAATTAGTTAATGGTGCTACAGTGGAAGAATTAACTGCTGCTGGATTAGATGCACAGTTTGCGCAACATGATCATGGAATATTTCCAGCAGACGCTTTCGGTGTTCCATTTACTGCTGCTTACATAGAAACAACAGGAGATTATATTGCTGATATTGAATCAGATATGGCTGCCGAACAAAGAGCTAGAGCAACATATGAACATTTAATGGATTTAACCAACGATCCTGATTTACTAGCGCCTTTAGCATTCCTACGTCAAAGAGAAGTTATTCACTATCAACGATTTAAAGAATTAAGAAATTACTACCTTGAAAAGAAAATATAATACTATCTAATAGTATTTTTTTCTTTATAAAAAGCATAATAAATACGAGGTGTAATATGAAAAAGATACTCATTCTAATACTACTATTTTTTATTACAGGATGTAGTAGTAAATTAAATATCAATAACGAAATAAACAGTATTAAATATAACGATAATAATATTTACTATCAAGATTATGATACTATTATAAATGATTTAAATAGTATAAAGTGGAATTGTGATAGAAAAGATAATAATTATAATGAATCTAATTTAATAATAAATACTAAAGATAGTATTATGAATTTTTACTTTTCTAATAACTATTATATGGAATATAAAAATAATAATAAGTACTGCTACACAAAAAATAAAAAAGTTGTTAAAAAGATTAAAGATACCTTAGACAATTTAATTAATAAATATAAAAATACTGATTTTATAAAGTTAGAATTAATTGATAATTTTGATTATGAAGAAAATGATACGATTATAAAGCTAGATAAAAGTGATAGTTACTTAGTCTTAGATATACTTGATGATGTTTACAATTTTAAAATACATCAAATAGAAAGAAATAATGATGCAATTCAAGAGATAGATTTGGTATATGATAACGAACTTATAAATAAGAAAATACTTATTAGAATTGATAAAAAGAATATAAGTAATTATAAAATCAATTTTAAAAATAAGTATAATTATGATTTTGAAATATTTTTAAATTACAATGAAAATATATTTTCATACGAAATTAAACAAAAATAAAAAACTCCTAAGAGTTTTTATGCGTTTTGACGATTGCTAGAATGATTTTGTTCTTCTTGTCTTCTAGCTTTTTTTGCAGCGCGGCATTCCTTACATCTTACTGGTTCGTTAGTAAATCCCATTTCTTTATAAAATTCTTGATCTCTAACTGTAAAAGTAAATTCTTTACCACAATCTTTGCAAACAATAACTTTATCTTGCATTTAAGTCCTCCTCTTTAGATTTGATTTAAAATTATTATATTGTTTCTCTAAAAAGGTTGACAAAATAACTCATAAATCAAATATACTATACCACATAAATATGTTTTCCACAATAAAAATATTCTTTATTTTTTTATAGTTTACACTTTCACATTCTTAGGCTAATTACATATACTTTATAGAGGTGTAATATGAAAAAAGTATTAGTTTTATGTGGAGGAAACTCTAGCGAACACAATGTTTCTTTAATATCAGCTAAATCAATATTAGATAACATTGATAATAATTTATTTCAAGTATCAACTGTAGTTATTGACTATGACAATAAATGGTATGAATATGGTGGAAAAGTGGATTGTTTAAGCGATTGGAAACATCAAGAATATCAATATATAGATAATATTGTGGATTACTTAAAAATGTTTGATGTAATTTTTCCAATCACTCATGGGACAAATGGTGAAGATGGAAAGTTACAAGGAATGCTTGATTTATTTGATATAAAGTATGTTGGCTGTAAAACAAGCAGTAGTGCTATATGTATGGATAAAGATTTTTCAAAGATGATTTTTTCTTATTTAGGTATTCCTCAAATACCATTTATAACTATATCAAACCAAAAATTTAAAATTCATGACATAATAAAAAAACTAGGTCTCCCACTTATTGTAAAACCTGCTAATGGTGGATCATCTATCGGCATTAATAAAGCCAATAATAAAAGAGAATTAAAAAAAGCTATCATTGAAGCTTTTAAATACGATGAAAAAATTGTAATTGAAAAATTTATTAAAGCACGTGAACTAGAATGTGGAATATTAGAAGATAAAGATTTTTATATATCTGAAGTTGGTGAAATAACATCCGCAAACGAATTTTATGATTATAACGCTAAATATGAAAATAAAAAATCATATACAACCATTCCTGCAAATTTAAAAAAAGAAGTTAAAGATAAAATTTTTAAATATTCTAAAACTGCTTTTGACGGAATCAACGGTAAAGGTTTTGCAAGAATAGATTTTTTATATGATGAGGATAATGAACAATTATATTTAAATGAGATAAATACTTTGCCAGGATTCACTGAAATTAGTATGTATCCAAAATTATTTATTTATAGTGGTATTGAATATAAAGATTTAATTACAAAATTAATAAATAACTGTTAAATCAATATATTTTACGATTTTATTACTTTTTATCATTAATAAATATAGCGTTTAAAAGAGACTTTTTACAAGTGTTTAATAAAAATGTAAAGCAATTTGACATCTTACAAGAAAATATCATCTGGTTTTTTATTAAATATAGCAGCTATCTTTATAGCAAAATCATAATATAGTCTTCTCTTCTTATTTTCAATTTGAGAATAATAAGAAGATGATATTCCTAGTTTGCTAGCCATTTCATATATTGTAAAATTATTTTCTTTTCTTAATCTCTTTAGAGTATCTGTATTATACATTTAATCACCAATTTCATTATACATTTTCATGGACTATTTGTCTATGTATTAAAAATAATTTCTATGAGAAAATAAATATGGTGGTAGTATGACAAATAGCAAACAAGAGAACATTTATAATAAAATAGGTAAAAATATTAAAAAGTATCGATTAGAAAAAGGAATGACTCAAAGAGAGTTAGCAGATGCCTTACTTCTAAGTGAAAGTTTTATAGCAAAGTTAGAATCTGTTACTTATCAATCAATATCAATTGATACATTAGAACAGATAGCTAAAGCTCTAGATACTAATATAACCAATTTCTTTAATGAAGATGAAATAAAAGAAACTAAGAATAAAGATTTACAATCAATTTCTTAGTTTCTTTTTTTATTTTCTACTATCAAATTTTTTTCTTTGTTCAGTATTTAAAATTTTCTTTCTTAAACGATAATTAAGAGGTGTAACTTCTACTAATTCATCACTATTAATATAATCTAAACTTTCCTCTAAACTCATATTACGAGGTCTATTTAAAACAACAGTATGATCACTACCAGAAGCTCTAGTATTTGTTAATTTTTTACCTTTTACAACGTTAACTGCAAGATCATTTTCATGATTATGTTCCCCAACAATCATACCTTCATAAACATCTGCACCAGGTTCAATAAACATCACTCCACGGTCTTCTAATTGGCCTAAAGCGTAAGCTGTAGCTTTTCCGTTTTCCATAGAAACTAGAACACCAGCTTTTCTTTCTCCTACTTTGCTACTAGCCATCTTACGATATTCTAAATATGAATGATTTAACATACCATAACCTTTAGTCATAGTCATGAAATCAGTAGTAAATCCTATTAAACCACGTGATGGCATAACATAATGGATTTTTACTTGCCCATCTGCTTGTGTCATATTAACAAGTTCTGCTTCACGGTTACCCAAAGCTTCTATTACACTACCCATATATTCTTCAGGCATGTCAATTTGAACTTCCTCATAAGGTTCACATTTAACGCCATCTATTTCTTTAACAATTACTTCTGGTTTTGATACTTGAAGTTCAAAACCTTCACGACGCATATTTTCTATTAAAATTGATAAATGTAATTCTCCACGTCCTGAAACAATAAATGATTCAGAATCATTAGGTGCAACTTTTAAAGAAACGTCTCTTTCTGTTTCTTTTCTTAGTCTTTCAGCAATCTTACTAGCTGTTAATAATTTACCATCTCTGCCACAGAATGGAGAAGTGTTTACTCCAAATGTCATTTGTAAAGTTGGTTCATCAATTCTTAAGTGAGGAAGCGCTTCTTCTTTTCCTACTGTACAAACTGTTTCACCAACACTAATATCTGGAAGTCCAGCTATAGCAATTATATCCCCAGCACTAGCTTCTGTTATTTCAATTCTTTTTAGTCCTAGATAACCAAACATTTTTTGAATTCTAAATTGTTTAATGCTCCCGTCTAATCTAACGCAGGAAACCATTTCATTTACTTTAACAGAACCACGTTTAACACGTCCAATACCAATTCTTCCAACGAAATCATTGTAATCAAGTAAGGCAGGTTGAAATTGGAATCCACCTTCTACGTCTACATCTGGTTCTGGAATATATTTAATTATTGCATCTAGAATAGGATCCATAGTATGTTCTTGAGTATCTAATTCTGGACTTAAACTTGATGTTCCAGCTAAACCTGAAGCATAAATGACAGGGAATTCTAATTGATCAACATCAGCACCTAATTCAATAAACAAATCTAACACTTCATCTACTACTTCAGTAGGACGAGCTGCAGATTTATCTATTTTATTAACAACAACAATAGGTGTTACCCCTGCTTCTAAGGCCTTTTTTAAAACAAATCTAGTTTGAGGCATAGTTCCTTCATATGCATCTACAACAAGAAGCACACCATCAACCATGTTCATAATACGTTCTACTTCTCCACCAAAGTCAGCATGTCCTGGAGTATCTAAAATGTTAATTCTATAATCTTTGTAATTAATAGCAGTTGTCTTTGATAAGATGGTAATACCACGTTCACGTTCAATGGCATTTGAATCCATTACACAATCTACTACTTCTTCATTTTCTCTAAAAGTTCCTGACATTTGTAATAATTTATCTACCAATGTTGTCTTTCCATGGTCAACATGGGCAATTATTGCAATATTTCTTATTTTTTTCATACTATCATCTCTCCAACCGCTGTATTATATCACACTTTTATTATTTATGTAAAGTTTTTTACCCTAGCATATTTTAATTTTTTATTATAAAATAAGATAGGTGGTAGTATGAAAAAGATATTAGTATTATGTTTTAGTTTTTTTATAGGAATGAATATCTGCTTAGCTAGTGATAAAATCGAAGTAACTTTTGCCAGTTGTGTAGATGGTGATACAGCTAAAGTTAATTTAAATGGAGAAACAATTAAAATTAGATTTCTTGCTATTGATACTCCTGAGACTAAACATCCTACAAAGGGCGTTGAACCTTTTGGTAAAGAAGCTAGCGAATATACTTGTTCTAAACTTACAAATGCAAAAAAGATAGAAATTGAATATGATGAAAATAGTGATAAAAAGGATAAGTATGATCGTGATTTGGTTTGGGTTTGGGTTGACGATTACCTACTTCAAGACGAATTAATAAAAGAAGGGTTTGCTGAAGTCGCATATCTCTATGGAGATTATAAATATACAGGAACTTTAGAAGATCATCAAAGTATCAGCAAAGCTAATAAAGTTGGAATTTGGGGAGATTATAGGGAAGAACCTAAAAATTATTTAATGATAGGGCTTACAGTGTTAGGGGCTGGAGTTTTACTTTTTACTGGAAAACTTACTAAGTCCAAAGCAAAAAAAATAAAAAAACAATTAAAAAAATATGGTGCATAGCCATATTTTTTTATTCTAATATTACTAGTGGTTCTATATCATTATTTTTTTCATAAACAGTAACCTTTTCATTGTTATCCAAGGTTGCTAATAAAATATTTTCAAATGTCTTATAACCCTTTATTTTTAATTCTTGGACTAACCATTTTTTATCTTTATTCATATTTTTTAAATTTGTATACATTATTTTTCCATCAATAATTACGTTGGCGCACAACCCTTGCTTTTCTGGTTTTATATTCATGTCCTTAATAGTCACGGGAAGATTTTCTCCTTTAGGAAGAATACTAAGTTTACCATTTGCCTCCATTAAAGCGTATTCTATTTGACTTATATCAAAATAGCCATTGCCTCGACATTCTTCTAATAAATCATTAACATCAAACTTAACTCGTTTTAATCCTTTCATAAGTATCTTTCCTTCTTGAATTAAAACTGTTGGAGTACCTATAAAAAATCTACGCAAGGAAATACTTTTCATAGTAAGAACTGATACCAAATACGCTACTAAACCAAATATTAAAACTGCCACAACACCATGTGTATAAGGTAAATCTAAATCAGTTGTCATTTCAGCAGCAAAGTTACCTATCGATATACCTATCACATAATCAAATAAAGATAGCTGTGACACTTGTTTTTTTCCTAGTAATTTGGTAACTGAAAACAAAGCAATTAAAGAAATTAGTGCTCTTAAAATTACATCTACGATTTCCATCATATTAACATTCATTTTATCACCTATTTTATTGTGGAAAAGTTTATATTATTTTATACAAAAAATAGATGCTATTAACATCTATTTCTTTTTTACTTTAAATAATTTATCTTTTTGTTCGTCATCTAATATCACGTTTGTTTTAGCGACAAATAATACTACCATAACAAGAAGAATGCTATAAATTATATACCCTAGTATTCTATCTTTTAAAACATAAACAATTGATGCAAAAGAGAAAAGTAAGTTTACTGCATATATAATTAATACGGTAGTTCTTTGTGAAAAATTACGATTTAATAATTGATGATGAATATGAAATTTATCTGGCTTAGAAGGATTTTCTCCTTTTAATAATCTTCTTATAATAGCAAACAATGTATCTAAAATAGGAATTGCTAATATTAAAAGTGGTATTATTAACGAAGTCATTGTTACGTTTTTGAATCCTAGTAAAGCAATTACTGCCACTATAAATCCTAAGAACATCGAACCACTTTGACCCATGAAAATACTAGCTGGATAAAAGTTATGAACAAGGAATCCTAGAGTTGATCCTAACATTACAAAAGTTAAGACAAAATCTAATCCTGTTGATCCTTTAATTGTCGTAATAATACCTATTGTTAAAAAGTAAATTGAACTGATACCTGATGCTAGTCCATCTAAACCATCAATTAAATTCATACAATTTATACATCCTAATATGAAGAATATTGTAAGTGGATAAGACAGAATACTAAAATTGATATATATTCCAAAAGCACTAATATCTTTTAAAACAATATTTCCATAAAATACTACTATTAGTGATGCAACTAATTGACCTATAAACTGTGTTGAAGCTTTTAAAGGTTTAATATCATCAACTACACCTGTAAGTACAATTATAAAACTTCCTATCAAAATGGAGTTCATTGTTTCACTATGTTGACCAAATATCATATAACCAAATAAGAATCCTAAATAAATTCCTAGCCCTCCAAGTCGAGGCATTGGTTTTGTATGAACTTTTCTAGCATTTGGAATATCCATTGCGTCAATATGGATTGCTATTTTTTTAATAAACGGTATAAGGAATGCAACTAACAAAAATGTTGAAATTACCATCATCATTATCTTTATTAATACTTCTTGAGTCATAAAATCACCTACTTCATTATAACATAATTAATTAATAATATAAAGTAATAAGAAAAAAAGTGCAATTATTTTACAAGTGCACCATTATCTTATTATTAATTTGTTTATGTTATCTAACATCATCCCTGCACCTTCAACAACACAAGTTAAAGGGCTTTCAGCAATAAACACTGGCACTTTTAATTCATGTGATAATAAATCACTAAATCCCCTAATTAAAGCACCTCCACCAGTAATAACAATTCCTTTATCAATAATATCGGCCGATAATTCTGGTGGTGTTTTTTCTAAAACACTTTTAGCCGTGTGTATAATTGTATCTATACTATCTTTTAATGCTTCCTCTACTTCTTTAGAAGTAATAGATATTGTACTAGGTAAACCAGATACCATATCTCTACCTCTAACTTGCATTTTTTCTTTTTCATCAGCCTTGTATACATTACCTATTGTAATCTTTATTTCTTCAGCTGTTCTATCTCCAATTAGTAATTTATATTTATCTTTTATATATTTTACAATATCTGTATCAAAAGTATTTCCGGCTGTTTTAATTGATGCACTAGTAACTATCCCACCTAAAGATAATACTGCAATATCCGTAGTTCCGCCACCAATATCAATAACCATATTTCCTCCAGGTTTTGATATATCAAGTCCGGCACCTATAGCTGCTACTTTAGGTTCTTCTTCTAAAAATACTCTCTTAGCCCCAGTTCTTTCAGCCGCCTCTTTGATTGCATTCTTTTCAACACCAGTTATATTTGATGGACAACAAATTAGTATTCGTGGTCTTGTAAATACACTTTTACCATTTATTTTTTTTATAAAATAATTAAGCATTGTTTCTGTTACATCAAAATCAGCAATTACACCATCTTTCATAGGTCTAATAGCAATTACCGTTCCTGGAGTTCTACCCAACATTTCCCTAGCTTCACTTCCAACAGCTAATGGTTTCCTTGTTTCAGCATCTAATGCTACAACACTTGGTTCATTTAGGACTATACCTTGTCCTTTAATATATACTAAAACATTAGCTGTTCCTAAATCTATTCCTATATCTTTTGCAAACATTTGAACATTCACTTTCCTTTTCAACTATTTATATTTAAATATTTTTGTTTTGTCGATTCGCCACCTCTAATATGTCTTATTTCTGTATGATATTTTAAGATTTTATCCACAATATCAAACTTATCTCTATCTATTTTAAGTAATCTTTCATGTAAATCCTTATGAACAGTACTTTTTGAAACTTTAAAAATTTTAGCCAAATCTCTTATAGTATCATGTGTTTCTATAATATAATTGGCTTCCTCTAAAACGCGATTAGAAATATTATTAAACATATTACACCCCTTAATAAATTATATAAATTAGAGGTGCTTTTATTCTAAAAAAGAGCTAAGCTCTATAATTCAGAAATTTTTTTATCATAGTAATTTTCAGGATTTACAATTGATCCTTTTACAATCATTTCAAAATGTAAATGATTTTTTAAATCGTTTTCGATATTACAAGTACCACTAGTTCCAATAATATCGCCTTGTTTAATTTCTTGATTCTCTTTTACCTTAACATCACTTAAACTTTGATAAATACTTATAATATCATTACTATGTGTTACTTCTACAATTTTACCTAAGTTTTGATCTTCTTTAATAGAAGTTACAGTACCATCTAAAATAGAAACTACATCAAATGATGCCTCTCTTCCATAACTGATACCACTATTTTGTAAGTATGTGTTTTCATAGTATATTAATGATTTTTCTTGATTTTCAGCTTCGCTTTTATAATCATAATAATTTTTAACTATGCTTACATCGTTAACTAAATAAGGCCTTACAATAGTATCTGCAGTGTTAATAACAGGTACATCTTCTTCTATAACTGTCTTATTTACATAATCATCATCTACACCATTAAAACTGTTCGATGGAAACATCCCTTCTATTAGATATAATGTTCCTAGTAACATTACAAATCCTAAGGCATATAAACTATACACAACTGCTTTTTTTAATTTTCTTCTTTTCACTTTCTCACCTCATTTTAAGTTTGGACAGAAAGTGATTTATTTATACTAATTTTTTTAAATTTTTTCAATTTGAATATTTTGATAATAATATTTTAATATTTCATCATATTTATAACCTTTTTTTGCCATTGCTAAAGCTCCATATTGACTCATTCCTACTCCATGGCCATATCCTTTAGTATTGATAACAACGTTACTGCCAATTTGATTTATTTCAAAAAAAGTTGAACGTAAATTTAAATTTTTATATACCTCACTACCCGTAAATTTTTTATTATTTATTTTAATATTCTTTATTCTACCGGTACTAGTAGTATTTAAAACTTCTACTTTAATTTTATCAGAATATTTTAAATTTAAGCGTTCATAAAATTCCTGCAAACTGTATTCTTTTGAATCGTTAAATACAGGAGATACTTCTTCATCCCATGTTGAATCTACACTTCTAAGATATGGCAGAGCTTGTTTAAAAACATCTTCACTATTTTCTGTCTTTCCTACACTTGTAGAAAAAAAGAAAGCTTCTATTACTTTTCCATTATAAGATAAGTATTCACCTTTAGTTTCTAATACCGCTGTTTTTACTTTATTAATTCGTTCCTGATATTTATCTTTCCATTTATCTTGTAGTTCTTGATCGCTAATATATACTTGATTTTGAACTGTATCTACAATATCATAATCTTCATTTTTATTATCACTCATTTTTTTCATTACATAAGTTCTTGCTGCTACAGCTTGGGCTTTTAGTGCTTCTAATTCAAAATTTACTGGCATTTCCCCTGCTAATACACCAACAACATAATCTTCAAAAGGAACCACTTCTACTGTGTTAGTTTCTTCTCTTTTTACTCTAACATTCATTCCTTCAGTATAGTAAAATTTTATATCATCAGTCTTGATAAATAAACTTACGATAATATAAGGAATGAAAATAATAATTAAAATGACTAAGATAATTTTTTTCATAATATACCTTCTTTTTTTTATTATATGTTATATTATGAACATTTTTTGTCAAAAAAAAGCTAAAATATTTAGCTTATATAAATTTTGAAAAAAGAAAGAAATCATATAAAAAGTTTACTACTAAATATGCTAGAGCCATAGAAGCAAACAGATATAAAACTCTAGCTTGATAATATCTATTTTTTTTAAATAAATTAGTTATATTAATACTATCTAAAGCCCAAATAGACAAAATGACTGTAATTATATAAAGAATTGTTTTAAGCATTATTTTTTTCTATTTCCTTTATTTCTTCAACTCGTTTTATATGTCTTTCTTCAGTTGAATTTGGAGTCTTTATAAATGTTTCAACCATCTTTATAGCTGTTCTTTTAGATAATTTAGACGATAGCGCTATAACATTGGCATAATTATGTGATTTTGTTAATTCAGCTTCTTCTATCGTGTTTACTTTTCCACATATTATTCCATTTACTTTATTAGCAACAATACTCATTCCTATTCCTGTTCCACATATTAAAATCCCTAGTCCTTTTTCCTCTTTTACTTTTTCACACAATTTCAAAGCATATTCAGGATAATTAACTAAAGCTTCTGTATCTGTTCCTATATTTTCCACATCATAATTTTTTGATAATAAATATTTTAATATTTGCTCTTTTAATTTTAAACCACGATGATCATTCCCAATTATTATTTTCATCTTACCACTCTCCTTCTTTATTATACTATAAAATTCATAAGAAAAACATCTCTTTTGAGATGTTATCTAAATAATGTCCATGGATTAACTCGAACGCCTCGGTATGCAGGACCGCCGTACCATACAGCAAAATGTAAATGTGGACCTGTAGCTTGACCTGTCATACCTACATATCCTATTACTTGACCTTTTTCTACATAATCACCTACTGAAAGTGACTCAAATCTACTCATATGATTATACTGAGTATAGTAACCATTGTTATGATTGATTACAATATAATTTCCAGCAGTTGAAGTATAAGACTTAGTTACTATAACACCACTATTTGATGCATAAACATTAGAACCATAACCAGTACCAGCAATATCTAGTGCGCCATGAAGCTCACGGGCTCCAGTAACTGGATTAATACGATATGAATATCCAGATGAAATTGTCCATCCACTATCTGTAGGCCACAACCATGTAGAACTACCTATACCATAAGTTCGCTTTCCACCTTTTACAACAATTTTATCAATAGCTGGCTTTAAAGACTCTTTAGATAGCTGTTTTACATAAACTGTTGTTCCATTAGTAATTTTGACGTCTTGTTTAATTCTAAGCAGACCATTTTCTCCTTGTTGTGTAACTTTTGTAACTCCATAATTTAAAGTTTCATCAACTTCTTCTATTGTTTTATATGAATCTACTAAATCCTCGATTACTTGTTGTTCAACAGTTACCTTTATTTGTGGATCCAAGATTCCTATTACAAGTTCTAAACCAGGATATAACAATGCATTAGAATTTTTAAACTGTGGATTGGAAATTAATAATTCCTCTACACTAATTTCATTGTCAAAAGCAACTTGTTCCATTGTATCGCCTAAATTTACAACATATTTTTTTTGTTGCTCTGTTGTGCCAAAAAGCAAATATTTGGTAAGTTCCTCTGCAGATGTATATATTTTTTCAGTAGTAGGAATATAAGCTTCCTTTATAGTCATTTCATTTTCAATATAAATATTATTTATGTAAGTACCTACATCCTTTATTTGAGACTGACTTTTATTTATGTAATTATTATAATTGTCTGTTCCAACAAAGGTCTTTATGGCATTCTCTAGTGATTCTTTATAAATTTTATCATCTAAAACGTATATTACTTGACTTTCTTCATTATTATAAACTGTTAGTTGATAGCCTTTAACTGTAAATGGTTTCTTACTTTGAATTAAATTATATATATCACTTATATCATCTAATTTCTCAGCATAACTAACAATTTTTTTTACTTCTAGGCCATTAGGAGCATAAACTTCATCTATGTTATATTTTTGTTTTATATACTCTTCTGTATTACTTATATATCTCTCTAATTGTTTTTTTGATTTTATATTACCAATTAGTTCCCCATCTAAAGTTACTTGATAATATGTATATGGTTGAGAATTTTTTTTTGTTGAAAGTCCTAAAAAGACAGTAATACTTGAAAGTATCAAAATAAAAATAACAAAAAAAGCTTTCTTCATATTATCTACCTCGCATAGTTAGTATACCATAAAACAAAAAAAGAAGCAAAAGTTATAATAACTTTCTACTTGCTTTTAAAAAACTTATTTTTTAGTTTTAAAATAACGCCATCTCCAAAAACATCTTTTATAATCCCCATTTTCCAAGTAAAAAATATGTAAATTGTAGCACCTATTAAAGAATAGATAATAACATTCAATAAAGAAAGCATTCTTGTTGTGTTAGGTATATTAATTATTAATCTTAAAATATATAAGAAGCCAAGCATAAGAGCAATATTTAATACAATTTTTAATAAGATATCAAATGTTTCCTTATAACTAAATTTATACTTTTTCTTTAATAAAGATAACACAATAATAGTAGTTAGTAACTCTACTAATGCATTTGTTATTGTTGGACCAAAGTAAGAATCTATACCACAATATTTAACAATATACATCATAGGAATATTTAGTAAAGCCTTCGCCAAAAAGCTGCCTAAAAGAGAACCTAAAGCTATTTTTGTTTCACTCATGGATTGCGCCAAATTTATTACTGTCGTATATAAACTAAAAAATACAACTTGAAGAATAAATATTCTAAAGATGCTAATGCTTAAAGCACTATAACCATAGAAAACATTCCAGATTGGTGTTGCTAAAAAACTAATACCAAAGGCCATCGGTAAAGTGGTATATAATAAAATTTTTAAACTTTGGTTAATTTTAGTATTTACATCATTGTAGTCCTTTTTTGCCATACTACTTGCTATATTAGGTACCAAACTAATTGTTAAACCTAATGATACAGATATTACTATCATATTAAGCTTAGTTCCCCAAGTTGCCATTACTCCAAATGCTGTTTCAGCAGTATTTATATCATATCCAATATTTACCAAAGTTCTAACTACTGTCACAGAATCTACAATACCATAAGCAGATTTTAACAAATCTATTATAACAAAAGGTAAAGCATAAAATATTACTTGTTTTAATAAATATTTTTTATCAAATTTCTTCTCTTCTTCTTTTAATTCGTATACTGTCTTGTCTTTATAATTTTTATATTTAAGTTTTAAAAATATATATGAAGTAAGTGCACCTAAAGAAGCACCCAAAATTGCAACATATACTGCACACTCAATTGATAAATTGAAAACTCGAACAGTAACATAGCTTCCTGCCACTATTACTATTACTCGTACTAATTGCTCAATAACTTCTGCAATACTAGTAGGTGTAATATATTTATGTCCCTGTAAATATCCTCTCATTAAACTTAATCTAGGAACGATCAATAACGCAAGGGATACTAATCTTATTGCTATAGTTACTTGTTCAACCGTATTTCCACCTGTAATATTACCAATTATAACTTTGGCAATAGAACTAGAAAATATAAATAACACTAAGAAAGATATAAAACCTATTGTATTAATTAACTTAGATGATATTTTATAAATTTTTTCCTTAGTATTTTTATATCCTAACTCGTCATATTCACTAACAATTTTAGAAATTGCTGTAGGAATACCGGAAATAGATAAACTTAAGAATATTGAATATATAGAATATGCATAACTATATAAAGCTCCACCCTTAGTACCAATAATATTATAAAAAGGAATTACATATATAAGTCCCAATATTTTACATAATACTATGCCTAATGTAGCAATCATCATTCCTTCAACAAAATTATTTTTTT
This sequence comes from uncultured Bacilli bacterium, assembly GCA_934120265.1. Taxonomy (GTDB): domain Bacteria; phylum Bacillota_I; class Bacilli_A; order RF39; family UBA660; genus SIG204. The sequence goes on from CAKOTU010000002.1 coordinate 64,474, forward strand.
TCATATTTCACCTCTTTAGAATATAAACGAGTAACTAGTACTCGTTTATGTCCGTTAATATTTAGTAGTTCTATTATAGAAAGTATTTCCACCAGAAGGGAAATTAACAATATTTCTTGGATTGTATGTTTTTGACACAAATGTATTCCAACTTGTATAATCTTTCAAATACCAACCGTCTGCAACCATAAAATGCAAGTGAGCTCCCGTTGAACAACCATCCCAAGTTTCTATAGATGGATCTCCACCCATTACTGCTATTTGAGTATCTTTCGTAACAGTATCTCCAATAGAAACCAAAATTCTTCTTAAATGTACATAGGCAGTGGTATATTTTTTGCCATTTATAGTGTGATTAATATATATTTTATTTCCTCCGCAACTTGCTTTGGTAACAATTCCAACGACTTTTCCAGCTGCTGCCGCATAAACAGGAACGTTGCTATTTGGGTAAGTTGTAATATCTAGACCTGTATGAAAATCTGTAACTTTTTTTCCACCTAAATAATATGTTCTATATCCATATTCACTACTTCTATGGCCTGTAACTAAAGGCCTCCAAAAAGAAGTATCCGCTGGTAATTTATCAGCTGTACAAACGGAAATTTCATCACTATCTTTACATTTATATTGCTGCTCATATAATCGAATTGCTTCTTGTTTTACTTTTATGTCTTCCTCTATATCTACTGTTAAATCTATAATTCCTGTTAATTTGTCGCCTAGTGAATCCAATTGTTGATTTAATTCACCTTGTTTTTTAACTAAATCAGCTTCCATGTTTTGTAATTCTTTTTGTTTCTTTTTACTTTCTTCTATTAATCTATTATGTTCATCAACTAGATCTTTGTTATATTTTGTTAATTGTTCTGAAATTGCTAATCTATAAATAAAATCTGTATAAGTTGTGGCACTGAAAATATATTCTAAATAAACAGATTCACCATTTGCTTGCTGATAAAATCTTACTATGTCTTTGATTTCTTCTTCTCTTTTAACAATATCTTCTTTTAATTGTTCTATCTGTACTCCAAGTTCAACAACCGTATTTTGATTATCTTCTATTTGTTTATATATTGAACTAATATTACTCTTTATATTACTAATTTGTTTTTCAGTAAGTTCTTTTTGATTTTTTGTATTATTAAATTCTTCAATTTGTTTATTTAACTCTGCCTTTAGATCTCCTAATGTTTTGGCATGAATTCTATCAAATGGTATAAATAAGCATGTGCAAAATAATACTAATGATAAAACCAAATTTAGTAATTTTTTTAAAATCTTCATTTGAACCACCTCTATCTAATACAAATATTATATCATATTTCTATTTAAATTTATCAATAATTTTATGTAGGCAATATTTACCAGGACTTGTAACTAAATCAAAATCGCCTATATATTCAACTACAGTACCACCAAAGCCTTTTTTAAATGTATAAACTCCAAACCTATCATCATCTTTACTAAAATTACCATTAATGCCGTAAAAATTATGAAGCTTATAATCTTTTTTTATTCCATATTGAATGATATGCCACTGCAACAAATATTGAGATTTTAATGTCATAAATTCACTTTTAGTACCACTGTACAAGTAAACACTTTCATCTCCATAAAGCATAAACATTGCACCAGCCATCATTAATGTTTTTCCATATTTTAACTTTTGTTCTTGAGCCTCTTTTATTCTTGATTCAAGTACTTCTATTTGACTTGAAAATTCGGCTTTTCTTGCCTTAGTAGAAACAGAATCACTCAACTTATCTTTCTTTTTAATGATTTCTGTTTTTTCTTTACTTAACTCCTCAATATATTGATCAACATCTAGTTCTGTAACTAAAAATTTAACTTGCTCTTTTGGATGAAAAAGATTATACATTTTTTGATAGTACTCTGTTTTTCTACTATGAAAATTTTTTCTGCTACCGCTACTTTCTACTATCTCTGTAAATTTTTCTAATTCATCATAAGCTAGCTCTCTAACGCTAACGCCATTTTTTAAATTTTTTCTTATAGTATTTCTGGTATTTGGCTTAAATTTACTAAATACCTCCTCCTCTGTTTGATTTGAGATATCAAGTACAAAAGCCCATCTGACCTGCTTATTTAAATCCAAATGTTCATAAAAGCCACCATGTTTATATCCAAGATTAATCAAATTATCATATATATCAGAATTATCAAAGCCATTTGGTACTAAATTACCATCTATATCTCTTTCTTTATAATAAATTTTTGGTTCTATTTTTAAAACATATCCGCCCTTACTTTTTACATATTTTTTAATTTTCTTAGTAAAAAACTCTAATAAGTCTTTGTTTCTAAAATCTATCAAATAACCTCTTGGAGCATTAAAAAACTTACCCATTCTACCATTATATGATATCATCATAGTTGCGCATATTATCTCATTATTTTCCTTTACACCAACAAAGTATTTTTCCCAACCATCCATAACCTTCAGTTCACCCATCTCTGGTGTTTGTAAATATGATCTTAAGGGATGATTATCTGCAAAACTTCTAAATTCTTCTTGAGTTAACTCAACAAATTTCATTATTATCACCTATATACATCATACTACAAAATTTATTTTTATTAAAGGACTTTTTGAAAATAGTATATTGTGCTATAATAAAGCAGAGGATGATTTTTTTATGTATAGAAACACTTATTTAGAAATAAATTTAGATAATATTAAAAAAAATACGCATAATTTATTACAAAAATACAATGACTACGATTATTATTTTGGTGTCGTAAAAGGTAATGCCTACGGTCATGGATTTTACATTATTAATACATTAATAGAAGCAGGTATAAATTATTTAGCTGTCTCAAATTTAGATGAAGCTCTAAAGATTAGAAAAATTAATAAGGAAATACCAATTTTATGCTTAGAGCCTATCAATTTAAAATGGTTAGAAATTTGTTCTAAAGAAAATATAACTATAACTGTTTCTTCCTTAGATTATGTCAAAAAAATTAATGAGTTTCAAAATAGTATTAAAATACACATTAAAATTGATAGTGGAATGAATAGATTAGGTTTTGATAACAAGAAAGATTTGGAAGAAGCTATTAATTTAATAAAGGAAAATAGTAATCTCTACCTTGAAGGAATTTATACTCATATGGGTACACTTGGAATAAATGATCCTTATAGAAAAAAGCAACTAACAAGTTTCGAAGATATAACAAGTAATATCAATCTTGCAGAGTTTAAAATTGTTCATATTGACAGAAGCGTTACTGCAATGTGTAACAAAAAAATAGATTACTGCAACGGGGTTAGAATGGGAATATCTCTTTACGGTTACAATCAATTACCTATTATAAATAACACTTTAAAAGATAAACTTAGAAATATAAAAAGATGGTTGCAAAGAAAAAAATATCATATTGAAAATTATGAATTCGATAGAAATATAGATTTAACCCCTGCATTAAGTTTATATAGTGAAGTTATAGAAATTAAAACTGTTCATAATGGAGAGTTTGTTGGGTATTTTGGCTATCTACACCAAGGAGAGGATATTACTGTTGCAACCGTTTGCATCGGGTATGCAGATGGACTAGATTTAAAATCAAATGGAGCGTATGTTTCAATAAAAAACAAAAAGTATAAAATAATTGGAACTATAAACATGGGAATGATTTCTGTAGTAGTTGATAAAAATATTATGGTTGGAGATAAAGTGGCTATAATAAGTAATGACAATGGTATTAGAGAGTTAAGCAGCTGCAATGAAACTACAATATATAAAACGATGACATGCTTATCACCACTACTCCCAAGGGTATATATTAAAAATAATAAAGTAGAAAAAATTGAGGAGATGTCTTTATGAAATTTAAAACTTTAATAATTGGTTCTGATATTAATGCCTATTATATGGCACGTTGCTATCACGAAGAATATAATGATAAAGCTCATTTAATCGCTAAAGAACCTATGAATTTCACAAATTTAAGTACTATACTAACAATAGAATATCATCATAATCTTTGGGAAAAAGAGGCTTTCTTAGAAGCTGTTAATGATTACGCTGAGAAGTATAAAGATTATAAAATTCTTATTATACCGAGCAATGATTTCTATGTAAGATTAATCGTTGAAAATAAAAAAAATTTAAGAAAAAATCTCGTTTTCCATGATTTAGACATAGATTTACTAAATAATCTTTTAATAAAAGATAACTTTTACAGTTTTTTCAAAGATTCAGGATTAGAATTCCCAAAAACATACATATATGATTGTTCATTAAAAAATAAATTAACCAAAGAAAATATAAAAGATTTCAAATTTCCAATAATTATTAAACCGGGAGATGGAGTTGCTTATTATAAGGCAAAGTTTGAGGGACAATCCAAGGTATATAAGGTTAATAGTTTAAAAGAAATCCAAGATATTATTTCAAAAATAACAAATGCAGGATATAAAAAGAAGCTCATTATACAAGAGTTTATTCCTGGAGGAGATGATAAACTTTTTGATTCTATATTCTATAGTAACAAAAATCATAAGGCTGAATTAGCATCTTTTGCTCAAATTGGTCTTCAAGAACATACCCATACTGGTATCGGAAACTGTACCGTTTTAGTTAATGGTTTTTGTGAATTTGGCAATTATGAAAATGAAATTTATAAAATGAAAGAGTTTTTAGAGAATAACAATTATTGTGGTTTTGCCGAATTCGATTTAAAATATGATGAAAGAGATAAAAAGTTTAAAGTTTTTGAAATAAACCCACGTCAAGCAAGAAGTAGTTACTACTTATGTGCCTGTGGATACAATCTAGTTAAATACTTAGTAGATGATTTAATTAAAAACGAACAAAAAGACTTTGTTATCATAAAGAAAGAGTATGCGCTTAGCTTTGTTCCTACATTTGTTATAAAAAAATATATAAAAAATGATAAACTTAAAAAAGAAGTATTAAAATTAAAGAAAAGCAAAAATTTTGTAGATCCTCTAAACTATAAACAAGATAAAAATTTAAAAAGAAAAGCTTGGTTATTTATAAGAAAAATTAATTATATAAAAAAATATAAAAATAATCAGTGGTAAAAAAATAAGAGCTAAATAATAGCTCTTATTTTTCTTGGTTTAAACCATATTTACGGTTGAATTTTTCAACTCTACCAGTTTTTGCAGCTTTTCCTTGAACACCTGTAAAAAATGGATGACATTTATCACAAACTTCTAAATGTAAAGAAGGTTTATTTGATTTTACTGTGAATTTGTTTCCACAAGCACAAGTTACTTCTGTTTCTACATAATTTGGATGTATTCCTTTTTTCATAGTTATCTCCTTCCGCCATAGCAATTTCATGCCATAGAAATTTAATACTCATATAGTATAACAAGTTTTTTTTATAAAATCAACCATTTTTTAAAACTGTTTCATTAATTGTAATAATTATTTGATCAGAAATATACTTATATCCCTTAAGTGAGGGGAAAATATTACCATTAGAAGAAAGATAAGAAGGATTTTCTAAAAATGGATTATATATATCTATATATTTCATGTTATATTTATTTGCTAATTCCTTATATCTTTCATTATAATATGAAAATAAATCTACTAAACCCGACTGATAAGCTTGGTATGGATAGTAAACTCCTATTACAAAAATATCTTCTTTGCAATATTCTCTTGTTAAGCTAAATAATTTATCAAGATCTATTAATAAATTATCTATATAATTATATTGATTTAAATTATTTGTCTTTGATGATAATAATTTATTATTTATTTCATTCATACCAATAAACATAGTTACCAAATCAGCTTTTATTAAAGTATTTTTTAAAGTTATATTTTTATTATTAACTGTTATCTTTTTATTTTCTCTAATGTCATTTGCTAAATCATTAATAAGATAATCATTCTTAGAAAATTCAACTATAGCTCTTTCTAACTTATTATTTAACGATAAATAATTAATGACTGATTCATTATAATCGCCATTTTCATCACTAAATTCATTATAAGATTCCAAAGACAGATAATAAACTTTATTATCTATGTTAAATAAATATATTAAAAAAACTGCAACAAAAACAATCAAAATTAATAAAATTTTTTTCATTTTACCTCCAAAAAAAGTAGGGTTAATCCTACTTAATTATATTAAAATTCTATTAATTTATTCTTCACTTAGTTCTATTTTAGCACCAACAGCAGTTAGTTTATTTATAATGTTATCATATCCTCTTAATACATGTTCTACTTCTTTTACAACAGTTATTCCTTCCGCTGCAAGGCCTGCCAAAATAAGACAAGCACCTGCTCTTAAATCGGTTGCTATTACCTCTGTTCCTTTTAAACCTGTAGGACCTTGAATATATATTTTACGATCATTTATTTCTATTCTAGCACCCATACTATTTAAATACTTAACATTTTGAAATCTATTTTCATAAATTGTTTCTTCTAAAACAGATCTTCCATTACATTGAGTTAGTAATGTAGTTAAAGGTTGTTGTAAATCAGTAGGAAATCCAGGGTAACCTAAAGTTTTTACGTTCGTTCTTTTCATATTATCCGTTTTACTTATAATAGCATAGTCAGGTCCTATCTTAATTGGAACACCAATTTCTTTTAACTTTAAAGTCAACGATTCAACATGTTCTGGAATAATATTTTCCACCTTTAAATTATTACCAGCTAAGGCTCCTGCTATAATATAAGTTCCAGCTTCAATTCTATCTGGAATGACTTCAGAAAAGCAACCATTTAAATGATTAACACCAGTTATTCTTATTTCACTTGTTCCAGCACCAGTTATTTTAGCACCCATATTATTTAAAAATGTTGCAACATTAACAATCTCTGGTTCTTTTGCGGCATTTTCTATAATTGTTTTACCATTAGCTCTAACTGCCACTAACATAGTATTTATTGTTGCTCCAACACTAGGCATATCTAAATAAACATGTCCCCCATGTAAATTTTCTGCAGTTATCGTATATTTATTTCCCTCTTCTTTTACTGTAGCACCCAATTCTTTAAAACCTTTTAAAGTTTGATCGATTGGTCTAGCGCCTATAGAACATCCTCCTGGAAAATACATTTCTACTTTTTTATATTTACCTAAAAGAGCTGACATAAAATAATAAGATGCTCTTAATTTACTAGAAATCATTTCAGGAATTTCCTTGTTAACCAAATTAGTGGAATTTATTTTAATTAATCCTTCATTTCTTTCTACTTTTACTCCTAAAAATTCTAATATTTCTGATAAAGCATCTATATCTGATATATTAGGGACATTATCTATAGTAACAATTCCATCAGAAAGTAAAGATGCAGGAATAAGGGCTACTGCACTATTTTTAGCTCCACTGATTTTTATTGTTCCTTCTAGCAAATGCTTTCCTTCTATTTTTATCTGTTTCATTTATAACCTCCACTACTATCACTATATTTATATGTTTTTTTTTACTATTGGTGTTTGTATTATTAATACTTATCACACTTTAATTATATTATTTTTAGAAGGAAAAGGCAAGGAAAACAAAAAAGAGCAAGTTAAAGTAAATATATTATTCCTATTGCTATTAAAACAAGGCCACCTATTATAGTAGATATTTTTCCTATCCACTGATTTATTTTTTTACCAAGATTAAGACCAAGATACGTAAAAATATAACTGGTTACACTAAAAGTTAAAGCACATAATATTTTTTTATGAGATATTGCATTTAAACCAATACCTATAGAAAAACTATCCATACTTACTGCTAAACCAAACAATAATAAATCTATGAATTTAGTTTTTTTTATGACAGTTTCATCTTTAATTGATTCAACAATCATTTCTATTCCAACAAATGAAAGTACAATAAAAACTATAAAGTCAGGATTAAGCGGAATTATATTTAATAAAATACGACCTAAATAGTATCCAAATAAAGGCATAAAAAAATGATACAAGCCAACAATAAAAGATAGTTTTGATATTTCTTTTTTGGTAATTCCTAGTGTACCATAAGCTAGTGATAAAGAAAAAGCATCCATGCTAAGACTTACTGCTATCATTAATATAATAAATATTTGCATGAAAAAAACCTCCTATAACATTTTATTACAGGAAGTCTTAATTATACATTACGCTAAGCAACTTAATACTACTAATTATATATACTTATCAACAATTTCCTTTAAAAAAGATTTATATTCTACGTCTGTACTTTCCTCTGCTTCTAACATACATAAAGGAGGAAATAAAACACACCACCAATTATTTCCTTTTCCTTCACCAATAGTAATAACTAAAGACTCGTAATATCCTTCATCATAAGTTATTCCCTTGAATTCCTTTTCCGGAAAGTAATTTAATCCAAAATTAACCACGTAATTAAGTTTATAATTATTTCTATTAAATACATTGGTCACTTTATTGCTTATGTTATCTAAATTAGTAGAAATAATAGCTCTAGATTCATCAATATTATCAACGTTTTGTAAAATAGAAGCCATATATGATTCTACTTCATCTTTTACTTTATATTTTACATCTTGATCTTGTGTGCTATTGCTATTGGCTATTACTCTAAATCTAATTGCTTCATCTGGTATCTTTATTATTTCCTCACTTGCCACTCCAATTATATAATAAATTAAAAATATTGTTATTAAAATAAATATTGTTTTTTTCATAAAAAGATTGTCCTTTCTATTTAATAGTGGACAATCTTTTTGATATTTATTCAATTATTTATGATAAGATTCATTATTCATTATTTTATAAGCTCTATAAATTTGCTCTAAAAGGATTATTCTAAATAATTGATGAGGAAATGTTAATTTAGAAAATGATAATTTAAAATCAGCTCTATCTTTTATTTGTTGATGTAATCCATAAGAACCTCCAATTATAAAAACAATATTTGAATTATAAATTTGAAGTCCTTCTATCTTTTTAGCTAGTTCTAGTGAATCCAATTGTTTACCTTCTATTTCAAGCGTAATAACATAATCTTTAGATGTTATATGTTTTATAAGTAATTCTTTTTCTTTATCTAAAATTATATTTATATTATCACTATTGATATCATCTACTTCAATTATTTGAAGACTTGTATATTTTGACAGTCTTTTACTATATTCAGAAATAGCATCTTTAAAAAAAGGTTCTTTTATTTTCCCAACACATAATATCTTTATCATACTTCTACCAACTCAGTTCTCTCTTTTTGTTCTGCAACAATTATGTTATCACATTTTTTATTATTTGTTTGTAAAGTTTTTTTCAATTTTTCTAATGCTAAAGCTGGAGTATTATTATGTTCACTTAAATGGGCTAAAATAATATATTTTGTATTTTCACTAATAAATTTTGATAAGTAATAAGAACAATCCTTATTAGATAAATGTCCTTTATCTCCAAGTATTCTTTGTTTAAGATGATAAGGATATTTAGGATTATTCATAAGCATATCTATATCATGATTACTTTCTAATATGTACATATTCTTATTGGATAATTTTTGATGATTTTTTGCATTTATATATCCAGTATCTGTAATATAAACTAGACTATGACCATTTTCTTCAAAAATATATCCCATCGAATCGTCTGCGTCATGCGAAGTTTTTATGGCAGTTATCTTTAAATCATCTATTATTAATTCCTTATCTATAATTACGTAGTTGTCTGACCAAACAATATTTCTTAATTCTTGATACATCTTCTCACTTACATATATTATAGGATTATATTTTTTCACAAACACTTTTAAACCATTTATATGGTCAGCATGAGTATGTGTTATAAATACAGCATCTATGTCTTCTCCTGTTTTCCCAATAGTATTTAATTCTTTATCTATATATGCGCACGTCATTCCTGCATCTATTAGAAAAGAATTGCTTTTTGTTTCAACAAAACAACAATTCCCTTTGCTTCCACTTGCTAATAAACTAACTTTCATGTTTACTATCACTCTTTAACATACTTACAAATGTACTAGTATTACGTTTGAAAATTAAATCTATTGTTGCGGTTGGGCCATTACGATGTTTAGCTATAATAAATTCACTTTTACTTGTATTTTCATCAATTGATACTTCTTTTGTATAATAATCATCACGATATAAGAATGCAACTATATCGGCATCTTGTTCTATTGATCCTGATTCTCTTAAATCGCTTAGTAGAGGACGTTTATCTTCTCTTCCTTCAACAGTACGAGATAACTGAGCTAACGCTACTACTGGTATTTCTAATTCCATAGCTAGTGTCTTTAAAGAACGAGATATTTCAGATACTTCTTGTTGTCTATTTCCTGCATATTTTGCAGAACCTGTGATTAATTGTAAGTAGTCGATAATTACTACTCCTAATCCACCTTCAGAACTTGCTAAACGGCGACATTTAGCTCTTATTTCACCTATTGTCATACCAGGAGTATCATCAATAAATATTTTTGTCTCGGCAAGACGGCTTATAGCTTCATTAACTCGTTTCCAATCATCATGTTCAAGTCTTCCATTTTTTAATTTATAACCATCAATTTGACCTGCAGAAGAAAGCATGCGCATTGCTAGTTGTTCAGCACCCATTTCCATGTTAAAAAGGGCGACTGGTTTCTTATTTTGAATAGCTATATTAGTAGCTAAATTAACAGCAAAAGCTGTTTTTCCCATAGCTGGACGAGCTGCTATAATTATTAATTCATTTCCATGTAATCCAGAAGTTATTTTATCCAAATCATAAAATCCTGTTACTAATCCAGTAATTTCGTTTTTTGTTTGAGCTAGTTTTTCTAAATCAGCTTGGGTCTTAAATAATACATCTTGGATACTTCTAAACTCTGTTCCTTTTCGTGTCTTTACGACATTAAGTATCTTTTTCTCTGCATTATCAAGGATATCATTAACATCCTCTGCTTGATTATAGCCACTACTTACAATATCTGTAGCTTCATTAATTAATCTTCTTAAAACAGCTTTTTCTTCAACAATTTTGATATACTCATCAATATTAGCAGCACTTGGTACAATATTTACTATTTCAGCTACATATTCAACATCTCCTACTTGTTTTAGCCATTTTCTATTATCCAATTCGGCTGTTACTGTTGTTAAATCTATACTTGTACCTTTTTCTGTTAGAAAATCAATAACTTCAAATATTTTAGCATTACTATCAGAATAAAATGATTCTTTTGTTAAAGATTCCAAAGCCTTTTGCAATGCATATTTTGATAAAAACATTGATCCTAGTACAGATTGTTCTGCTTCTAAATTATGCGGCATATTTCTTTCTTGCATAATATCACCTACTTCGTTAATTCTACTTTTATTTGTGCAACTACCTCTTTATGTAATTCTATTTGTACATTATGAAATCCTAAAGAAGTTAAAGGGCTGTCTAATTTTATTTTTTTCTTGTCTATATCAAACCCTTGTTTTTTTAACTCTTCAGAAATTGATTTAGTACTTACACTACCAAAAACACGATCACCCGTTCCTGTTTTCACTTTAAATTTAAATTTTGCTTTTTCTAATTTTTGTTTTATTGCTTCACAATTTTTTATATTTAAATTTTCCTCTAAACGTTTTTCCTCGTTTTCAGCATTTAATCTTTTAACACCCGTCTGGGTTGCTAAAACAGCATATCCATTCTTTATCAAGAAGTTTTTTCCATATCCATCTGCGACTTCTTTTATTTCACCTTTTTTACCTTGTTTTTTTACATCTTTAAGAAATATAACTTTCATATATACCTCCTCTTAATTACATTTATTATACTATAAAATAAGTAAATTGTCGTTAAAAATAAGAAAAGAACGCTATTTTTCGTTCTTTCTTATTTTCTCAGCTAATAATTTTATTTTTTTCATACGATGATTTACGCCTGATTTAGTTAGTGGTTTACCTGTTTCTAAAGATATTATTTCACTCAACTCTAGTAGTGATGCATCGGGATATTTAAGGCGATACTTTGCTACTATTTGTTCTTTTTCATCAAGTAAATCTAAACTTCCTATATCCATTATTGTTTTTATATCATTTATTTGACTATTTGCAACACTAATGATCTTGTCAACATTTGCTTGTTCACAGTTATTTAATCTGTTAGTCATATTTTTATGATCACGATATATTCTTATGTCTTCATAATACAGTAAACTTTTAGTAGCGTTTATAAGTCTTAGAAAATCACCTATTTTTTCGGCTTCTTTTATATAAACCATATATTTTGTTTCTCTTTTTATAGTTTTACTATTTAAATTAAATTTATTTAATAAATTTTTTAAAAACTCCGAATATTCTTTATTATTTACTAGAAACTCTAGATGATACCTTGATTTTTTAGGATCGTTTATACTTCCGGTTATTAAAAATACTCCTGTCAGATACTTTCTTAATAAAGAATCATCATCAATAATATAATCTTCAGGAATCGATAATATCTTGTTATTTTTTTCTATACCCAAATCTGATAATATATCATCAAATTTATTATATATTTCAAGTATATATATATAATTTTTTTTATAATTATAACCGCGTCTAACTATGACTTTTGGAGTAACTTGATATATATCTTTTACCAATGAAAAAATATATCTAATAACAGAATTATTTTCAGAAATAATTCTAATGCAATTCTCTGTAATAATAGAATTGTGGATAATAGCAGATAATTCGGATATTTTTTCTGTTTCAAGCGTTTCTAACCCGATTATCTCTTGTTTTACTTCTTGTGTAAAAGACATATGTTACCCTCCTTTATAATAAGTATTTTTTTACTGAATTAGCAGCAATTGCACCATCACTTGCTGCCGTTATAATTTGATATAAATCTTTTTTTATTATATCACCACAAGCAAAAATTCCTTTTATATTCGTTTCCATATGATTATTAACAATAATATATTCATTTTCTGTTTCTAAATTCAGATTTCTTAAAAAGCTAATATCTGGAATACTACCTATAGCAATAAATAAGCCAGCTACGTTTAATTGTCTATTATCATTTAGAATTATTCCTGATAATGTTTGGTTGTTTTCTAATAGTGTAGTGACAACACTATCAGTAATAATAGTAATGTTTTCTTTATTTTTTACTTTTTCTAATAATATATTGTCTGCTTTAGGAAAACGGTTAGTTCTATTAATTAAGTAAACTTTGGAACAAATATTACTAAGGTATAAAGCTTCTTCCATAGCGGTATTTCCTGCACCTACAATAGCAACATCTCTATTTTTATAAAAATTACCATCACAAGTTGCACAATAACTTACACCATGACCTGTTAGCTCGCTTTCAAATGGCAAACCTAATTTTCTCTCTGTTTTACCAGTCGCTACTACTATTGCTTTAGCCTTGTATGTTTCTTTTTCTGTTATTACTTCTTTCATTTCATCTTTTTCTTTAATATCTAGCACATTCCTATAAATAATTGGAACATCTAAGGATTTTAATTGGCTTTCAATTGTTAAAGAAAAGGTTGGACCGTCTATTTTTTGAAAGCCTGGATAATTTTCAATTATGTTAGTTTTATTAATTTGTCCTCCAACATAATTTTTTTCTATTATAGCAACATCTATGCCTGCTCTTTTTAAATAAAGGGCTGAAGTCATTCCTGCTACTCCAGCTCCTATAATAATACAATCAAAATCTAATTTCATTTATATCACCTGTTTTATTATATTGATTTTCTAACTTCGACCCTTTTCCTTTTACAATAAAGATTATAATTCCTATTAAAATCATAATAATTGAAACAATTTGAGCCTGCCTTAAAGTTCCTAGCATTAAGCTATCTGTTCTCATTCCTTCAATTATAAATCTTCCTATGCCATACCATATTAAATATATAGCGGTTGGCTGACCTATTTTAATATATTTTATTCTTCTTACTATCAATAAAATTATGAATCCTACAAAACACCATATTGATTCATATAAGAATGTTGGTAAGTAGTAGTTACCATCAATGTATATACCATTAATAATAAACTCTGGCAAATGTAGTTGCTGCAAGTGTTCTAACGTTGTAATTCCACCATGAGCTTCTCCATTAAAGAAATTTCCCCATCTGCCAATTGCTTGACCTATTATTAAACCAACTACTATCATATCTAAAATTCGATATGTATTTACTTTATATTTTTTAGTGTAGAAAATAACCCATAAAAGACCAAATAGCATTCCACCATGAATTGCTAAACCGCCTTCCCAAATCATCAATATTTCTGATAGATGTGTTGAGTAATATGCCCAGTTAAATGCGACATAATAAAGACGTGCACCTAATATTGATATAGGTACAGCAAAGAAAAATAAGTTAATAATAAAATCTTCAGATATACCAAATCTTTTTGACTCATTTAATATTAACCATCCGCCTATTAATAGCCCTAAAAGGATCATTACTGAATACCAGTAAATTTTTACAATTCCTAAATCTAATAATATTGGATTCATAAATTACCTCTTTCTAAGTATATTTTCTACTACTGAGTCTATAAAAATATTCATAATTGATATAAATATGGCTACTATAAAACTCATAAGTAAACCACCCATATTGAAATGAGATCCTAATATAAATGAAACTATATTAAGAATTAAAACATTTACAAATGGATAAAATAGTCCTAACGTTACACTTGTTATTGGTAATGTTAATAATACTAATAAAGGTTTGACTGTTTCATTTAACAAAGATGTTATAATAGCTGCTAAAAGAGCCCATAAGCCAAACATAGAATTATCTATTTGAACTGTTTTTGGAAATATTATCGATGCAATTATAAGCACAATAGCGTACCCAATCATATGAGCTAACCAATCTATAAAGTAATTACGTTTTTTATTTTTACTATCTTCTTCTATAACTGTTATTTTCATTCTATCACCACTATCATTATACCACGTATATTAGTAAATATAAATTATTAGTTTTATTTATTACTTTGTAGTTCAAAAAGTATATCTCTTAATTCCATAGCTCTTTCAAAATCTAGATTTGCAGCAGCTTCTCTCATTTGAACTTCTAATTCATTCATTAAATTCATTTTTTCTTTAGGACTCATCTTTTTATTTTCTTCTTTTTTTGTCTCTGCTGTATTACTAATTACATCTCTTATTTCTTTATTTATTGTCTTTGGAATAATATTATGTTCTTTATTATATTTTTCTTGAATTGAACGTCTTCTTTCAGTTTCTTTAATTGCTACTTTCATTGAATCACTAATCTCATCAGCATACATGATTACATGACCATTAGCATTACGTGCAGCTCTTCCAATTGTTTGAATTAAACTTCTATCACTACGTAAGAATCCTTGCTTATCAGCATCCATTATTGCTACTAAACTTACCTCTGGAATATCTAGTCCTTCTCTAAGCAAGTTAATACCTACTAAAACATCATATTTACCACATCTTAAATCATGAATTATTTGTAATCTCTCTAATGTTTTAATTTCACTATGTAAATAAGCCACTTTTATATCTAAGCTTTTTAAATAATTAGTTAATTCTTCAGCCATTCTTATAGTCAGTGTTGTAATTAAAGTTCTAAATCCTTGTTTTCTTTCTTTGTGTATTTGTTCCACTAAATCATCTATTTGATTTTTTGTTGGTTTTACCTCTATTTCTGGATCTAATAATCCTGTTGGACGAATAATTTGTTCTACTACTTTATTATCAACTTTTTCTAATTCATATTCTCCTGGGGTTGCGGAAATATAAATAGCTTGATCTAATTTTTTTTCAAATTCATCAAATTTTAATGGTCTATTATCTAGTGCGCTTGGTAATCTAAATCCATAGTCGACCAAGACTTGTTTTCTTGCTCTATCACCGTTATACATTCCTCTAATTTGTGGGATTGTAACGTGAGATTCATCTACAACGAGAAGATAATCATCACCAAAGAAGTCCATTAGTGTTACCGGGGTTGAGCCTGCTTCTTTTAAAGCAAGATGTCTAGAATAATTTTCTACCCCACGGCAAAATCCTGTTTCTCCTAACATTTCTATATCATAATTAATTCTTTCTTTCAAACGTTGATATTCTAATAATTTATTATTTTTTAAAAAGTAGTCAAGCCTGTCATTTAATTCTTCTTTTATGTTTTCAAGAGCTTTAACTAACTTTTCTTCGCTTGTAACAAAGTGGCTAGCGGGAAATAAAGTACAATTCTTTTTACTTTTAATAACTGCTCCTGTTAAGGTATCAAATTCAGAAATGCTCTCTATTTCATCTCCAAAAAAATCTACTCTTATTGCTCTTCCGTGTTGTCCTATAGGAACTATTTCTAAAATATCGCCTCTAACTCTAAAACTACCTCTTTTTAAATCTAAGTTATTTCTTTCATATAGCATTTCTACTAACTTTTCTAGCACCTCGTCACGATTTACTTCTTGACCTACAGTTAGTGTTAAAGTTTTATTTCTATACTCTTCTATTTCACCAATTCCATAAATGCAAGATACAGACGCAACTACAATGACATCTCTATTATTTAATAAAGCAGCTGTGGTTGCATGTCTAAGCTCATCTATTTCATCATTGATTGAAGCATCTTTTTCAATATATGTATCTGTTTTAGCAACATATGCTTCTGGTTGATAATAATCGTAATAAGATACAAAATACTCAACATGATTATTGGGAAATAATTCTTTAAATTCCGCATAAAGTTGTCCTGCTAAAGTTTTATTATGCGCTAAAACTAAAGTGGGCTTGTTAACTTCTTTTATTACATTTGCTATAGTAAATGTTTTTCCGGTTCCAGTTGCTCCTAATAAAACCTGACTTTTTTTACCTTCATTTATTCCAGATACTAGTTCTTTTATAGCCTCTGGTTGGTCACCACTCGGGCTATATTTACTTACTAAATCAAACATATTATCACCTCTGTCATTTTACGTGTTTGTTATATACCTCTTTTAAAAACTTTTTATTTATTGTTTTATCTAAACCATTAATTATCAACGAATTATATACTTCAATTAAAACTTCTTTGATTGAATCATTCATCCATTCAAGATCTGTTCTTTTTTCAAAATACTTCAAGCAATCGGAAGGAACCCAATCTTTACTATGATAAGTCATTCCTGCAGCTATATTATCACAAATCATTTCTACAGTATATTTATATGGAATCACTGGAGTTTTTTCTTTGGCATTAATATCAATCCAATATTCAAAATGATGCTTATTTCTTCCTTTATGATGAAGCCAAGCTTTAGAATAACCATGTTCTTTTTTGCAAACTTTTATTGGGCTTATTTTTCCATCAAAATATTTTACTCCCTCCCAAAATTCGGTAGGACTATACTTAGATAGATCATGAATCAATCCCCTAAAAGGAATACCTGCTTTACAACATAATTTAAAAACCTTATATCTATGTTTATTAACAACATTTAAATGTTTAAAAAAATTAATTATCATCATAAAATTTCTCCTTTTAATATTCCAAAATATTTATAACATATATTTTAAAAGTTGACAACAAATTTCAAGTATATCTTTATTTTTCTCTTAGAATTATCAGTCAAAAAAAGAAACCGTTACGTTTCTTTTAAATTGTTTCTATTTTCATTAAATTTGTTGGTACTGAATCGCTATTTGGATTATTTGCTTTAAATCCACCAGTGATAATAATATTATCTCCTGAATTTAAGTTTATAAATTGTTTTGATTCTTCTACAGCTTTAGAAAACATTTCATCCATTGTATTATAATAACCAACGACTTTAGTATATACACCATAATTAGCTTGAAGACTATATGCAACTTCTTTACTTGAAACAAGTGCTAATATAGGAGCATCAGGTTCCAGATTAGATATCAATTTAGCAGATAATCCAGAAAAAGTTGGTACTACTATTAACTTAGCACTAATACTATTGGCAGCTTCTACTATACCTTTAACTACGGCATCAGTTGGTGTTGCAGATGTTGATTTTGCAAATATATTCTTATAAATTATTGATTTTTCAATATGTTCACAAACCTCAGCCATACATTTTACTGCTTCTACCGGGTATTTTCCAGTTGTTGTTTCTCCTGATAACATTACAGCATCTGTACCATTATATACAGCATTAGCTATATCTGTAACTTCAGCTCTAGTTGGACGTGGATTGTGTTTCATACTTTCTAACATTTCTGTTGCAACAATGCAAATTATGTTATGATCACGGCAAGTACTTGCTATTTTCTTTTGATATATAGGTAACTCATACATTGATACTTCTACTCCTAAGTCACCACGTGCAACCATTATCCCATCAGAAACTTCTGCTATACTTTCTAAATTATCTAATCCTGTTTTACTTTCTATTTTAGATATAATTTTAATATCTTTTCTACCTTCATTTTCTAATATTTTTCTTACTTCTTCTACTTCACTTGCTTCTGATACAAATGATAAAGCTAAAAAGTTTCCATCATGATGACAAGCATAAACAATATCATCATAATCTGTTTGGGAAATAAAAGGCATGTTTAATTTAACACCAGGAACAGATAGACTTTTTTTAGAATATAAAATTCCTCCATTAATAATTTTACAAGTTAATCCATCTACATTTTTATCTACTACTTGCATTTTCATTAAGCCATTTTCTAAAAGAATTATATTTCCTATATTTATAGAATCTAAAGCATCTGGATGATTAACAGAAAATGCATCTTGATTACCAATGATATTATCTTTAACAACACGAATTGTATTTCCTGGAATTAAATTTATTCCTGATTCAATTACTTCACCATTTCTAAACTCTGGGCCCTTTGTATCGTATAATATGGCAACATCTTGATTTAAAACTTCTCTTACTTCTTTAACAACTTTTACTACTTGTTCTCTTTCTTCGATTGTTGCATGCGAAAAATTTATTCTTGCTATGTTTGCTCCCGCTAAAACCATTTCTTTAAATGTTTCAAAATTACTAGAAGCAGGACCAATACTTGTTACTATTTTTGTTTTTTTCATATATACCTCCTTCAAACGAACTAATTAAGTATACGCTATTTTTTTTGTAAATGCAAATAAATTTTGGAAAAAAAGAAGTATTTCTACTTCTTATGCACTTTAAATACAACTTGATACATATCTTCTAAATCAAATTCTTCTGTATCTACTATAAAACCATATTTTTCAATAGTTTTTTCACATTCCCTAAATGCATCAATAACCATCTTAAGATTTCCTGATTCTACTGCAGAATTTGAAGACACTACTGAATTACTTATTGTACTA
Source organism: uncultured Bacilli bacterium (assembly GCA_934120265.1). Lineage (GTDB taxonomy): Bacteria > Bacillota_I > Bacilli_A > RF39 > UBA660 > SIG204. The sequence continues at coordinate 83,729 of CAKOTU010000002.1, forward strand.
TTTTCTGAATCCGAATTAAAAATAGAATCATCAAATTTAGGAATACCAAAATTTGGAGATATAGTGAAATCTTTGTTAATTGGTTCTTCATTTGGAACAAATGTGTTATTAAATTCATAATCAGTAGGATTTACATCTTGTTGAGTATTTTCAGGTTCAAAAGGAGCGGTAAAGAAACTACTTTGTTTTGATTCTGAAATTTGATCTGAACTACTTGGTTTTAATAAATCACTAAATCTAGGAAGTTCCTCTTTTGATTCTGATTCCGTATTTAAAAATGGATTTATTATAGAATCAATATCTGTTTGTGGTAAATCTGTTGACGGTTCGATAATAGGATTACTTGGAATATTTAAATTTGATGGTACTTCTTCTGATGGATCTGCTGGAATGATAATAGGTTCATCAAAATTTAATACTTCAACATCATTTTGCATAGTTTTATCTTCTTTTACTCCGTTTAGCATTTTATTTATTTCCTCATCTGTCTTTCTAACAGTTAATCTTTCTGTTATTATTTTATCTAATAATTTTACTTGATCTTCTTTATTTGATAGTTTTAATAAAGAACGTGCATGTCTTTCTGATATTTTACCATTTAGTAGAGCTTCTTGAACATCTTCATCCAAATTTAATAATCTTAATTTATTAGCTATAGCAGATTGACTTTTTCCTATTTTCTCTGCTAAATTTTCTTGATTTAAATATCCCATATCTAGAATTTTTTTATAAGATATAGCTTCTTCTATTGGTGTTAAATCTTGGCGTTGAACATTTTCAATTAATGCAACTTCAGCACTTTCCTTATCATTTAAATTTATAATAATAGCAGGAATTGTTGGAAGACCTGCTAAAGTTGTTGCTTTAAATCTTCTCTCACCAGCTATAATTTCATATCTATCACCAACAGGTCTTACGACAATTGGTTGTATAACACCATGTTCTTTTATTGATTCAGATAGTTCATTAATTGCATCTTCACTAAATTTTATTCTTGGTTGAAATCTATTAGGTAAAACATCTTCTAAAGGAAGTTCTACCACTTTTCTATTATTATCCATAATAATTCCCCTTCCTTATTCTCTTATGTTTATATCATACTATAGTTTGGGAAATATTTCAATAGTTTTTGGGAAATAAAAAAATAAACCTATAAAGGCTTATTTTTTATTTCTTTTGGATTACGTGGATATCGTTTTGATGTTGGTTTTTGTTTTGTTATTAATAATAAAGTACGATTACTATCTTCTTTTGGTAGTAAAAATTCATCACTTTTTAACAACATCCCATCTATCTTTTTTAGAGAACTATCTAATAAGTTTATTTCCCGGGAAATATTTCCTTTCATAGGAATAAAATATTTCCCAACTTTTGCTAATGGTAAACAATACTCTATCAAAATATTTATTGGTGCTACTGCACGGGCTGTTACAACATCATATTTTTCACGGTTATTTTTAGCAAAATCTTCTGCTCTGTCATGAACTAATTCTATATCTTTTAAAACTAACTGTTTTACCACTTCATTTAAAAATGTTATACGTTTTTGTAATGAATCAACCAAAGTTATCTTTAAATCAGGATAAACTATCTTTAAAACTATTCCTGGAAATCCTGCACCACTACCTATATCACATAGTGTACTTTCTTTTTTTAAATCTATTATTCTAGCAATTGTTAGACTATCATAAAAATGTTTCAAATATACTTCTTTTTCTTCGGTTATGCCAGTTAAATTCATAACTTTATTCCATTCAACTAAAAGTTGATAATATTGATTTAGTTGTTCTAATTGTTTGTCTGTAAGTTGAATATTTAAATTTTTTAAAGCCTCTATAAATTCAGTTTTATCCACGATTGTACTCCTTTTTTAAATAAACCATTAAAATTGAAATATCTGCAGGATTTACGCCGCTTATTCTTAACGCTTGAGCTATAGTTGTAGGTCTTACTTCTTTTAATTTTTGTTTTGCTTCACTAGCTATATTGTGTATTGCATCATAATCAATATCTTCTGGTATTTTTTTATTTTCTAAATTATTTAACTTTTCTGCTTCTTTTAGGGCTTTGGTTATATATCCCTCATATTTTATTTCTATTTCAACTTCTTCTATTATTTCTTCATCAAAGTCAATATCCAAATATTTTTTTACAATATCCATATCTATTTCAGGACGTTTTAATAAATTATAAAAAGTTATTCCATCTTTTAAGATTGCAGAATTGATGGATGCTAGAAATTCATTTACTTCAACTTTAGGATTTAATTTATTATTTCTTAATATTTCTTTTAATTCTTCTATTTTTGCTTTTTTGTCTAAGAATTTTTGGTATCTATCTTCGTCTATTAAACCTACATTATGACCAATCTCTCTTAATCTTAAATCAGCATTGTCATTTCTTAATAATAAACGATACTCTGCTCTTGAAGTCAATAAACGATAAGGATCTCTTACTCCCTTTGTTACTAAATCATCAATTAAAACACCAATATATGCTTCATTTCTCTTTAATATTAGTGGTTCTTTTCCTTCTAATTTTAAAGAAGCATTTATTCCTGCAATTAATCCTTGACATGCAGCTTCTTCATAACCACTAGTTCCATTTATTTGACCGGCTGTATAAAGTCCTTCTATTAATTTGGTTTCTAGAGATTGTTTTAATTGTGTAGGATATATTGCATCATATTCAATTGCATAGGCATATTTTAGTATTTTAGCATTTTCTAACCCTGGTAAACTATGAACCATTAATTCTTGAACATCATGAGGCATACTTGTTGAAAAACCTTGTAAATATATATCGTCATAGTATAAACTTTCTGGCTCCAAAAACAATTGATGTTTTTCTTTATCAGCAAATCTTACAACTTTATCTTCAATAGAAGGACAATATCTTGGACCTATACCTTTTATATCATCTAATCCCCCATACATACTAGCTTTGTGAAGATTATCTCTGATAATTTTATGTGTTTCAGGTGTTGTATAAATTAAATGACATGATATTTGATCTTCTATTTTATATTGTGGTTTTCTATCAAAACTAAATGATAATAATTTATCGTCACCTTTTTCTTCTCTAGTTTTTGTAAAATCAATTGTATTTTTATCGATTCTTTGTGGCGTTCCTGTTTTTAATCTTATTATTTTAAAGCCTAATTTTTCTAAATTATCACTTAAGTGCATACTTGGTCTTTCACCATGGGGCCCCTGTCTTGTTCTTGTATCTCCAACTAAAATATCAGCTTTTAAGTATGTTCCAGTTGTTAAAACCACTGCTTGAGCATAAATTTTTTCTCCAGTTTCTAAAACTACACCTTTTATTTTATTATTTTCAACGATTAAATCTTCTACTAAAGATTCTTTAATCTCTAAATTTGGTGTTGATGTTAATGTTTTTAACATTTCTTTAGGATATGTTACTTTATCACCTTGAGCACGCAAAGCCTGTACTGCTGGTCCTTTTCCACTGTTTAACATTTTAATTTGAATTTGACCTTTATCTGCATTTACACCCATTTCTCCACCTAAAGCATCAATTTCTCTTACAACAATCCCTTTGGCACTACCACCAATTGATGGATTACAAGGCATATCCGCAATATTTTTGATATTTCCTGTTATTAATAATGTTTTATGACCTTTTCTAGCGCTTGCTAAAGATGCTTCACATCCTGCATGTCCACCACCAACAACTATTATTTCATATTCCATATTTTCACCTACTTTCCTAAACAAAATTGACTAAATAATTGGTCTATTAACTCTTCTTCATATGTTTCACCAATTATTTCACCTAATATATTCCAACTATCTTTAATATCTATTTCCACCATATCTATTGGATAATTATCATCTATTCCTTTATCTGCACTTTTTAAAGATTGCATAGCTTGTTTTAATAAAGAAATACTTCTAGCACTGCTTAAATAAGATAAATCTTCTGTTTCTATTTTTTCTAAATTATAAAGCTCTTTTATTTTGTTTTTTAAATCATCTATACCTATATTTTCTTTTGCACTTATGTATACACAATCATCATCGTTTAAGTTTAATTTTTTATTTAGATCACATTTATTAATAACTATAATATGATTTTTATTTTTTAACTGTTCTATTATCTTTTTATCCTCTAGTGTTATATCTTCATTATTATTTAATAAAAACAACACTAAATCAGCTTTATCTATTAAACTTAAACTTTTTTCTACACCTATTTTTTCAACAACATCTTCTGTTTGCCTAATTCCAGCAGTATCTATTATATTTAAAATAATTCCATCTAAGTTTATTTTTCCTTCAACTATATCTCTCGTTGTTCCTTCTATATCAGTTACTATTGCTTTATCTTCCTCTAATAATCTGTTTAATAAACTACTTTTTCCTACATTTGGACGACCAAGAATTAAAACATCTATGCCTTCCTTTATGATCTTAGTATTTTCACTATGATTTATTATTTCTTTTAATTTCTTTATTATATTAGTTATTTGAGGTTTTATTATTTGTGTAGATAATACAACTATATCGTCATATTCTGGATAATCAATATTAACTTCTATATTAGCAAGAATTTCAACTATTTCTTTTCTTAATTCTTTAATAAGCTCAGAAGAAGTTCCACTTAGCTGATTTATCGCTAAGTTTCTAGCTTTTTCCGTTTTAGAATTAATTAAATCCATTACTCCTTCTGCTTCTATTAAATCTATTCTACCATTTAAAAAGGCTCTTTTAGTAAATTCACCCGGCTCAGCTAAGCAACATCCATTATTTAAAAGTAATTCTAATACTTTATTTGTTGTAGATATTCCACCATGACAATTTATTTCTACAGTATCTTCTGTTGTAAAGCTTTTTGGTGCTCTCATAATAGATACCAAAACTTCATCTATTATTTTACCATCTTCTACTATATGTCCATAAGTTATGGTATGAGTTGGTTGGGATGTTAAATCTTTACCTTTAAAAATACTATTTACTATTTTTATTGATTCTGAACCACTTACTCTAATAATTGATATTGCACCTACACCTAGTGATGTGGCGATTGCAGCTATAGTATCTTCCATAATAATCTCTCCTTTGCTAGATATATTTTAGTATTAAATAGTATTTTAGTCAACAAAAAAATAAAGGGGCTTATTCCCCTTTATAACTTATTACTACATATCTATTTGGATTTTCTCCAAAACTTTCAGATTTTAAATTTTCAAATTTTGATACTACATTATGTACACATCTACGATCATAAGAATTCATTGGATCTAATTTAACATCAACATGAGATCTTAAAACATCTTTGGCAATTTTTTTAATCTCATATTCTAAATTTTTTTGTTTTTTTGCTTTATAATTTGAAGCATCAAGATTTATTTTAATGTTAAAACCTATCTTGTTGTTAAGTGTGTTTTTTATTAAAGTTTGAAGAGCTGCTAAAGTTCTTCCTTCTTTACCTATTATAATAGCATTATTGTCTGATACTAAAACAATATATAAGATATCTTCTTTAAATCTAACCTCACTTTTTATTTCAACGCCAAAGTTATTACTTAATTCTTCTATATAATTTTTAACAAAAGTGATAATATCTTCTTTTTTAGCTACTTCATAGATATATTTTTTTGCTTTAAATAATGTTCCTTCTTCTTCTCTTACTTTAATAAATAAATCTTCTTTAGACGTGTTTAATTCTGATAAAATTTTATTTTCTATTTCTTCTTTATTTTTTCCTTCATATTTATATAACATTTGCATTTTTCTTACTCCTTTTAACTAATAAATTTTGTAGTATTGTAAATCCACTATTGAAAATCCAATACAATGCAATTCCAGTTGAAATAGTAAATGATGCGATTGAAATAAATATAATTGAAATATTACTCATCATTTTCATTTGTTTTTCTTGATCACTACTCATTGATGCGGTTGAATTTAACTTAAATGAATAATACGTTGTTGCGATAACTAAGATTATAAATATTATATAATAAAATTTACCATTGCTCATTGCTGTTAAAGGACTTGTACCTAATTGAAATCCTAATAAATTTTCTTCAAATAATGCTGGTATTCTATTCATTGCTTCATAAAATGCAAAGAATAATGGAATCTGAATGAATGAGAATAAGCAACCAGATAATGGATTTATACCATTTTTTTTGTATATCATCATCATCTCTTGAGATTTTTGAATTTGAGCTTCATTATCTTGTCTATTTTTATATTTCTTTTCTAACTTATCTAACTCAGGTTTAGCTTTTTTCATGTTTTCTGATTGTAAAGCTGTTTTTTTAGTTATAGGATATAAAATCATTCTTATTAATAAAGTTACAATTATAACTGACAACCCATAATTTTTAACAAGATTTCCTATTTTTATTATTATCCAAGCTAAAGGTTTTACAAATATAGTTGTCCATATTCCTTCATATCCCCCAGATGTTATGCTAAAATTCTTACAATCTACTAAAGAATCAACGTCCACATTATTCTCTCTATATAATTTTAATGTATTTTCATCTGTTGGTTTACATAATATATTTTCTACTAAATTTTGACCTGTTAACGTATTTTGAACTACTTTTTTATCATCATTTTTAAGTATTTTTGTACAACCAGTTAGTGTTAAAACAACAGTAAAAAGTAAAACAAATATTTTTAATTTATTTTTTTTCATTACATTTCTCCTTAATTATATTTAATTTTTTAAAAGCTTCTATTAAATCATTTTCTCTTTCTGAAAAAGACTTTTCCAATAAACCTCTCCTTACTATTATAATACAATTAATTCCTTTTTCATAGTTATTTTTATCAATTATAGTTTTTAACTGTCTTTTTATTTTATTCCTAGTAACAGCATTACCTACTTTTTTTCCAACCGATAACCCAAAATGATAAGTAGGATCTTCAACCTTTTCTACATATAATATATAATCTTTATATTTATATGACCTATTGTTTTTTATTATTCTATCAAAATCCATACTCTTTTTTAATATATTTGTTTTTTTCATATAGCACCTTCTTTAAACTAAAAGCCACTGTTTTGCAGTGGCCTTAAATATTAGTGTGATAAAACTTTACGACCTTTTCTTCTTCTTGAATTGATCATTTTAGTTTTCATACGAGCTAAAAAACCCATTTTTTTACTTCTTTTTCTATTATTTGGTTGAAATGTTCTTTTCATAGTCCACCTCCTAAAGCCTATATTTCATCGCTTTAACCATTATATAGATAAATTATGAATTTGTCAAATATTTTTTATCGTTATAATTATATTTTTTCCACACAGTATTTTTCTTTAATTTATAATATATAACGTTATTTTCCACAGTAGATGTGGAAAACTTACTAACATGTGATTTGATATGTTAATTATTTTTCCACAATGGGTGTTGAAAATGTAATTATTCTTTTAAAAATAATGTCGTTTGGTGTGGAAAATTGTGTTAATTTGTCGAATTTTAATATTTTTCCACAGTTTATATTGGTTTTTATTTTTTTTTGGTGTAAAATAATGTTAACAATTGTTAAAGTGAGGTGAGTTTGTGGATATTAATACTATTTGGAACCTTTTTTTAGAAAAAATAAAAGGGGAACTTGATCCTATACTTTATGAAACTTGGTTCATGGATACTAAATTAATAGAATTAAACAACAATACTGCTAAAATATTAGTGCCAATGCAAGTACATAAAAAACACCTTAAAGAAAACTATAATAATCTTATAGAAGAAATTTTCACTGAAATTACTGGTAGTAATTTTAAATTTGAATATCTATTAGAAGAAGAAATTGTTAAAAATGTTACTATTGATGTGGATAAAGTAGGGGTTCCATCAAATAATTTATTTGAATCTAATCTTGATCCTAAATACACATTTGATAATTTTATTGTAGGTAACAGTAATAAATTTGCTAAGGCTACATCTTTAGCTGTTGCAGAACAACCTGGTTTTATGTATAATCCTTTATTTATATATGGAAGTAGTGGATTAGGTAAAACTCATTTAATGCACGCTATTGGAAATTATATTGTGAAAAATAGTAATAAAAAAGTATTATATGTTACTAGTGAAAAGTTTGTGGATGATTTTCTTAATATATATAGGAAAAACAAAGAAGAAAATAACTTTGATGCGATAAACGAATTTAAGAATAAGTATAGAAATGTTGATGTGTTAATGATAGATGACATTCAATACTTAGAAATAGCAAGTAAAACACAGCAAGAATTCTTTAATACTTTTAATGAATTACATTGTAATAATAAACAAATCATTATTTCTTCCGATAGATCACCAGATGATTTAAAAAAATTAGAAGAAAGACTTAGAACTAGATTTAACTGGGGTTTAACGATAGATATTTTGCCACCAGATTTCAAGTTAAGAATGGATATAATTGATAAAAAAATAGAGGCTAATGATGTATGCAATGATTTTCCTATGGAAGTTAAAGAATATATTGCTAGCAATTGTACTTCTGATATAAGAAAACTTGAAGGAGCTATTACAAGAGTATTCGCTTATGCAACTATTATGAATGGATCTGATATTACAATAGAATTAGCAACAGAGGCTTTAAAAGACTATTTCGTTAAAAGCATTATATCAAAAAATAAAATTGAACAAGTACAACAGTTAATTGCCAATGCTTATAATATTTCTGTAGAAGATATAAAAAGTAAGAAAAGAATGTCAAGTATTTCTGTTCCTAGACAAATAGGTATGTATATATGTAGAACTTATCTTTCCGAATCTTTACCTAAAATAGGATTAGAATTTGGTGGAAAAGATCACACTACAGTAATGCATTCAGTAGATAAGATAAAAAAAGAGATTAAAACTAACAGTGAGTTAGAAGAACAAATTAATAAAATAGTTAATCAAATAAAATAGTGGTGGAAAAACAAATTTAAACAACATTTTTTCCACAATATAAAATTACTGTTTGTCCTTGAAAATAAAAGAAAAATGATAGTTTTATACATTTTACACACTAATAATAAAAATAACTATTATAAAAATAAAAATTATAGGGAGGTTTATTTATGAAATTAAAAATTAAACAAAATATATTAATGGAACATTTAAATTATGTTATTAAAGGAATATCAAATAAAAATTTAATACCTATATTAAACTGTATTAAATTTGAACTTACAAATGAAGGTTTATATTTATTAAGTACTGATAATGAAATTTCTATTAAAACTTTTATTAAAAAAGAAGATATTGAAAAAATAGATACTTTAGGAGATATTGTTGTTTCTGGTAGATATATATATGATATTATTAAAAAATTACCAAATGAAATAATAGATATAGAAGAAGTAATGGATTCAAAAATATTTATTAATACAACTAATTCATCATTTAATTTAAATTGTAATTTAGTTAGTGATTTTCCTAGATTAGAATTAGAAGAGAGTAAAACACCAATTGTTTTAAACCAAAAAGTATTTAAAAATATAATTAATCAAACTATTTTTGCTACGTCAACTCAAGAGTCTAGACCTGTATTAACTGGTATCAATTTAAAAATAACAGATGATATATTAGAATGTACAGCTACAGATTCATATAGATTAGCTAGTAAAAAGATAAAATTATCCACAGCAATTAGTGAAAAAATTAATATTATTATTCCAACACGTAATTTAAATGAATTATTAAAGTTACTTACTAATGATGAAGATGAAATTAAAATACATATATTTAATAATAAAATTATATTTATGTTTGATACAATTATATTTATGTCAAGACTTATTAATGGTACTTATCCAGATGCTTCAAAATTAATACCTAATGAATTTACAGCAACATTAACAGTAAATCTAAAAGATTTATATAATTCTATAGATAGAGCGTCATTATTAACTAATGAAGCAGATAAGAATACTGTTAAATTAAATATAGAAAATGAACAAATTATATTAAAATCAAATATTCCTGAAATAGGTAATGTAGAAGAAAAATTAAGTATTATAGATTATGATAATAATAATATTAAAATAGCATTTAGTTCAAAATTTATGATGGATGCTTTAAAAGTAATGGAATGTGAGAATGTTAAATTATTATTTAATGGTGAAGTAAAACCAATAATTATTAAAAATGCAGAAAATGATGATTTAATTCAATTAATATTACCAATAAGAACTTATTAAAAAGAGAGAAAAAATTGAAAAAAAGTACAATTTTTTCTTTTTTTTGACAAATTTCGACAAAAAATGACAAAAAAATAGAGTATAAGAAAGGAAATTTCCAATTTTTGTGGAAATTTATAAGTAGAGGGAGGTGAATTTATGTTAGAAAATTATGAAATAAATAGTGGTACATTAGCTGTTATACCAATAGATGAGTATACATCAAAAGTTATTGAGTTGGATAATGAGTATATTGTTAATAAACCATGTTTTGAAATAATTGATGATAGTTGTAATTATTATGGTAGTACATATCAAGGTAGATATGAAGGAACAAAAAATATGATAGGAATGAATTATAAATTACCAATCATAATAGAAGAGAGCAAAAATATAATATTTTTTCCTACAACATCTCCAAGACTAATTAATTGTTCTTGGGTTTCCTTAAATAATTTAAAAACTTATTTAAGAAATAATGAGGGATCTGATATAGTATTTAAAAATGATAGTATAGTTAATTTTAGTATTTCAATTTTTTCATTAGAAAGTCAAATTTTACGTGCATCAAGATTGGAATCAATTTTAAGAAGTAGAAAAAATCAATAATTATAAAAAAATAGGCAAAAAAGCCTATTTTTTTGCTTTTTATTATCAAATTTATGATATAATATATATGATGTATAGGAATATTAAAAATATACTTTTTTTCTTCTACAGCCTTAAAAATATCAAAAACAGGGGTGTTATATGTATTTAAGTAATATAAAATTACATAATTTTAGAAATTATGAAAAATTAGTGTTAGATTTTACTCCTGGTATTAATATTATCTACGGAAATAATGCTCAAGGAAAAACAAATTTATTAGAATCTATATACTATTTATCTGTAACTAAATCACATCATTCTTTTTTAGATAATAATTTAATAAAGAACGGGGAAGATAGTTTATTTGTTGAAGGAATTATTAAAGATAATGATTTAACCAATAAATATTCTATAGAATTAGTTAATCATAAGAAACTATTAAAAATAAATGATGATAAAATAAATAAAATTAGTGATTATATATCTAATATTAATACAATTTTCTTTTATCCCGATGATTTGAATTTGATAAAAGGTAATCCTGAAGTAAGAAGAAGATATTTGAATATTCAATTAAGTCAGTTATCAAGTATATATTTTAAAAATATAAGTGACTATAATAAACTATTAAAAATAAGAAATGATTATTTGAAAAAATATGTCGATAGAATTGATTTTGATGAAAATTATTTTGATATAATAACAGATCATTTAATTGATAAAAGTATTTATATATATAAAATGCGAAAAAAATATATTTCAAAAATCAATCAATATAGTAAACTTATAAGTAAAAAAATATATAATAACGATAATTATGAAGTTGTATATAAGACAAATTTTGATCATTTAGATTTTAATGAGGTAGATATAAAATCTAAAATAAAAGAGGAATATAGAAAAAATTTATATAAAGATAAAAAGTATAAAATCACATTATTAGGTCCTCAAAAAGATGATTTTGAATTTATATATGATGATAAAAATTTAAAATTGTATGGTTCACAAGGGCAACAACGTTTAGGAGTTTTAGTATTTAAATTGTCTGAAATAAATATCTTTAATGATTTTAAACAGACAAAGCCTATATTACTTTTAGACGATGTATTTAGTGAATTAGACAATAATAAAAAAAATAGTTTATTAAATTATATTAATAACGAGATTCAAACAATTATAACAACGACAGATTTATCAAATTTAGATGAAAATTTAATTAATACATCAAATCTAATAAAGATAAATGGTGGCAAAATAGAAGAGGTGGAATGAAATGGAACAAAATAATCAACATTATGATGCATCTGATATTCAAGTATTGGAAGGTTTAGAAGCTGTTAGAAAACGTCCTGGTATGTACATAGGAACAACAGATGTAAAAGGGTTGCATCATTTAGTATGGGAAATAGTAGATAATTCTATAGATGAAGCTTTAGCTGGATATTGTAATAATATTGAAATAATAATTAATAAAGACAATTCTATTACAGTTAAGGATAATGGTAGAGGTATTCCTGTTGGAGTACATCCAAAAACAGGTCTATCCACAGTAGAAACAGTTTATACAGTTTTACACGCTGGTGGAAAGTTTGGAGGCGGAGGATATAAAGTATCTGGAGGTCTTCATGGAGTAGGTGCTAGTGTTGTTAATGCTTTATCTAAATGGGTAACAGTAACAGTCTATAAAGATTCAAAAATATATGAAGCAAAGTTTGCTGATGGTGGAAAAATCATTCAAAAATTAACAGTTATAGGTGATTGTGATCCTAATAGAACAGGAACAACAGTTTCATTTAAACCAGATCCAGAAATTTTTGATACAGACATATATGATTATGAAACATTAAAAACAAGAACAAGAGAATTAGCTTTTTTAAATAAGGGTTTAAGATTAATATTAAGAGATGATAGAGACGATGAAGACACAACTGGAGAAGTATTCCATTATGAAGGTGGAATCAGTGAATATGTAAGATATTTAAACAGAAATAAAACACCAATTCATGAACAAATAATTCACTTAGAAGGTGAAGATGATGGTGTTATGTTTGAAGTAGCTATGCAATATAATTCTGGTTATACTGATAGTATTTATTCATTTGTTAATAATATTAATACTCACGATGGTGGTACTCATGAGGAGGGAGTTAGAAGAGCTTTAACTCGTATAATAAATAATTATGCAAGAAAAAATAATTTTTTAAAGGAAAAAGATGATTCTTTAACTGGTGATGATGTTAAAGAAGGATTAACAATGATCGTTTCTTGTAAACATCCTAATCCACAATTTGAAGGCCAAACAAAGGGAAGATTAGGAAATTCTGAAGTAAGAAAACTTGCTGATAATGTTTTTTCTGCGGGATTTGAAAGATTTTTAATGGAAAATCCAGATGAAGCTAAATTAATAATAGAAAAAACAATGACAGCAGCACGTGCTAGAGTAGCGGCAAAGAAAGCAAGAGAATTAACAAGAAGAAAAAGTGATCTAGATGTAGTTAATTTTGGTGGAAAATTAGTCGATTGTAAAGATAAAGATCCTAAAATATGCGAAATATTTTTAGTCGAGGGAGATTCGGCTGGAGGATCTGCTATTAAAGGTAGAAATTCAATGACTCAAGCTATTTTACCGTTAAGAGGTAAAATACTTAATGTAGAAAAAGCTAGATTAGATAGAGCTTTATCAAATGAAGAAATTAGAACAATTATAACAGCTTTTGGAACAGGTATAGGAAATGAATTTGATTTAAGTAAATTAAGATATCATAAAATAATAATCATGACCGATGCCGATGTTGATGGATCACATATTAGAGTTTTATTATTAACATTATTCTACAGATTCTTTAGACCAATAGTAGAAGCAGGACATGTGTATGCAGCTCAACCACCATTATTTTGTATAAAGCATGGTAAAACAATTAAATATGTTTTAAATGAAGAAGAAAGAGATTCTTATCTAGCTTCATTAAATCCTAATACAAAATATGATATAGCTCGTATGAAAGGTTTAGGAGAAATGGATGCAGAAGAATTAAATGAAACAACAATGGATATAAATACAAGAATACTAAGAAAAATAACTGTAGATGATTTAATAGCTGCAGATGAAGTATTCTCTAAATTAATGGGTGATGAAGTAGAACCAAGAAGAGAATTTATAGAAGAAAATGCAGTATATGTAGAAAATTTGGATATTTAGGAGGTGTAATATATGGATCATAGTAGAGATAGATTAGAAGAAAATAACATAGTAGAAGAGGTAAAATCATCATTTTTAGAGTATTCTATGAGTGTAATAGTATCACGTGCTTTACCAGATTTACGTGATGGTTTAAAGCCAGTTCATCGTAGAATTTTATGGTCAATGTATGAATCTGGATATACACCAGATAAACCTCATAAAAAATCAGCTCGTATAGTTGGAGATGTAATGGGAAAATATCACCCACATGGAGATTCTTCAATATATGAAGCAATGGTAAGAATGGCTCAAGACTTTAATTATCGTCATATGTTAGTAGATGGGCATGGTAACTTTGGTAATATTGAGGGTTATGGTGCAGCAGCAATGCGTTATACCGAATCTAGATTATCAAAAATATCATTGGAATTATTAAGAGATATTAATAAAGATACTGTTAATTTTATTCCAAACTTTGATGAATCTGAAAAAGAACCATCAATTTTACCATCAAGATTTCCAAATATATTAGTTAATGGAACAATGGGTATTGCTGTAGGTATGGCAACTAATATTCCACCACATAACTTGGGAGAAGTAATAGATGGATGTATTGCTTATATTGATAATCCGGATATTGATACTTTAGGTTTGATGGAATATATAAAAGGACCAGATTTTCCTACTGGGGGCATAATTTTAGGTAATAGCGGTATTAAAAAGGCCTATGAAACAGGTCGTGGTACTATTACTATAAGAAGTAAGGCTACTATAGAAGAAAAAGATGGTAAAAATTATATAGTAATTGATGAAGTTCCATATGGTGTTAACACAATGGAATTAAAAAACAAAGTTGCAGAATTAGTACATAATAAAACAATAGATGGTATTTCTGATTATCATACTGACTTAAAAGATGGTATTAAAATAACTATTACATTAAAAAGAGATGCAAATCCACAAGTTGTTTTAAATAATTTATATAAACATACTCAATTTCAAACAAATTATGGAATTATATTCTTGATGCTTGATAATGGTGTACCAAAAACGCTTGGACTTAAAGATATCATAACTAAATATATTGATTATCAAAAAGAAATTATTATAAGACGAACAAGATTTGATTTGAATAAATGTGAAGCGAGAGTTCATATTTTAGAAGGTTTAAAAGTAGCTCTAGATAATATTGATGAAGTTATTAAGATAATTAAAGCTTCAAAGACAGATGACATAGCTAAAGAACAGTTAATGTCTAAATTTCCTTTAGATGAAATTCAATGTGAAGCTATTTTGGAAATGAAGTTAAGAAGATTAACTGGTCTAGAAAAAGATAAGATTGAAAATGAATTAAATGATTTATTAGAACGTATTAAGGAATTAAAAGCAATTTTAGGCTCTGAACAAAAAGTTTTAGATATAATTAAGTTAGAATTAACTGAAATTAAAAACAAATATAGCGATGATAGAAGAACAAAAATTGATATGTCAGCAATAGATTATATAGAAGATGAATCATTAATTCCAGTTGAAGATATTGTAATTACTTTAACTAACAAAGGATATATCAAACGTGTATTAAGCGATAATTTTAAATCTCAAAATAGAGGTGGAGTCGGAATTAAAGGAATGTCTACAAATGAAGAAGACTTTGTACAATATTTACTTTCTATGACAACCCATGATTATATATTATTCTTTACAAATAAGGGAAAAGTATATAGATTAAAGGGCTATGAAATTCCTTTGTTTAATAGGCAATCAAAGGGAATTCCAATAATTAATTTATTACCAATAGAAAAAGAAGAGGTTGTTAAAGCTATGTTAAAGATAGAAAATAACGACGAATCTAAATATATTGTATTTTGTACACAAACTGGTTTAGTTAAGAGAACTAAACTTGAAGAATTTGATAGTATTAGATCAAATGGTAAATTTGCAATAACTCTAAGAGAAGATGATGAATTACTTGATGTTAAAAAAACTACTGGAGACAACCAAATATTAATTGCATCTTCAAATGGAAGAATGATAAGATTTAAAGAAGATGAAATTAGAGTTATGGGTAGAAGTGCTGCTGGTGTTAAAGGAATTGAAGTAGATGATGGCAAAGCAGTAGGATGTGAAGTTTCTGAACCAAATAAAAATGTATTAATAGTAACAGAAAATGGTTATGGAAAGAAAACTAATATAGATGAATATAGAATGACACATCGTGGTAGTAAAGGTGTAAAAGCATTAAATATAACAGAAAAAAACGGTAATATAGTTGCTTTCAGGATGGTTGATGGTGATGAAGATCTAATGATTGTTACTAATTCTGGAATAATTATACGTTTAAATTTAATACAAGTATCTAATACAGGTAGAGTAGCTCAAGGTGTAAGATTAATAAATTTAAAAGATAACCAAAAGGTTGGAAATATATCAATATTAAAAAAAGAAGATAGTGATGAAAGCGAAGATGCTACTGAACAAATAATTGAATAATAAAAGAATGTTTCACGTGAAACATTCTTTTTCTATAGGACTATTTCCCGGGAAATAAATTTTTATAAATTATTATGCATGTTTCACGTGGAACATATATGGTTATTTTTAATTTTATTATAAATTAGATTATATAATGTTGAAAAAATGTTAAAAATATAATATATTATTAGTGCACAACATTTATGTTTGAACCAGGTCAGAATTGGAAAATAGCAGCCTTAAGATCCTCTAAATGTGTGTGCTTTTTTTATGATGTTTCACGTGAAACGTTGTAAAAATAAAATTATGTTTCACGTGAAACATTGTAAGGGTGATAAAAAATGAATGATTTTATGAATTTAGCTTTAAAACAGGCGTTAAAGGCATATAAAAAACAAGAAGTACCCATAGGTACTGTTATTGTTAAGAATGGAAAAATAGTATCCAAAGCTTATAATAAAAAAGAAAATAAAAAAATGACTACTAAACATGCTGAAATTATAGCTATAGAAAAAGCGTGTAAAAAATTAAAAACATGGCATTTAGATGGATGTGAAATATATACAACGATGGAGCCCTGCTTAATGTGCTATGGTGCAATAGAACAATCGCGAATAAGAAAGATTAATTATGGATTAAAAAATATGAATTTCGGATTTAAAAGCAAATATAATATAGAATCAAAGTTAGAAATTTGTGAATGTAAAATATCAGATGAATATATTGACTGTATAAAATCTTTTTTTAAAGAAAAGAGGTAAAATAATTAAAAAATAATATTCAAAATGATATAATAAAACAAGAGGTGATTAATATGTATCAAGCATTATATAGAAAATATAGACCTATAGATTTTTCTGATGTAGTTGGTCAAGATATAATAGTGAAAACGCTATTAAACTCTTTAAAACTTGGTAATATAAATCACGCTTATTTGTTTACAGGCCCTAGAGGAACTGGTAAAACAAGTATAGCAAAGATATTAGCAAAATCAGTTAATTGTGAAAACTTAATCGATGGTGTTGCTTGTAATAAGTGCGTAAATTGTACACAAAATATTAATAAAAATCATGTTGATGTTATAGAAATAGATGCTGCTTCAAACAATGGGGTAGACGAAATAAGAGAATTACGTAATAAAGTTAATCTAGTACCATCTTTAGGCAAGTATAAAATATACATAATTGATGAGGTTCATATGCTTACTACAGGGGCTTTTAATGCTTTATTAAAAACATTAGAAGAACCACCTAAACATGCTATTTTTATATTAGCAACGACTGAACCTCAAAAAATACCACTAACTATATTATCAAGGTGTCAACGCTTTGACTTTAAAAAGATAAGCAATAACTATATTTTTAAAAGGTTAAAAGATATTTGTGATAAAGAAAATATTAAAATAACAGAAGATAGTATAAGGGAAATAGCAAGATTAGCTGATGGTGGAATGAGAGATTCTTTAAGTATCCTTGATCAAGTTTCATCATTTACACAAAATGAAATAACAGTAGAGGATGTTCATTTAATTAACGGAACACTAACACAAGAAGAGTTATCTAAATTTGCAGTAGAAATTTTAAATAAAAATGTATATGAAGTATTAAAAAAAATCGATAATTTTGATGAAAATGGTAAAAATTTCACCAAAATATTGGAAGAATTAATCTTATTCTTCAAAAATGTATTGATAGTTGAAGAAGCTCCCCAATATTTGATTGATACGAATTATGATATTGAAATATATAAAAGTATGGCTGGAATATTATCAAAATTAGAATTAATCGATATAATAGATACGATGAACCAAAATTTATCTATTATAAAAAAAGGTACAGTACAGAGATTACAATTTGAATTATTGATTTTAAAACTGCTTAATTATGATAAAGTACAAAATAAACAAGAAAAAATAAATACACCAAAAGTAGATACAAAAATAGATATAAAAGTAAAACCAATAGAAAATAAAAAGGAATTAAAATCGGAAGATAATGCTTCAAATAAAATTGATAATTCATTTGTACAAATTAATCAAGAAATAAAAGAAAAATTAAAACAGATAAAAGAAATAAGAATAAATAATACTCTAGCAAATTTTAATAAAAAAGAACTAACAAAAGTAAAATCATTAGAAGATGATTTAAAACCACTTTTAATAAATTTAGATTACAGTAAATATGTATCTATTATTTTAGACGGTAATTTAAAGGCAGCAAGTGAAGATTATCTTATTTACGTATTTAATACAGAAACTGATAGTGACTTATTTAATGAGAATATTTTAAAAATAGAAGAAATTATTGCTAAGGTTTTTAAACATAACTACAAAGTTATTTCGACAGATAATATTTCCTGGGAAATAATTAAGAAAGAATTTAATTCCCATATCAAACAGTATACATATGTTGAGGAAACAGAAAATATAAGTAAAATATTAAAAAATGAAAATAAAAATGAAATAGAAAATTTATTTAGTGATGCAATAAACTATAATTAGGAGGAAAGATAATATGAATATGCAAGCTATAATGAAACAAGCTCAAAAATTACAAAAAGATATGTTAGAAGCTCAAAATGAAATAAACAATAAAGTATTTGAATCAAAATCATCTTTAGTAAGTGTTAAAATGACAGGCGCTAAAAAATTAGTTGAAGTAAAGATAGATGCTGATACAATAGAAAATGATGATATAGAAATGTTAGAAGATATGATTATGGTTGCAGTTAACGATACTTTAAAGCAAATAGAAAAAGAAACCGAAGAAAAATTAGGCAAATATGCTCAAGGAATGCCAGGTTTATTTTAATGTATAATTATCCAAAAAGTATAAGAAATTTAATAGATAGTTTAAAAAAATTACCTAGTGTTGGTGAAAAATCAGCAGAACGAATGGCTTTATCAATATTAGAAGAAGATAAAGATCAAGTTGAGTTTTTTGCTAAGTCTTTATTAGATGCAAAAAATAAAATTAAAAAATGTAAAATTTGCAATAATTTTTCTGAAGAAGATATTTGTGAAATATGTAGTGATAAAAATCGTAAAAGTGATGTTTTATGTGTTGTAGAATATCCTAAAAATATAATTATGTTTGAAAGAACAGAATCATTTTCAGGAAAATATCATGTTTTAAATGGGCTTATTTCTCCTTTAGATGGAATAACACCAGATGATATAAATATAAAATCTTTAGTTGATAGAGTAGAACAAGAGAATATAAAAGAAATAATTATCGCAGTAAAACCTAGCATAGAAGGTGAAACAACCGCATTATATATTTCAAAAATATTTGAAAATACTCAAGTATTGGTCACTAAAATTGCTCATGGAGTTCCATTAGGAACAGATATGGATTATATCGATACTTTAACTTTAGAATTAGCTTTAGAAGATAGAAAAAAAATATCTAATTAGTTGTGTATCTTCATATCATTTATAGAGGTGAAGATATATGTTAAAAAAAATATTTCAAATATTAAAAAAAATAGTTTTTTCAATGTTTTTAATTTATGGTTATAATTTAATTGCAGTACCATTAGGAATTTTGGTACCATTAAATATACTAACTGTCTTATATGTTGCTATATTTGGTGTACCAGCATTACTATCATTAATTGCATTGATATTTTTTGTGTTTTGATAGAAAGGAAGTATGTTATGCTTAGTGAATATTATGCAGATAATCATATAGCTTGTGAAATACTATATAGACAGTTAAAAAGTTTAAATATTTCCCATGCTTATATTATAGAAACTAATAATTACTATAGAGGCTATGATTTTGCTTTATCGTTTGCTAAAGCCATACTATGTCCTAAAAAAAATGTTGACTATAATCTTTGCGGGAATTGTGATCTTTGTACACAAATTGATAATGGTAATAATACAGAGTTGGAAATAGTAAGACCAGATGGTATGTGGATAAAAAAAGATCAATTAAATGGTCTTCAAAAGGATTTTTCTACCAAAGCAGTAACGGCATCCACGAAAGTATATATTATAGATCAGGCTGAAAAAATGAACGAAGCTGCAGCTAATTCCATTTTAAAGTTTTTGGAAGAACCTGAAGATAATATAGTTGCCATATTAGTTGTTAACAATGCTGAAATGTTACTTGATACAATTTCCTCAAGATGTCAGAAAGTAAAATTAATAAATAAAAAGAATGTAATAGGAAATACTGATTTAGAACGTGTAGCAAATTATATATTTGATGATAAAACAAAACAGATAGAATTTATTCAAAGTGAACAAAGCAAAAATATGTTAAGTTCTGTTATTAAATTTATTAAATCTATAGAAAATAATAAAAGAGATACACTTTTAAAAGAAAATACAATATGTTCAATAATTTTAAAGGATAAACTCTTGTTTCAAGAGTATTTAAAAATATTGCTTTTATTGTATAATGAAGCTTTGAATTATACAATAATCAAATCAGAAAAAATATTTGTAGAGAATAGAGACGTATTAGAATTAATAGTTTCTAAAAATGATACAGATAGTTTAGCAAACAAAATATTAACAATATTAAAAATAGAGGAGAGATTAAAATATAATTGTAATCTTAACTTAGTATTAGATAAATTAATTTTAATGTTAGAAGGTGATTAGATGATAGAAGTAGTTGGAGTTAAATTTAATAATAATAAAACTGTATATAATTTTTTACCAGGTAATAAAAAACTGAAAAAGGGTATTACTGTAATTGTAGAAACAGAAAAAGGCTTAGAGTTTGGTACTGTCGAATTAGAAAACTATGATATAGATGAAAAACAATATAATAAACCATTAAGTGAAATAGTTCGTATAGCTACCAAAGAGGATTTTTTAAAAAATAAAAAGAATCAACAAATCGAAAAGAAAGCATTAATTTATTGTAAAGAGCTAGTAGAAAAAAACAACTTAAATATGTCTTTAGTTGATGCACATTATACTTTTGATCGTGAACAATTGCTATTTAGATTTTTATCAGATTCTAGAATTGATTTTAGGGATTTAGCAAAGGAATTAGCGAATAAATATAAAACAAGAATTGAATTAAGACAAATAGGATCAAGAGATAAAGCTAAAGAAGTTGGTGGTTGTGGTTTATGTGGTCAACAATTGTGTTGTTCTAGGTTTTTAAAGGATTTAGATTCTGTTTCTATCAATATGGCAAAAAATCAAAATATAGCACTAAACCCTTCTAAGATAAATGGTTTATGTGGTCGTTTATTATGTTGTCTAAAATACGAAGATGAAAATTATAAATGTAGTAGAAAAGGTTTGCCAAAAGTTGGACAAACTGTTCCAACAGAAAAAGGTGAAGGAAAAGTAATAAATTTAGATATTTTAAATAAGAGATATTCAGTAGATGTTCCTAAAATAGGAGTTATAGAGGTTCAGTTAGAAGATGAAAGTTAAAAATTATTTATTAGGATATAATGATATGTATATTTTTCAAGATACAGAAAGTTTTAACTTTTCTTTAGATTCCGTTTTACTTCCTAATTTTGTTACATTGAACAAAAACATAACTAAAATAATGGATATAGGATGTGGAAACGGCCCTATACCACTTATTTTATCTACAAAAACAGATGCTAAGATAATTGGTGTGGAAATTCAAAAAGAAATTGCAGAATTAGCAAAAGAATCAGTTCTAGAGAATGATCTTTCAGAACAAATAACAATAATAAATGATGATATAAATAATTTGAGTAAAAATATAGAAAGTGATTTTTTTGATGTAATAACTTGTAACCCACCATTTTTTAAGGTTTGTGAACAATCAAAGCTAAATAAAAATGATGCAAAAACAATTGCTCGTCACGAAATTAAATTAAATTTGGAAGAATTATTTAATATATCTAGAAAATTGTTAAAAAATAATGGCGTAGTTGCAATTGTTCATAGACCTGATAGATTAGTTGATATTTTATGTTCAATGAGAAATCATAATATTGAACCAAAAAAAATAAGATTTGTTTATCCTAAAATAGGAAGAGACGCTAATATGGTTTTGGTCGAAGGTAGAAAAAACGGTAATCCAGGTTTAAAAATTCTAGAAAACTTAATTGTTCATGATGAAAATGGTGAATATACAAAAGAGGTTTTAAAATATTTTGAGAGGTGAATGTATGTTTCAAAAGAGTTATGATGGAAGTCCAACAGTATATCTAATTCCAACTCCAATTGGAAATTTAGATGATATTACGTTAAGGGCAGTTAATACACTTAAAATGGTTGAAGTAATTTTTTCTGAAGATACTAGGGTTACATCCTTATTATTGAATCATTTAAATATTAAGAAAAAACTTATATCAAGTCATGAATACAATGAAAAAGAGAACGAAGAGAAGTTTTTAAAATATTTAGAAGATGGAAATGATGTTGGTATTGTTACGGATAGGGGTACTCCAATTATAAGTGATCCAGGTTACGATTTAGTAAAAGTTGCTATTGAAAAAGGATATAATGTGGTTGGTCTTCCAGGTCCAACTGCTCTTATTCCAGCTTTAATAACATCTGGTCTTAATCCTTCTCCGTTTCTATTTTATGGATTTTTAAATAGTAAACAATCAAAAAGAAATAAAGAATTGGAAGAATTAAAAAAAGAAAAAGCAACTATAATTTTTTACGAGTCACCTCATCGTTTAAAAGAAACTTTAGAAGATATTAATAAAATTTTTGGGAATAGGAAAATTTCTATTTCTAAAGAAATAAGTAAGAAATATGAAGAAGTAGTGCGAGGAACAATTACTGAGGTTATTGATAAATTTGATAATATAAAAGGTGAATTTGTTGTAGTTGTTGAGGGAAATAATGATTGTGTTGATTATACAAATATAAGTGTAGTAGAACATGTTACGGCTTATATAAAAGAAGGAAATAGTGTTAATGATGCCATAAAGTTAGTTGCAAAAGATAGAAATGTTGCAAAAAAAGAAATATATAATATTTATCACAATATAAGTAAGTAGGTGAATTATGAAATTAATTGTTGGATTAGGTAATCCAGGACGTGAATATGAAAAGACAAGACATAATGTAGGATTTATGGCTGTTGATAATTATACTTCAAAAAAAGGTTTAGAATTTAATAAAAATAAATTTAGTGGTTTATATTGTGAAACTTCAATTAATAATGAAAAAGTTATGTTTTTGAAACCTCAAAAATATATGAATCTTTCTGGTGAAGTTGTAAGAGATTATGTTAAATTTTATAAAATAAACATTGAGGATATTCTTGTTATTAATGATGATTTAGATATGCCAGTTGGGAAGATTAAGCTTCGTGAACATGGCAGTTGTGGTGGGCATAATGGTCTTAGAAACATAGAATTGAATCTTGGAAGTAATAAATATAAACGTTTAAAAATAGGAATATCAAACAATAAAAACATTGAAACGAAAGATTATGTTTTAGGGAAATTTACTAAAGAAGAGTATGATGTTTTAGAAGATGCTATTAAAATTAGTGAAAATATAATTGATGATTTCCTTTCATTGGACTTTGATAGATTAATGAATAAATATAATAAAAAGAATTAATGATACAAATGTATCATTTTTGTCGTTAGGAGGTGAGTATTAATGAAAGTAATAAGTTCAAAATTTAATTTTGATACATCTAATATAATTGGTTTAAATAGTGAATTAAAGGCTATGTATTGCTATGAAATGTTTAAAAATAGAAACAAAGGTTTTTTAGTTGTAACAAATAGCTTATATGAGGCAAACACTTTGTATCAATATATAAATAATTATACAGAAAAAGTATTATTATTTCCCATGGATAATTTTTTAACTAGTGAGGTTTTAGCCGCATCACCAGAACTAAAAATAAAGAGAATAGAAACATTAATAGAATTATCTAAAGATAATAATTATATAGTTATAACTAATTTAATGGGATATTTAAAATATCTTCCTGATAAAGATAGATTTCTTAATGGTATTTTAAATTTAAAAACCGGTATGACATTTGATTTTAGTAAATTAGTTGAAAGATTGGTAGATCTTGGATATGAAAAAGAAACTTTAGTAGAAAAAACTGGTGATTTTGCAGTTAGAGGTTTTGTAATTGATATATACCCAGTATCTATGGAAAATCCAGTGCGATTGGAATTCTTCGATGATGAAATAGAAAGTATTAGAATTTTTGACGTTAATACTCAACTTAGTTTAAAAAAATTAGATCAAATATATATATATCCTAACACAGATAATATAATTGTTAATAGTACACAAAACAGTAGTATTAGAGATTTTTTAACCTCTGATTTAACTGTATTTAATGATTATGATGAAATAAAGCTAGGATATGAGGAAACTCTAAATGAGATAGTTGAATATAATATTTCCCAAGGAATAGAAAAAGATAAAAACTACATCTTCTCTTTGGAAGAATTATTTCCCGGGAAATATATAAATTTTATATCTTTTGATGATTTAAAATTGTCAGATAAAACTATTTATAATATTAAAGAATTTGATACTTTCTTTAAAGATAAAGATGAATTGAATGATACATTAAAAAAATATATTAGAAATAAGAAAACTATTATTATTTGTTTAGACAACAGATACCAATTAACCAATTTAGAGTCAATTTTAGATACAGATAATATTGTAGTTACAAATGAAGATGAAATATTTGAAGGTAAAATAAATTTAATCCTAAAAAAGATAAATGATAGTTTTGAATGTGAAAACTACATAATTATTTCGTCTCGTCACATTTTTAATACAAAAGATAAGAATGTAAAGTATAAAAGTAATTTCAGAATTGGAACTAAAATAAAGAATATTGATAAGCTAAATCCTGGTGATTATATTGTTCATTATGCTCATGGAATAGGTAGATATCTTGGGCTTACTACTTTAAATAAAAATGGTTTAAAAAAAGACTATTTACAAATAGAGTATAAAGATGGTGATAAATTATATATACCTGTTGAGAAAATAGAGCTAATAACAAAATACTCATCTGGAGATGGAATTGTTCCAAAATTAAATAAATTAAATGGAACAGAATGGCAAAAGACAAAGTTAAGAGTTAAAAAGAAGGTTGAAAGTATAGCTGGAGATCTTATTAAACTTTATGCTGAAAGAGAAAACACTAAAGGGTTTGCCTTTGTGAAAGACGATAAAAATCAATTAGAATTTGAAAATGAATTTGAATTTACTCCAACAGGGGATCAGTTAAAAGCATCAGAAGAAATTAAACATGATATGGAAAGAATTGTTCCAATGGATAGATTATTATGTGGAGATGTAGGATATGGTAAAACAGAAGTCGCATTTAGAGCTATTTTTAAAGCAGTTCTGTCTGGTAAACAAGTAGCGTTTCTATGTCCAACCACTATACTATCTAACCAACATTATAAAAATGCTTTAGAGCGTTTTAAAAATTATCCTATAAATATTGCTTTACTTAATCGTTTTGTTTCCGCAAAAGAAACTACAAAGATATTAGAAGGCTTAAAAGAAGGCAAAATAGATGTTGTATTTGGTACACATAAATTATTAAATGACCAAATAACTTATAAAGACTTGGGCCTACTTGTTATAGACGAGGAACAAAGATTTGGAGTTAAACATAAAGAAAGAATAAAACAAATAAAAAGTAACATTGATGTTTTAACTTTATCTGCAACTCCAATACCTAGAACTTTACAGATGTCGATGTCAGGAATTAAAAATTTATCAGTTATTGAAACACCACCAGTTGATAGATTACCAGTACAAACTTATGTATTATCTGAAAATAATCAAATTATTAAAGATGCTATTCATAAAGAATTAGCACGTCAGGGACAAGTATTTATTTTATATAATAAAATTAATAATATGGATGAAAAAATTCATGAGATACAAAAATTAGTCCCTGAAGCTAGGATAACTAGTGCACATGGACAAATGGATAAAACAGAGCTTGAAAATATTATGATGTCATTCATTAATAAAGAGAGTGATGTTCTTATTTGTACAACAATAATAGAAACCGGTATCGATATACCTAATGTTAATACTTTAATTGTTATAGATGCAGATCGATTTGGCTTATCGCAATTATATCAGTTAAGAGGAAGAGTTGGTCGTAGTAATCGTATAGCTTATTGTTATTTAATGTATAACAAACATAAGATTCTATCTGAAGTTGCTGAAAAAAGATTAAAGGCTATAAAGGAATTTACCGAATTAGGCAGTGGCTTTGCAATTGCAAAAAGAGATCTATCTATACGTGGAGCAGGAGATATATTGGGAAGTGAACAATCAGGCTTTATAGATTCTGTAGGGATTGATATGTTTATGAAATTACTGGATGATGAGATAAATAGGCAAAAAGGCATTACTACTCTAGAGGTTAACGAGAGTGAAACACTTCCTTTGATAGAGGTAACAACAAATATTTCTGATAATTATGTAAAAGAAGACGATTTAAAAATTTATATTCATAAGTTGATTAATAACATTAATAATATGGATGAATTAAAAAATGTTCAAAATCAATTAGAAGATCGTTTTGGTAAATTAAATGAAGATATTATTATTTATATGTATGAAGAATTATTTGAGAAAAAAGCTAAAAAATTGGGTATTAGAGATATAAAACAGAATAAAAATAATATAGAAATATGGCTTCCATTAGATTTAACAAATAAAATAAAAATTGATGATTTGTTCATCAATTTATCTAAGATATCTCGAAAATTTAGATTTGGAATGCGTTTTAAAAGATTAGTTATAACTTTAGATATAGTTAATTTAGATAAACATTTTATTTATTATTTAATAGATTTATTAAATATATTAGAAAAAGCGTAGACATGATGCACTTTTTACATCAATATTACGCTTTTTCTTTTTCTAAAACATCCATTATAGTTGGAATAATTTGTTTTTTTCTAGATATAACTCCAGGAAGTGAAATACCTTGGTAGAAGTTATTAGAGAAACAAGATTCTAAAATATTCTTTGCTGATTCATTATATAAGCAATGTGAGCAATTATTCATAATATCAGTTATAAATAATGCTACGATGTCATAATTTAAATCCTTACTTATTTTATTTAATAATTCTATATAAGTATTTTGATTTGTTAGTATATGTTCAGGATTTAATGTAGAAACTTGTCCAATTCCAATTTTTCTATTATTAATTGTGAAATTTTTAAAGTCAGAGTATATTATTTCCTCTGGTGTTTTGCCTAGAATATTAGATCCAGCTTTAAACATGTCATATGCGAAATTTTCATAATTGATATTTGTTTTCTCACTGAGATCATTTACTATTGCTTTGTCTAGATTTGTTGTAGTAGGGGATTTAAATAACAATGTATCGGAAAGAATAGCCCCCATTAGTATTCCAGCAATTTCGTATGGCATTTCAATATTATTTTCTTTGAAAAGCAAATAAATAATTGTGCTAGTGCTTCCTACAGTCATATTTCTAAAGTTAATTGGGATTTTTGTATCAGATACACTAATTTTATGATGGTCTATAATTTCTAATATTTCGGCTTCATCAATACCATCAACGCTTTGCATATATTCATTGTGATCAACCAATATTACTTTTTGTTTATTTTTTTCTGAAGCATCAGCTAGTCTAATTACACCTAAACATTTATTATTTTTATTTAAGACAGGATAATTGCTGAATTTTGTTCTATTAGCTAATTCTATAAAGTCATTTAATTCATCATTTTCATATACATAGGTTACGTTTTTGTCAACTTCTATAGTTGAAATGTAGTTGCATAAGCTAATCTTTTGTGAAACACTAAATGTATTATAATTTGTGGAAATGATATTAACTTTATTTTCTTTAGCAATTTTTAAATGTTCTTCTTTAATTTGAATGCCGTTAGTTAAGATTATCATTTTTATTCCTTGCTTAACTGCATATTCTATAATACTGTGTCTATCTCCTATAATTAAAATCGTATTTTTGTCCAACTTTACATTTTCAATAAATGTTGTACTTTTATACCCGGCAATTAATATTGTTCCTTTTATTTCATCATCAAAAGAAGTTATCTCTTTTCCGTCTAAGGTTTCAAGAATATTTTGATAAGATGTATTTAATATTTCTCTATTATTTTCTATTAAATCTCTAGCTATATCCTTCATACTAGTAGCGCCCAAAAATTCTCCGTTAGAATTGACAATTGGTAAAGTACTTATTTTGTTGTTTTTAATATAGTTATAACAATTGAAAATGGATTTTTTTTCATCAATTTCATATCCCTTAGAATAATTCACATCTTTAATTTGTAATTTGACGTCATTTAAGTATTTAGGAACTGGAACATTAAAATAGTTTAGTATATATTTTGTTTCGTTATTAATTTCTCCTAAAATTCTTGGCTCTGTATTAAACCCTAATTTATTTTTTAAGTATGATAATGCAATAGACGCAACCACACTATCAGTATCTGGTTTTTTATGTCCGAAAATAAGTATTTTTTTCATTTAAATCCTCCTAGAATATTTAAGTAATTATAACACAAAGATTAATAAATGTTAAGTATAAATTTCAAACAATTAGACAAAATAAAATTGGATGGAGGAATTTATGAAAACGACGGGTGTAATAAGAAGAATAGACGAACTTGGAAGGATAGTAATTCCAAAAGAAATAAGAAAAAATTTAAGAATAAAAGATGGAGAAAATATAGAAATTTTAATAGATAATGATAATGTAATATTAAAAAGATTTTCGGAGATGAATAGACTTACAGAAATGGCTGAAAACTTAGTTGAATCAATTCATACATCATTAAAAAAGGATGTAATTATTTGCGATAGCGATATTTTTATAGCAGTAGCAGGCAATTTAAAAAAAGAAATTATAGAAAAACAAATTAGTAATCAACTTATAGATTACCTTCAAAACAGGACAAATATTACTGAATGCACCGAAAAGATTTTGTATTTAGTAAACGATCACTCTATAACTTGTAATTATTGTTTATCAACAATTATATCAAATGGTGATGCCCTTGGTATGGTTATAGTACTTTCTGATACAGAAAAAATAAAAGAAGAAGATAACAAAATTTGTCAGTTAGCTGCCAATTTTTTGTCGAAAATGCTTGAAGATTAGAGTATTGTTGTGTTATAATATCACCAGTTGAAAAGATTATATTGAAAAGAAAGATATATTTGTCTTTTTAGAGAGCTTTTGTAGGGTGAAAAAAAGTAAGACAATATATCTCGAATGGTTTCAGTTTTTGATTTATCGATATGTAGGTAAATACGTGTGCAAGCGTTAATTGTTTGAGGTGTATATACACAAATTAAGGTGGTACCACGTTAATCACGTCCTTATTCGGGCGTGATTTTTATATGGAGGTTAAAATGAGAAAATTTGAAAAGATTAGTTTAGAACAATTCAAAGAAGATATATTTGATGATGTTGATGCATATAATGAGTATCAATTACCAAAAAGAAGTACTACGAATAGCGCTGGATATGACTTCTTTGCTTTGTATGATTATACTTTAAAGCCTGGAAAAATAAAAAAGATACCAACAGGTGTAAGAGTACAAATGAATAGTGATGATGTACTTTTTCTTATTGATAGAAGTAGTATGGGATTTAAGTATAATGTTCGAATGTGTAATCAAGTTGGTGTAATAGATGCCGATTATTATAATAGTGATAATGAAGGTCATATTTGGATTAAAATTCAAAATGAAGGTGACAAAGATTATTCGGTAAAAAAAGGCCAAGCTATGATTCAGGGAATTTTTATAAAATATTTAACAGTAGATGATGAAGAAGAAATAAAAACTTTAAGAAACGGTGGAATTGGTTCCACAACTAATAATTAGGAGATGATAAAAATGGATAAAGGTAAGTATTATATATCAACGGCAATTGCCTATACATCAGGAAAACCACATATCGGAAACACATATGAAATAGTTTTAGCTGATGCAATCGCTCGTTATAAAAGATTAGTTGGATATGATGTATACTTTCAAACCGGCACAGATGAACATGGAGTAAAAATTGAGGAAAAAGCAAGAGAAAAGGGTATTAATCCACAAGAGTTTGTTGATGATGTTTCACTAGAAATAAGAAGAATTTGGGACATTATGAATACAAGTTATGATAAATTTGTTAGAACAACTAATCCTGCTCATGAAGCAATGGTTGCGAAAATATTTAAAAAATTATATGATCAGGGAGATATTTATAAGGGAACTTATGAGGGATTATACTGTACGCCTTGTGAATCCTTTTGGACTGAATCACAACTTGTGGATGGAAAATGCCCAGATTGTGGAAGAGAAGTTCATCCTGCAAAAGAGGAAGCATACTTCTTTAAAATGAGTAAATATGCAGAGAGACTAGAAAAGTATATTGAAGAACACCCTGATTTTATTCAACCTGAAAGTAGAAAGAATGAAATCATGAATAATTTTATAAAAAAAGGCTTACAAGATCTTTGTGTATCAAGAACATCATTTACTTGGGGTATTCCAGTAACCTTTGATCCTAAACATGTTATATATGTTTGGATTGATGCTCTTACAAATTATATTACTTTCTTAGGATATGATGTAGATGGTAATCATAGTGAAGAATTTAAAAAATACTGGCCAGCAGATGTTCATTTGATTGGTAAAGATATTTTAAGATTTCATACTATTTATTGGCCAATTATGTTGATGGCTTTGGATTTACCCTTACCAAAGCAAGTGTTTGGTCATCCTTGGTTATTATCTGGTGAAGATAAAATGAGTAAATCAAGAGGTAATATCATATATGCTGATGATTTAGTTAAATACTTTGGTGTTGATGCGGTAAGATATTATTTAATTCATGAAATGCCTTTTGCTAGTGATGGTACTTTCACTTATGAATTATTAATTGATAGAATAAACTCTGATTTAGCTAATGTTATAGGTAATTTAGTTAATAGAACTATTAGTATGGCTCAAAAATATTTTGATGGTAATGTTCTTGTTCCAACTACACTAAGTGATTTAGATAATAGTTTTAGAGCTGATATATTATCAGTTAAAGATAAAGTAGATACTAAAATGACAGATTTAAGGGTAGCTGATGCTTTAGAAGAAATTGTTGAACTATTTAGACGCAGTAACAAATATATAGATGAAACAATGCCTTGGTCTTTAGCAAAAGATGAATCTAAAAAAGAAGAATTAGTTGCAGTTATTTACAACTTGTTAGAAGCTATTCGCCATGGAGCAGTTTTACTTCAACCTTTCTTACCAGAAACTGCCACTTCAATATTTAAACAATTAAATACTGAAAATAGATATTATGATTCAATAGATGATTTTGAAGGAATGAATGCAGAAATTAAATTAAATGCACCAGAACCTTTATTTGCACGTATTGATAAAAATGCAAAATTAGAGGAAATAAACACTCAACATCAATAATATTGTCAAATGTTGTAAAATGTCATAATTTAGGGAACGAATATATTTGAACTTACAATAAAAACCATGATATACTGATAGTGTTGCAGAACATAAAGGAGATAATTATGACATTAGATGAAAAGAAAGAATTCACAGTAGTTGTTTCTATAGTAGTCGCAGTATCATTAATTGTTTTAATTAATTTACTACGTAAGTTTGATATATATGATTTTGTTTATTTTATAATATGTATAGGCTCTTTAGTAAAATATATAATTGTTAAAACAAAAAAATAAAATTATACTACAAAGTGTGGTATAATTTTTTTGGTGATAGAAATGATGATAGATACACATTGTCATCTTGATAAAGAAGATTATCCTGATTTAGATTTAGTTATAAAAAAGATGAATGGTAATATAATGATAGTAAGTGGTGCTAGTGATTCATCAAATAGACAAGTTATAGAACTTTGTAATAAGTATGAAAATATTTATGGAACGATAGGTATTCATCCAGAAGAAATTGATGAATCAATAAATGATTATTTGAAATTTATAGAAAATAATATAAACAATCCTAAAATAGTTGGTATTGGAGAAATAGGGTTAGATTATCATTATAATGATGTAGATAAAGATATTCAAAAAAAATACTTTATTGAACAACTCGAATTAGCAAGGAAATATAAAAAGAGTGTAGTTATTCATAGTAGAGATGCTATTCAAGAAACTTACGATATTTTAAAAAATTATTCTGATTTAAAAATAGATATTCACTGCTTTAGTGGTAGTTTGGAAATGGCTCGTGAATTTATAAAATTAGGGTTTAAACTTGGAATAGGTGGAGTCCTAACTTTTAAAAATAGTGAAAAATTAAAGAACGTGGTTAAGAATGTACCTTTAGAAAATTTAATGCTGGAAACTGATAGTCCTTATTTAACTCCAGAACCTTTTAGAGGCAAGAGAAATGAACCTTATAATATATATTATGTGGCTAAAGAAATTGCTAAATTAAAAGAAATTACTATAG
Source organism: uncultured Bacilli bacterium (assembly GCA_934120265.1). GTDB lineage: Bacteria > Bacillota_I > Bacilli_A > RF39 > UBA660 > SIG204. The sequence goes on from CAKOTU010000002.1 coordinate 116,558, forward strand.
AAGATGTATTAAAAGAAACAACGGGTGTAGCTGCTAGACAATTTGACTTGAAAGGTATTTTGTGATAAGATTTTTGTACTATGTGATAGAGGTGAATAAATGAATTTATTTATATTAAGAGTATTTTATCGCGTAATAAGTATTTTGTTTATGTCATTATTTTCCTTGGTAGGAAACAGTTTTTCCAAAGAAACAATAGTTATAGAGAATCAAATATATGACACCCCAGTTATATCAACAGTTGTTGAGTACGATACTGTCGTAAAATATAATAATAAATTACCTTCTAATAAAAAGAACGTATTGGTAGAAGGCAAGAATGGTTTAAGTTATAAAAATGAAAATGGGGAAGAAAAAGAATTAAATGCTTCTGTATCGGAAGTAGTTGAAGTTGGAACAGGCCCTAAAGGTGTTTATAAAGGTAATACAACTGGATATGGAGCTGACTGTAAAGGATGTTCGGGAAGAGTTTCTTGTAAAACTAGAGAAGGCGAAAAATTTAATATCAATGAAAGTGGAGAATACTACCATGATATTCAATACGGTGATGTTAGAATTGTAGCTGCTAATTTAAGTATGTTTAAATGTGGTACTATAATTGAAATAGATAATGGAAGATTGGAACCATTTCTTGGGATAGTTATGGATACAGGCTCTAGTATGGTAAATAGTTGGAATAGTTATGGACTAGTTCATATTGATATAGCTCATGTAACGGAAAAGGATAAAATCGTTTATCAAGCAACATCAAATAATGCTTCGTTTAATGTACAAAGATGGGGATGGTAACCATCTTTTTTGTTGAAAAAAAATTAATGTTTTAGTATAATCGTAGTGGTTGGGAGAGATATTATGGAGTATTCACCTAAAAAAATGAAAGAATTATTAGAAAAAAATGGATTTTCATTAAAGAAAAAGTTTGGTCAAAATTTTATCATAGATGAGAATGTAATTAATTCAATAATAGATAAAAGTAAGATAGATAAAGATACATTAGTAATAGAAGTGGGTCCAGGAGCAGGCTCTTTAACATACAAATTAGGTATGTCTGCTAAAAATGTTGTTTGTTATGAGATAGACACTACTTTAGAAAATGTATTGAAAGAAAATATTCGTGATTTAAATAATGTAAAAGTTATATATCAAGATTTTTTAAAAGCTAATGTGTTGGTTGATATAAAAAGTTATGAATATAAAAAATTATATTTTGTTGCAAATCTACCGTATTATATAACAACACCAATAATAATAAAGATTATTGAAGATTGTATTCCAGTAGATAAGATGGTTTTTATGGTTCAAAAAGAAGTTGGCAATCGCTTTAAAGCACTACCTGGAAGTAAAGAATATGGATCACTATCAGTTTATCTAAATTATTATTTTGATGTTAAGAAAATACTTGATATCAGCCGTCATGTATTTATGCCTGAACCCAATGTTGATAGTATTATTGTGGAATTTTCTAAGAAAGAAAATTTGTTGCCTGTAGAAAATGAAGAGATGTTCTTTAAATTAATTAGGGACTCATTTACTCAAAAAAGAAAAATGTTACGCAATAATTTAAAAGGTTATGATTTAGAAAAAATAGAACAAGTGTTAAATAGACACAATTTGGATTTGAGTGTTCGTGCAGAACAGTTATCAACGGAAATATTTATTGAAATAGCAAATAATTTATAATTAGACATTTTAGGACAACAAAATAGCCTAAAATGTTTTTTGGTGATACTATGTTAGAAAATATAAATAAAGCTATGTGGGTAATTGCTACTTCATTAATAATAATATCAAGTTTTTATTTTTCGTATTCTTTAAAGTTTGTCCAATTAAATTTTAGAGAGATGTTTAAGAATTTGTTTGCTAGTAGTGATAATGATAGAGGAATAAGTCCTATTCAAAGTTTTCTTATGACGTTAGGTTCGAGAATAGGAGTGGGGAGTATTGCAGGAGTAGCGCTTGCTCTTCATTTAGGAGGGCCAGGAAGTATTTTTTGGATGTGGATTAGTGCATTTTTTTCAGCGGCTAATACCTTTGCTGAAACAGTTTTAGGAATTATATATAGAAAAAAAGATGGAAATGAATATAAAGGAGGTCCATCTTATTATTTAAAATATGGTCTTTGTAAACCTAAATTAGGCGGATTATACGCTATCTTAATTCTTGTTAGTTATGTACTTGGATTTGTTGGTATTCAGGGCAATACAATAACTAAATCGTTTTTACAGATTGCAAACATTTCTCCATTTATTATAGGTATAGTTTTGGTTTTAATAACCTCTATTGTTATATTTGGGGGGTTAAAGAAAATTGCGGCTTTTTCAGAGAAGTTTGTTCCTTTTATGACAATCTTATATGTAGGTATAGCTATATTTGTAGCTATTAAAAATATTACTTTATTACCTGGTATTTTTTTTAATATTGTTAAGTCAGCCTTTTCATTGAAATCAGCGTATGGAGGGATCTTAGGAAGTTTAATAGTAGGTGTTCAACGAGGTATTTTTTCAAATGAAGCTGGATTAGGAACAGGAAGCATTACTTCGTCAACTTCTAGTACTGACAGTTCTGTATCACAAGGATATATTCAGATGCTTGGAATATATGTTACAACAATATTAATTTGTACAGCTACAGTAATTATTATTATGTGTTCAGATTATACTGCTCTTTCTTTGAATGATGTTAATGGCATAGAAATAACACAATATGCCTTTCGTTATCATCTTGGTAATATTGGTGATATACTTCTTTTTGTTTCAGTATTGCTTTTTTCATACACAACAATTTTAACCGGCTATTATGATGGCGAATCTAGTTTAAAGTATTTTTTTAAAAATGTAAAAAATATTTATTTAATCATACTGAAGATAGTTTCTCTTTTTGTACTGTTTTTAGGATGCATTTTATCTTCAGAAAAGTTATGGTCATTTGTTGATATAATGATGTCTCTGCTTGCTATTATCAACATTTATGCTTTAATATCACTTAGAAAAAATGTAAAGGATGAATTAGAATATGAAACTATAAAAAAATGTGATAAAATAGATTAAAGGTGATGTAGTATGATAAATAAAAAATGGGA
>CAKOTU010000003.1 GCA_934120265.1 uncultured Bacilli bacterium
ACATTAGTTATTATGGCTGCTGGAATGGGCAGTAGATTTGGTGGTTTAAAACAAATTGAACCAGTTCATGAAAATGGAGAGTTTATTTTAGATTATTCTATTTATGATGCGGTAAAGTGTGGCTTTGATAAGGTAGTATTTATTATTAAGGAAGAAAACTACGATATTTTTAGAGATACTATCGGTAAGAGAATAGAAAACATTGTTGACGTTAGTTATGTTTTTCAAAAGAATGATAATGTTCCTAGCTTTGTTAATTTACCAAGTGATAGGGTAAAACCACTAGGAACAGGACATGCAATTTTATGTTGCAAAGATGTTGTTAAAGAAAATTTTACTATTATAAACGCAGATGATTTTTATGGAAGAAATGCCTTTGAGGTAGCAAGTTCTTTTATGAAAGAGGAACATGAAAATAATGAATTTGCGGTTATTGGTTATATAACAGGTAATACACTTAGTGAAAATGGTTCTCTAAAAAGAGGATTATGTAAAGAAAAAGATGGTTATTTAACTGAACTTATTGAAAGTGTTGTTGAGGTGAAAGGTGATAAAATACTAGCACAACCACTTGATGGTTCACCAGAGTTTTATGTTGATAAAGATTCACTTGTTTCAATGAATATGCTTGTTTTTACGCCAAAAATATTTGAAATATTGGAAAAAGATTTTGTTGAGTTTTTTAAAGATAATGAAGCAGATTTATCTAAATGTGAATATTTAATACCAATTGTTGTTTGCAAAAATATTGAAAAAAATAATATAAAAGTTAAAGTTTTAAGAACAAATGCTAAATGGCAAGGTATAACTTACAAAGAGGATAAAGCAGCTTTAGTTGCTGGTATAAATGAGCTTGTTGAAAAGAAAGAATATCCTAACAAACTATGGTCGTAACCATAGTTTTTTTATTTTTGATGTAGTATAATAAGTTTGCAACTAGTACATTATAGTCGATAATGTTGTATTAATAGTGAAGAAAAAGAAAAAAATATGTTATAATAGTATAGGTGGTAGTTATGGAGAATAAAAAGGCAAAAAAAGAAATAGTAGAGATGTTACTAAAGAAAAATTTAGATGTTGTCGATGAGGAAGAATTAATAAATATGTTAATAGATGAACCAATAGCTATTGATGTAGATAAACAAGAAGATGCGACTAGAACATTTGGTGATAAACTTGCTGACAAGCTAACAAAAATAGCAGGTTCATGGAAATTTATTATAGGAATGATTATCTTTTTACTTAGTTGGATATTATTAAATCTATTCGTTATAGATAATGCAGATCCTTATCCTTTTATTCTTTTGAATTTGATTTTATCTTGTATAGCTGCACTCCAAGCTCCAATCATTATGATGAGTCAAAATAGAGAAGCTAAAAAAGATAGCTTAAGAAGTAGTAATGATTATAAAACAGATTTAAAGAGTGAACTTATTTTGGAAGAACTTCATAATGAAATAAAAAAATTAACTGCTAATCAAAATAAGATTTTAAAGTATATAGAAGAACAAGAAAAAAATAAATAGGTGAGACTATGATAGAAAATAGGATGAATGAATTAATAGAAAAGATCAATAAAGCTAGTTATGAATATTATGTTAATGATAATCCAACTATTACAGATCAAGAGTATGATGATTATTATAATGAACTATTAAGACTTGAGGAAAAGTATCCAGAATTAAAAAGAAATGATTCTCCAACACTTAGAGTAGGTGGACAGGTTGTTGATAAATTTGAAAAAGTAACTCATGAAACTCCAATGCTTTCTTTTGATGATATTTTTAATGAAGATGAGGTTGTTACGTTTGATGAGCGAATAAGAAAAACTTGTCCTAATGCAACATACACCTTAGAGCCTAAAATGGATGGATTATCTGGATCATTACTATACAAAAATGGTGTCTTAGTAAGAGCCGCTACACGAGGAGATGGATTAATAGGAGAAAATATTACACATAATGTTAAGACTATTAAATCAGTACCATTAAAGCTTAATAAAGATATTGATATTGAGGTACGTGGAGAAATATATATGAGCAAAAAATCATTTGAAAAGTGCAACGAAGAAAGAAAACAAAAAGGAGAAAATTTATTTGCTAATCCGCGTAATGCCGCAGCTGGTTCAGTAAGACAATTAGACAGTTCTATAGCAGCTAGAAGAAATCTTGATTTTATGGCTTATTTCTTGCCTAATCCAGATAAGTATGGAATTAAAACACAGGATGAGTCTTTAGCATTTTTAAAAGAGTTAGGATTTAAAACTAATTATAAACTAAATGGTATAGCAAATAATGTTAGCGATATAATTAGCTATATTGATAATTTGTCTATGGAAAGAGAGAGTTTACCTTTTGAAATAGATGGTGTTGTTTTAAAAGTAAATAGTCTTGATGATGAAGCTAAGTTAGGATTTACAGAAAGAGTACCACGTTGGGGTATTGCTTATAAATTTCCTGCTCAAGAAGTATTAACTACTTTAAAAGAAATAAAATTTACTGTTGGAAGAACAGGTAAAATTACTCCTAATGCAATATTTGATCCAGTCCATGTAGCAGGTTCTATTGTCTCTAAAGCAACTTTACACAATGAAGATTATTGTATTTTAAAAGATGTTAGAGTTGGAGATGTTATTTCAATTAGAAAAGCAGGAGATGTTATACCTGAAGTAGTTGAAGTAAAAAAAGAACGCCGTAAAGGAAATGAAGAACCTTTTAAGATGGCAGAGGAGTGTCCTATTTGTGGAAGTAAACTTGTAAAAAATAAAGATGATGAAGCTAACTATTATTGTGTGAATCCACATTGTGACGCTAAAAGAATAGAGTCTTTAATTCACTTTGCTTCTCGTGACGCTATGAATATTGAAGGCTTTGGTGATGAAATAGTAGAAGATTTTTACAATCTTGGATATTTAAAACATGTTGATGACTTTTATAGATTAGAACGTTATAAAGAGGAATTAATGGAGTTAGAAGGTTTTGGTGAAAAAAGCATTAATAATTTGCTTGATAGCGCTGAAAATAGTAAGAGTAATTCTTTAGAAAAATTGTTATTTGCTTTAGGTATTCGTTATGTTGGTGCAAAAACGGGAAAGTTATTAGCACTTAACTTTAAAAATATCGATAACTTGATTAACGCGTCTTATGAAGATTTGCTTAGTATAAAAGATATCGGTCAGTCCATTGCTAATAGTTTATATGATTATTTTAGAAAAGAAGAAAATATTGAATTAATTAATAAATTAAAAGATCTTGGTTTAAATATGAATTATCTTGGAAAAGAGGTAATTGAATCAGATTTATTTAATGGCAAGACATTTGTTTTAACTGGAACATTAAGTAAATATTCTCGTGATGAAGCAAAAGAAAAAATTGAGTTATATGGTGGAAAAGTAACAAGTAGTGTTACAAGTAAAACTGATGTTGTTATTGTTGGAGATTCACCTGGCAGTAAGTATGATAAAGCTAAAAGTTTAAATATAACTATTTGGAATGAAGAAGAGTTTGTAAAGAATATAGAAATGTAAAGAAAAGGGGTATTCCCTTTTTTGTTTATTTTTGTTATAATTTTCCTAGAATAGCGAGATGATAATATGAATAATGATAATGATATGATTGAAATATTAGATGATGTTAATGAAAATAATAAGAATAATAATACCTTGAATAATCCATCAATTGTTAATAATGATGTTCAATCGCAACAAGGATTATATCAAGAACAACCTGTAAATACATCATCAGTTAATACGGTGCAAAATCAACCTAATGAAGTAAAATATGATCCTATAGATAATAATAAAGAAGAAATAAAAATAGAACAAGAATCTGAGAGTGAAAAATCTAAATCAGGTTTAGGTTTTGTTATAGTATTATTTATTATTATAGGAGCATTTATATTTGCTCTTCCATATATTGCTAAATATTTTAGATAAAATTAAAACCCCTTTTTAGGGGTTTTTTGATAATTCAATAATTATATCCATATCGTCATCATTTGCCATAATATTTTTATGGGTTTGATGACATTTTTGACATTTATAAACAATTTTATAAGTATTTTTAAATTTTTCTATTTTAATAGGTTCTAGTAGACCATGGCACTTATTTGCTCTGTCACCCGGTAAGATGTCAACATGTTTAGAAAATAAGCAATAAGGACAATGATCCCTAGCTGAATATACTAACGGTTCAATAGTTTTTCCACAGTTTTCGCAAACAAAGCTTTCATCTATCATATTAAATCTTTTCATTACTTAATAAATCCATTCTCAATATGTTTTGTTTCATTTACAAAGATAAAAGCGTTTGGCTCCATTTGCATAATTAAGTCTTTTAATTGTTTAAAAGACTTATGATTTATTTCAATAAACAACATATATTTTGTTGACTTATGACCTTTAGCATCAACTACAGATACACCATAACCTTCTTCACGTAGAGCATTTACTAATTTTTTATTTTTTTGACTAATAATTGCTTGAACACAGAAGTTACTTCTAATAATCTTATTAGAAATAAATCCTCCTAAGTAAGTTCCAATTGCATAACCTCCTGCGTAAGAAAATACAATCCACAAACTATTTGTTCCAGTATTTAAAGCCTCTTTAACAACTAGAAACCAAATTGTAACTTCTACAAAACCAATAGCCGCTGCAATTAATCTTTTTCCTTTAACAGTAAGTAGGGTTCTAATAGTACCCAATGTTACGTCAATAATTCTTCCAAAAAAAACAGTTAAACATAAAACTAACATATAATCACCAAAGTAATTATATCAAATTAAGTTTTTATTGTCATTATTTTTTTATGTAACCATTTTGCACATATTTTGTTTCATTTACAACTATGAAAGCCTTAGGATCAATTTCTTTAATAATCTTTTTTACATGAGAAAAACTTTTGTTATTTATTTCAATGAATAACATATGTTTTATATTTTCATCTTGACCTCTTACATCTATTACAGAAACTCCAAAACCTTCTTTTCTTAACGCTTTAACTAGTTCACTACTTTTACCACTAGTAATTATTTGAACACCTAAATTACCTTCAATTAATTTATTTGATAAAATGCCACCAATGTATGTACCTACAGAGAAACCAGAAGCATAAGAAAACACTATCCATAAACTATTATTAGTTGTGTTTAAAGCTTCCTTAACAACTAAAAACCATACTGTAATTTCAATAAATCCAATAACGCTTGCTATAAAGTTTTGTCCTTTAACTGAAAAAAACGTACGAATAGTACCTAGAGATACATCAATAATACGAACAAAAAATATTTTTAAACATAAGAATAGTAACACTTAAATCACCCTTTATATTGTGTTTATAATTAAATAATTTATACTTTCATATTATTAATTAGGTGACATTTATGTTAATGCGTATTTTTTTCTTTTTAATTGGTTTTGGGTTAACTATCATAGGATTTGTTTATATTATAAGTTATTTAAATTTATTAACAATAGGGTATAATTTTTTAGAATATGTAAATTTTATTAGTAGGCGTTTTGAATGTTTATGCGCCTTATTTGGTATTATTACGATGTCTTTAGCAATAAATGTTGCCGGGAGGAAAAAATAATGAACTATATTTATGATATCTTATTAAACTTACAACGAAGACCATATGATTTTTTTGAGTGGAATGAAAGTGATGAAATAATTCATGTAAGAAAAATTCCTTTTTTTAGAGTAGAAACCAAAGATTTGTATGACATAAAGAATAATCAAGTAAAATTTGATGATTTGTTTTTAAAAAAAATAAAGAATAGATGTGAAGTTTTTACAAATAGAAATGTTAAAGTGTTAAATTATGTGTGTTTATTTAGTGATTCCAAAGAGGCTATTGGAGTAGAGCTAAACGATAAGGGTGAAAAAGTAAGAAGCAGTAAGTTATTAATCGATGAAGAATTGGATGTAAATGAGGTATGTGATAATATAGAAGTTAGTGAGATTATCTTTAAAGTAAATAAATTAAAACATCAAACTACTTTTAAAACAAGAAAAGAGTTAAAAATTTATGATTATATTTTAAAACAATTTGTAAGTGATAACTATACTAAATTAAAATATTTATATTTTGAGTGTTTTGATAAAGAGGAAGATGATTTTTCTAAAATAATAGAAGCGTTAATAACAGAGCTAAACAACAATTGGAATAAAGTTTCTAAAAATATGTATGACTTTTTTAGATTAAGTTCACAAAGAAAGTAGACCTTTCTTTTTTTTTTTTGAAATGTTATAATGATAATACTTAGGAGAGGTATTATGGAATATACAGTTACAATTGATAAATTTGAAGGCCCATTAGATTTACTTTTACATTTAATAAAACAATCTGATATAGATATATGTGATATTAGTATTTTGAAAATTACTGAACAATATATGAACTACATAAATAAGATGGAAGAATTAAATCTAAATATAGCTAGTGAATATTTAATAATGGCCGCTGAACTTATTGAAATGAAATCCAATATGTTACTTCCTAAACCTAAGTTAGAGGATGATGAGTATGAAGAAGATCCTCGTGAAAAATTAATTAAAAGATTATTAGAGTATCAACACTATAAAGAGATTACTAATGAGTTTAAAGATTTAGAATCATCTAGAAAAGAAATGTTTAGTAAAGAGCCAAGTAATCTTGATGAATTTAAAGTAGTAAATCTTGATGTTGAAAATGAAGGTAGTGTTAATGATTTGGTTTTAGCTTTTCAAAAATTTTTAGAAAGAAAAGAGCTAGAAAAACCACTTAATACTAAAGTTACAACAAAAGAGTATTCTGTAAAAGTTAGATGTGATGAAATAAGAAATGTATTAAAAAAGAAAAAGAAAGTTTATTTTGATGAACTTTTTGAAGAGTTTAATAAAAACTATGTGGTTGTAACATTTCTTTCTATTTTAGATTTAGCTCGTAAACAAGAATTGAAAATAGAACAAGAAAACAATTTTGAAAAAATATTTTTATTATCTAAAGGTTGTGAATAAGATGAATTTAGAAAGTATATTAGAAGGTATTATATTCGTATCTGGTGATGAAGGTATAAGTTTAAAACAAATTTCAGAAGTATTAGAAAAACCTGAAGAAGATGTTTTAAAACTTCTTGATCTATTAAAAGAAGAATATAAGAAAGATAATCATGGATTATCATTAGAATTATTAGGTGGTAACTATAAGTTTGTTACTAAAAAAGAATGTCATGAATATTTAGAAAAGTTAGTAGAAGTAGAAGAAAATGGTGTTTTAAGTCAATCAGCACTTGAAACTTTGGCCATAATCGCGTATAATGAACCTATAACACGTATTCAAATTGATGAAATAAGAGGAGTTAACAGCAGTTATGTCTTAAGAAAACTTTTACTTAGAGATCTGATTAAGGAAGTTGGTAGATCTGATTTACCAGGGAAACCATTTCTTTATGCAACAACTCCTAAGTTTTTAGATTACTTTGGTCTTTCTTCAATAGATGAATTACCTAAAATAGAAATTGAAGATAGCGAAGTCGTTGATGAAACTAATTTATTTGAATCAAAGTATAAAGAGGAAGATTAATCCTCTAATATGCCGGTATGATGGAATTGGTAGTCATGCTTGACTCAAAATCAAGTGGGTTCTACCCGTGTCGGTTCGAGTCCGACTACCGGTACCAAGTTGACAATGAACTCTAACTTATAAAAAGTTAGAGTTTTTAGTAATATTAGATAAACAAGTATAAATTATGATATAATGCAAATGGGAGGTTATTTTTTATGAATTATAGTGTAAAAGAATTAAGAGAAAACCTTCTTGAACGTATTTTGGGGTTAGAAATAGATACAAAGTTTTTAGAAAATCCAGTTTTTCCTGTAATTATTTCTTACATAGATAGTTTAATTAGGATAATGAATATGTTTGAAGTTGAGGATATAATAATTGTTAGGGAAGAAGAAGGCAGTATATCGTTTAAGTGGCCTTCCAATACTGGTGATAAATATACATTCACTATTTTAAGTTCAGACCTAGGAAGTTTTAGATGTATAAAAACTGAAGAGAAAAAGCCAGTTGTTAGAACAAATGAGATGCTTTTTAAATCAAGAAATATTATAGAAATTGTAGTAACTATGGATGAAGTAGGCTCTATTAGTTTAACTACTAATTGTTCTATGGCTGATAATATTGATTGTAAATCATTGCAGTGTAATAATTATACTTGGTCTCAAAGAGAATGCTATACAGCTAAAGGTGTTATGAATGCTAAAGGATATAAAACATATTCAAGAAGAAAAATGTCTGAAGATTTTGATAAAGCAACAATTGATTCAATGCTTTATATTCCAAGAAAAGCATTTGATTTTGGTTTTTGGTATGATAAATACGAAACAGAAACGTTACTAGTAAGGGATAAACTAGATACTGCTAGAATTTTTGTCGAAGATAAAACCAAAGGCCTTAAATATAGAGCAATTACACTTTTAAGTCAACGTCGAGGATTAAGAGATATGATACTACCTGATTTTTCTGACATGTATCCACAAGATGTAGTTATTTATCCACTATCTCAAGAGGAGATTGATTCAATGATTAAAAAAGAAAGTAATCCTATAGTAGCGGAAGGATTAAGAGAATATGCAACTGGTAGAAGTACTTATTCGTATAACTCTTCAGAAGATAAAGACTTTATTAGTGAAGGAATTTCAAAATCTAAAATTTTATCAAAATAAACATTATGGGGATTTTTAGATAAAGATATTGATGACAACTATTAAATTAGTTGTTTTTTTTTTATAAAAAATAAGGTATACTATATATAGAATAGAGGTGGTAAAGATGATACTTAGAAAACCATATGCATTTTTAATTAAACATTTTAAGTTAATTCATTTTATTATGGCATTATGTATGGGAGTTTTATTATATCAAACTACCATCTTACAAAACTTCTTTAATGAATTTGCAGGTTCTACACAAGTTATAGTAGATACAGATATTGCTAATGTATTATTAGGTGGATATATATACATATTTCCTGTACTAGTTGTTATAATGTCACTTATAGTTTTAGTTCTTATGTCATTAAAAGATAAACCAAGATTATATTATTTATTAAATATCGTTACATATATAGGTTTAATAGTTCTTTATATATATGCATCGTCAACAATTGGAACAATGCAAAAGGAAATTGTTGATGAAAGAATAGTTCGTGCCATTCGTGATCTTTTAAATTTAGGTTTTATTGTACAACTTTATACTTTATTTATTTCTCTTATAAGAAGTATAGGTATTGATGTAAAAAAATTTGATTTTAGAGAAGATGCGGAAGCTTTAAACTTAAATGTTGGTGATAGTGAAGAGTTTGAAGTAAACATTGAATTTGATTCACAAACATTAAAGAGAAATATTAAAAGACAATATCGTGATTTTAAATATTATTTTGTGGAAAATAAGTATTTTCTTTTAATCATTTTAGCAATTATAGTTGTATTGTTTTCTATATCCATAATTAAAAATATTACTAGTACAACTAAAAAGTATAGTGTTAATCAAGTATTTAATGTTATTGGTTATAATATGGCTATAGAAAATGCATATTTGATTGATAGTGATACTAAATTAAATAAAGTTACCGAAGAAAATAACAGTTTAGTGGTAGTTAAATTTAGAATAAGGACATTAAATAAAACCGAAAAATTTGTTTTTGGTAAGCTTGCATTACAAATTGGTAATACTAAGTATTATCACAATAATAAATATGCCAGTGCGGTAACAGATTTGGGTACATCTTATATAAATCAAAAATTAACTGATGAATTTCAAGAATTTGTTCTTATTTATGAGGTACCTAGTTCTTTAGAAAAAAATGATATGAAATTAGTTTACACAGAACAACTCGTAAAGGGAATGTTTAGTAATAAAACGGATGATAAAATAATTCCTATAGCAGTTACTAACTTAAAAGAGAAAAAGGATGAAGAAAGAATTATGCTTAATCAAGAATACACATTTGGTGGGGGACTATTAAATGCGTACGAATTAAAGTTTAGTGAATTGTCATTAAATAGTGATTATCATATAGGTTATAAAGTTTGTGTTAGTAATGGTACTGAGTGTTATGATTATTATGAAGTTGTTCAACCAAAATTAAGTGGTAATATTGATAAAGCTATTTTTAAAGTATCAGGCCAGTTAAATGTCCCTGAAAATGGAAATATTAACTCACTTGATAAACTAATTACTTCTTTTGGTAGTTTGGTTTATAAAACAAAAGGGATAGAAAAAAAATATCAGTTAAAAGATCAATATAATAAGACTCATGATGATGGCAATTATTATTTTGAAATAAATAAAGAGATATTAAATGCAGAAGAAGTAAACTTAGTTTTAGATGTTAGAAATAATAAATATATAATTAAAGTAAAATAGGAGGTATATATGAAAAAATTTATAAAAATAATTTTGTTTACATTTCTTATAATACTTCCTGTTAAAGTTTTTGGCGCGTGTACTGTTGATGATAAAGTTCGTTATTTAACACTTGCTTCTAATATCACAACTAGTTATGATTATACTGAAGCTAATAATAAAGTTACTTTTTCTATAACTATTCATAATGTTCACAAAGACCTGGTAGTAAAAGATAACGTTAATAATAAAAATTATAGTAGCAATAGAAATAGTTTAAATAACTATACAATTACTAATTTAAAAGATGGAACTAATTATTCGTTTAGTGTGTATGCAAAAAGTGGAGATTGTTCTTATAAATTATTGAATACTGTTTATGTTAATTTACCTAAATATAATAAGTATTATAAAGATTCTGTTTGCGATGGAATAGAGAGTTATAACTTATGTCAAAGATGGGGAGAAATTGGAGATATGAGTTATGAAAATTTTAAAGCAAAAGTAGAAGAATATAAAAAGAAAACTGCTATCGAGGAAGAACCAAAAAGCGATGATAATAAAACAACATCAATAATTGAAATATTGGGAGATTTTTGGGCAAAATATTATTTGTATATCACAATCGGAACAATTGTTTTATTAACTCCAATAATAATTATTGTGAATAAGAGAAATAGCTATGATTTTTAAAGTGTAAATAAAAAAAAATAAATGAGAAAAAAATTGACTATATAAAAAAAATAAATTATAATGTCATTAGAATGGAGAGGGTAGCGAATGAAAAATTTTGGAAATTCACTAAAAAGATTTATAAAAAACAAAAATACAATTACGATTTTAGGTGTACTTGTTATTGTAGGTTTACTTTATTTTGGGTATACTTATCAAATAAATACACAAGTAAAACCTGTTAGAGTAGCGGTTGCTTCAACAACTATTCAACCAAGAACATTGATTAAAGACGATATGGTTACTTATGTTGAGGTTCCACAATCAGCAATCACAAGTAATGTAATTAGATCTTCTGCAGCAATTGTAGGACAATATTCAAATTATAATACAATTATTCCTGCAGGAAGCATGTTTTATAAAGAAACTGTAATTAGTGCGGATGAATTACCAGATTCTGCTTTTGTTGATGTTAAAGAGGGTCAAAGACCTTATCAATTCCCAGTTAGTATGGAAAGTACTTATGGAAACTCTATTTTCCCTGGTAATAGAATTGATATTTACATGAAAGCCGTAGATGATCAAGGACAAGTAATGGTTGGAAAATTACTTGAGAATGTAGAAGTATTAGGTGTAAAAGATAGTAGCGGTAAAAACGTATTTGAAAACTCTGAAGAAAATCGTACACCAGCATATTTAATATTTGGTGTATCAGAAGAAATACATTTATTATTAAGAAAGGCTGAATACTTATATTCATATTCAGTAGAACTATTCCCAGTACCATATGGTAGTGTAGCGCCAACTGAAGGAGATACAAAAGTTAGTACAGAATATTTAAGAAACTTTATTAATTCTAAGACTGTAAATTTACCTACAGAAGGAGCTTAGTTTATGGAAGAGTCAGTTTTCTCTCAAATAGACTTTGGACCATTAACACAGTATTTACAGAATGATGATGTTACAGATATTTCGTACAGTAATGGGGGGCAGATTTGGTTAAAGACGCTATCTCATGGTATATTTAGAATAGAAAATCCAAACATTAATAATGCTTTTATGGAGAAGTTAGCATTTCAATGTTCTAACGTAATGGGTACAACATTTAATATGGCTCATCCTTTCTTGGATGCAGAGAGTGCTGAATTACGTTTGAACTTTGTTCACGATTCCATAGCTAAAAATGGAGTAGCAGCAGTTTTACGTAAAACTCCTGCGAAAATAAGATTACAAAAAGATAAAATTATTGCAGAAAACTATATTACAATTGAAATACATGATTTCTTGATGAAATGTGTGCAAGGACATTGCAATATTCTAGTGTGTGGAGAAACTGGTTCTGGTAAAACAGAATTTGTTAAATACTTAGGGGCTCATATTGCAGAAAATGAAAAGATTATCACAATTGAGGATACCTTAGAGTTACACCTTGATAGAATATTCCCACATCGTGATATAGTGGCGATGAAAACAAATAATATTGCATCTTATTCAGATGTATTAGTAACTTGTATGCGTCAGAACCCTAAATGGATATTACTATCCGAGGTTCGTAGTGCAGAAGCTGTTATGGCAGTTAGAAACTCAATTTCTTCTGGACATAACATTTTATCAACAATACATGCTGATAAAGCAAGTTCAATTCCAATGCGTATGTATAGTTTGCTAGAAACAAATCAAGATGTAGATCAATTTGTTAAAACAATTCATAGATATGTACAACTTGGAGTTATGATAAGAGGATATCAAAGTAAACAAAGTGGTAAGTTCGTACGTGAAATTGGTGAAGTTTGTGAGTTCTATGTAGATGAAAAAACAAATGAAGCTAAGACTAATTCTATTTATAAAAAAGGTATAGATGGAAAAGTATATCGTAGTAATCCAACCAAATATTTACTCGATTATTTATCTGCTCAGGGTGTAATAGTTGAACCTGATGCAATAGTAAAAGAAGAAGACAATGATAAAGAAGAAACTATAAATAATAATATTAATAACGCTGTTAAAGATAATGAAGATGTTATTGATATTAAAGATGATGATATTATTTTTGAATAGGAGGTATATATATGGAATTATTTATATTTATAGCAATAGCACTAATAATAATTTTTATTTTAGTGTATAGAAAAAATTCTGGACAAAGTGCATATAAATATATAATTAACACAGTAAGTGGTGTATATAATAAATATGCTCCTTATTCATTTAAGCATGTAAGAGAAAAAGTAAAAGAATTGGGACAAGAATATACCCCAAAACAATATACAACGCAAGTATTAATATTTGCTGCGGGAGCTTTTGGAGTATCATATTTATATTTTTATAACATAATTATTTCAATTATATATGCTCTTTTTGCTGTAGCAACAGTGCCATATCTTGCTTACTTACGTTGTAAAAGATTATATAGTGAGTTTATATTTGAACAAGTTCAAGTATATACAACTAATACAATAATGGAATTTGCTACAACACAAAGTTTTGTTAAAGCATTAGAGGGTGTATATCAATCAGACGTTTTAGAAGATCCTTTTAAGAGTGATGTTAAAGTAATGATTGATATGGCTTATCAAAATGGTACAATTGAACAATCACTTGAATATATGAATTCAAAGTATGATTATTATGTTATAAGAAATATGCATCAGTTATTCTTGCAAATAACTAATGAAGGTGCGAAAGATTCTAGTGAAGCTTTAGAGAATATGTCATTAGATATAGATATGCTTGTTGAAAATGTATATCGTGATAGAATTGATAGAGCAACATTCCATAAAAAGTTCTTACAATTTGGGTTTGTACTTTATTTAATGGTTATGTTAGTACAATTTTTATTAGGGGTATCAACCTATATAACGATGTTAGATCAAATAGGAATTAGGTTATTATTACATGGAATCCTAATTATTAATACATATTTCTTACTTAATGGAGAAAAATATTATAATGAGAATGTAGGTGCTGAATAATGTTGATGACGTTTGTACTTATAGGAATTATTATTATCGTTATTCTCCATGTAAATAAAAAAATAGATTCTCATAGATTTATTACAGAAACTCAACCATATTTTGCATTTCTAAAAGAAGAAGATTACGAGTTTTTACTAGGTGTTAAATATGGAGATAATATTGACGTAAATAAATTATTTGGAACGAGAGTTAGAAATGCTTTAGTTGCCCTTTTAGCTGTTTTTGTTATTTTAATTAATAAAATGAATTTTATGTACTTTATTTTATGTTTAATAGCAGCATTTGCTGTGTTTAAAATGCCATATATGCAATTAAAATCATTTTATAAAAAGAACCTTTATACAATAGATTTAATGTTACCATATTACTTAAAGAGTTTGGAAATATTAATTCAACACTATACGGTTCCTGTAGCGTTACGTAGAAGTATTGCTACTGCACCTGCAATTTTTAAAGATGGACTGGTTAAATTAGTTGAAAAAATTGAAGCTGGTGATTCATCTGTTGAACCTTATATGGATTTTGCAAAAACATATCCAGTAAGAGATTCAATGCGTATGATGAGACTTTTATATCGTTTAGGTCTTGGTTCACAAGAGGATAAACAAGAACAATTATTAATGTTCTCTAAAACAATATCTTCATTACAAAATAAAGCTCGTGAACAAAAATATAAAGATAGATTAGAAGGTATGGAAAAGAAAACAATGACTATGTTAATGTGTACAGGAGCAGGTATTATTGTACTTTTACTACTTTCAATGATGCAAATGATTAATATTTAATTGTTTCATTATGAAAATTGTGTTATAATTAATTCGTAAGATAGAGGAGGAATAATTTATGAAAGAAGCTGCTGGAGAAGCAAATATGACTGTAATTACAATTGTTTTAATCGCTATTGTCGCTGCTGTTGCTACACCACTTGTTACTAACATGGTAAATAATAGTGCAGATAAAGCATGTTGTAATAGTTTAGGTGGATATGTAGAAGGAAGTACTTGTATAATTAAAGGTGGAAATAAACAAGTTAGTGGTCTACGTAGTCAATGTAAGTAAAAAATTTATAAGTAAGCTTTAAGGAGATATTGCTATGAAGGAAAGTATTAGTTATACATTTTTGTTAGATATAATTATAGTTTTTATAGCTATATCTTTTTTTGCTATTATAAGTATTATGAGTTATAGTAAGGCTTATCGTGTTAATAGTAAGATTGTTAATGCTATTGAAATAAATGAGGGATACAATAAGTATGCCACTGAGAAGATAGAACAAACAATAACTAGTTATGGATATCAAAGAATATCCAAGGTTTGTCCAAAAAAAGATGGACAAGCTGCTATTAACACAGATACTAATAATAGAACTAGTGATGGTGTTTGTATTTATATGTTTGATAAAACTAAAGAAGATGGAACATATTGGTATGGTGTTTTAACTTATATGAGTTATGATTTTCCTATCATTGGTAATTTAATTAGAATACCAGTTTATACAAAGACTATGACTATGCATTATATGGGATAGAAGGTGTAATATGAAGGCTGCTACTGGAAATGCAATGTTAATGAATATAATTATCGTTTTTCTTGTTATCGTAATGGCTTTACTTGTTACATCTATAAGTTATACTAAGGCATTTCGTATTAAAAATAGAATTGTTGATATAATTGAGTATTACGATGGTAATTTCGATGATGCTGGAACTAAAACTAATATAACTAATGAAATTAATAATAGTTTGAGTAGCGTTGGATATAGATTAAGTGGTTCTAACAAATGTAAAGTAATAGATAATAAAAAAGCAATTCAATTGGATTCTAATTATCAAGTGTGTATATATGAATATGATAATTCTACTAGAGGAAAATATTATAAAGTTATCGCTTATATGTATTTTGATGTACCTGTAGTAGGAGGTATTTTAAATATTCCTGTTAGTGGAGAGACAAAAGTATTTTACGATTAAGGAGGTAAAACATGAATGTTATTGTAGCAAACAAATATAAAGAAATGCTATCGAATTTAGATATTGAAGTAATAAGAAGAATTGATGGTGTATTTCCTGCAGATGAAATAATAAAAGAGTTTCAAAATTTCTTTTTCAATAAAATGATTCTTGATATAACTGCTATAGAAGATTATCAAGATATAAAAAACATTCAAAAATTATCTATTGCTCTTGATATGAGTAAAGTAATATTACTTTTAGATAATAACCCAGCAACAACAAATCCACAATATTTATCTAGATTAATATCAATGGGAATATATAATTTTACTACTAATCAAGAAGGTTTAATGTATTTGTACAATAATCCAAATAGTTATCGAGATGTTGCACAGTATCAACAATTTGAACAAGCCGCTGTTGACGGTCAACCTAAAGAAAGAATTATAACTAGGTATGAGACTGTTGCACAAGCTCCTGTTCAATATGGACCTAAGATTATAGGTATTAAAAGTGTTACACAACATTCTGGAGCAACAACATTAACATATATGATGTATAAACAATTAAAACAAAATTATCAAGTGTTGCCAATTGAAATTGATAAAAGAGATTTTGTTTATTACAATGATAAAGAAATGATTTCAATAGATGGCAATCTTTTATCTAAGGTTATAAATGAAAATATGAATAAAGAAGCTATTATTATTGATATCAATAATAACGCTTCAGCAGAAACTATGTGTCAACAAGTTCTATATTTGGTAGAGCCATCTATCATTAAATTAAATAAACTTGTTATGACAAGACCTGCGGTATTAAATGAATTAAGAAATAAAACGGTTATTTTAAACCCTAGCATGTTGAGTGAGAGGGACATAGATGATTTTGAATATGAATCTAAATTAAAAGTATTCTTTAATATGCCACCAATCGATGATCATAAAAGAAGTGATGTATTAAATGAATTGTTGCAAAAACTTGGATTTAGCAGACAATAAAATGTAAATAGTATTGACAAAATATAACAAATAAAGTATTATTTAGTTAGTAGAGGAGGGCATAAGTATGTTTATATTAGAAGATGTAGTTTGTGGTGGTGGAATTCTTACTATGGATAGAATAATTCCAGACATGACAAGCTTAATTGTAACTTTAATTAAAATAGGAATTCCTGTATTATTGATTGTATTTGGAATGTTAGATTTAGGAAAAGCTGTAATGGCACAAAAAGAAGATGAAATAAAGAAATCACAACAAATGTTCTTTAAAAGAATCTTATCAGCAGCATTAGTATTCTTTGTAATTGTTATCGTACAATTAGTATTTAATTTAGTTGCAAAAGATCAAAATGTTTGGGATTGTGTTAGCTGCTTTGTAAGTGGTGTAGCAGAAGATCATAAAGCAAATTCTTGTAGAAAGTAGGTAATATTTGATGACTTTAGCTACTTACGTAGGTTGTGGTGGAATAATACCACATATGAATTCAACTATTCCTCGTTTAACAAGTTTAGTTGTCGATTTAATTAAAATTGGAGTTCCAGTATTATTGATTATATTTGGAATGTTAGACTTAGGAAAAGCTGTAATGGCACAAAAAGAAGACGAAATAAAGAAATCACAGCAAATGTTCTTCAAGAGACTTTTATCAGCGGCATTAGTATTCTTTGTGTTTGTAATTGTTGAATTAGTATTCAATATAGTTGCAAGAGATGAAAAAGCTGGTATTTGGAATTGTGTTAATTGCTTTATAAACAACCAATGTTCATAAAACATAATAAAATGCTAAAAAATAATAAATTCTTATTTATTATTTTTTTTTTATGTGATATACTGTACTTAGTATAAGTGTGAGTAGCTTTTTGCGTGCTTTAATAACTTGTGAAAGGGTGTTTATTTAATGGTATCATTGTTATTCTTGTTTATTAAACAATTATTTTCTTTTATTGATAAAATGGTTATTTTTGTTATAAAATATTTATATCAATTAATTGTTGCAATTGCAGATACAAATGTTTTTGGTAATTTAATTTATGATTATTTGGGAAGAATTTATATGTTCTTGTCAGTTTTTATGGTATTTAAGTTGTCAATATCAATTATAAATTATGTTATAAATCCAGATGCACTTTCTGATAAGAGTAAAGGGTTTGGTAAATTAATAACAAATGTAGTTATCTCTTTGATATTGTTAGCAATAACACCTAACTTATTTAACATGGCTTTTAACTTACAAACAGATATTTTGAATAGTAATGCAATCTATCAAATTATTACGGGTAAAAAATTAGCGACTGTAACTAAAAAAAACAATGAAAAGACATTAACATTATATGAAAACGCAAGAGCTAGTGCAGAACAAATTGCTTTTGGAGTTTATAGTGGTTTCGTTTATCAAGTAGAAGGTGAAGATAGTGACGATCCTTCTAAAACAGGAGACGCATTTGGTGCGTATTGCGAAGAAAAAGATGTTGCAAATGGTTGCGGAAAAACAGTTAACGGAAAGTTTGTTGAGCATGTTTGTGGGAATACAACATGTTTACTTGATGGCGATACAGTAACTAATTCAAATAATAAGTACTGGTGGTTGATTTCAACTGCTTGTGGATGTGTAGTGGTATACATTCTTTTAGGATTCTGTATTGATACAGCAGTTCGTAGTGTAAAATTAGGATTCTTACAAATAATTGCTCCTATTCCAATTATGCTTAGAATGGATCCAAGTGGTAAAGATGATAAATTTCAAAAGTGGTTACAAGAAACTATAAAAACTTTTATAAGTTTATTTATAAGATTAGCTGCTTTATTCTTTGCAACAGAAATAATAAGAACAGTAATGACTCCAAACAATGGGACTATGACTTCCTATGCTGGTGCTACTCAAGTTGGTGGTGGAGGACTAACTGGAGTCTTTGTACAAGTGTTTATCGTAATAGGCTGTTTATTATTTGCTAAACAATTCCCACAACTACTTAGTGATATATTAGGAATTAAATTAGATGGTGATGGATTTAGCCTTAAGAAGAAAATGGGAGGTATTCCTGGTTTAGGTGCTGCTAAGGTGATAGGCGCTGGAGCTCTAGGCTTTGCTGGTGGAGCTGCAGCTAACGCTTATGCTGGAATTAAAGGTTGGGATAAAACAAAAGGTTTTTGGAGTAATGCCAATCGTTTAGGTAATAGTATGGCTACAGGAGCATTTAGTGGTGCTTTCAGAGGTGCTAGATCAAATGAAAAAAATATGTTTAAAGCAGCTGGTGCTGGAGTAAAAGGCTCTGTTGATGCTAGAAACTTAAGAGCTGAAAGAAATGCAACTGGCGATGGTGGAATAAAAGGCTGGGGTTCTAGACGTATTGCTGGACTTGATAAATTTGCAGGTGTGACAAATGATGATACTGCAAAAATAGCTGCACAAAGACAATTTGGTGAGGACTTATGGAACAAAGTTAATTCTAAAGCGAAAGGATACGAATCAAAATATTCTATGGGCGGTAATATAGGTTCTGATTTTGGTAAAGCATGGAAGACGGCTGATGATGCCAAAGATTATAGAAATAAAATTAATTCACAATTAAGCATGGCTAGAAGTGATTTTCAGGCTGGAAAAGAAATAAGCTGGGGTGATAAAAAAGGAGCTGCTGCAATAGCTGCTTTAGAGGTAGAAAGTGCTAAAGCATCAGCTGCATACGATAAGGCATCAGCCGACTTTAAAGAATTAAGAAGTATGCAGGAACATAAAACTGAGGCTACATATTATGATGCTTATAACGCTGCAGATGATAGACACAGTGCTGAAAGCTACGCTAACAAGACGGTTACTGAATACTCATCATCAGACTCTCCTGCTTCAGCTCCTCAACATGGTCCTAATGGCAAAGGTGATCCTGTTGCTGGAAGACCAAATCCTAATACAAGTCGAAAAAAACAAAGAAGAAGATAAAAAGGGTGTGATAATAAATGAATCAATTTTTGATACCAGCAAACTCAAAGAAGTCAATGTTAATCTTTGGTTTGTTCAATGTAACTGATTTGATAATATTTGGAACTGGGATAGCGGTAACATTAATTTTGTTACCGATTCTCCCTATTAGTAATTGGTTGTTTGCAACGATCGCTGTGGCACCTGCTGCAGTAACAGGATTTCTTGTATTTCCTATTGCAAATTATCATAATGTAAGAACTTTTATTAAATCAATGTGGAATTTCTACACTAGTAGAAGAGTTTATTATTGGAAAGGTTGGTGTTTTAGCAATGGCGAAGAAAAAGCCGATAAGTAGATATACTGTTGATAATATTCCTATCAAGAGTATAACGAATGGAGTTATTATTTTAAATAACAATTTAAAAGTTACAGGGATTAAGATAATGCCTAGAAATATTTTTATCTTAGATCAAGATATGCAAGATAGTATTATATCTAATTTAAAGAATGTATATAATATGATTGATTATGAATTTTGGGTTATAGCTGCTGATAGACCAGTAGATATAAATGTTTATTTATCACAATTACAACTTTTATATAACAATGTTCAAGACAATGCTAGAAGAAAATTAATTGTAGATGATATTAATAAAGCTAATATGTTTATGAGCAATAATGTTGTTGATACTGAATACTACTTATTGTTTAAAGAAAAGGATTCAGAGTTAATTCAAAAGAGAATTCGTACATTGATTAATAGTTTTGCTGGTGCAGGGTTAACTTGCAGGCAAACAACAAATGATGATTTAAGAATTATTCTTGATAATTTCTTAAATGGTGGACAAACTACTACGTTTGGGACGGTGATGAGTTAATGGATGTTAAAGCACAAGTAGCGCCTAAGGGTTTAGAATTTAGAGCAAGTGATTTTGTTATTAGTGATAAATGGGCAACTATATTAACTGTTGTTTCTTATCCAAAATTTATTGGTCCAGGTTATTTGGCATCTTTAACTAGTATGTCTGGGATTAAGGTGGTTATTAAACATATTCCTCTACCATTTAGTGTTATTACTAAGATGTTAAATAAGGAAATAGCTGATTTAAAGCAAAGATATCAAGAAGAAAATGATAAAACTATTCAAGAGAGGATTCGTCAAGATTATGAATCATTAGAGTATTTTATTCAACAATTAGCTTCAACTCAATCTAAAATATATGATTTTCAAATGCATATTATGGTAACTGCAGATTCTGAAGAAGAATTAGTTAATAAAAAAATGCAAGTTAAGAACTATTTAGAAGCTATGGAAATGAGAGCATTCCCATTACGCTTTGAACAAGAAAAAGTTCTTAAATCAATTTTACCTATATATAGTAAGCAAGATATTGAAGATAGAATAGGTACTCCTATTCCAGCTCCAACAATTGCGGCTATGTATCCATTTATTTTTGATAGTATCAAAGATCCAGGATTATCTACATTATTAGGTGTTGATTTCTCTGGTGGTGTTATTCTATTTAATCAATTTTTATATCAAATAAAGAAAGAACATAATAGAAACAACGCTAACTTAATTATATTGGGTACTTCTGGTAGTGGTAAATCTACAGCTGCTAAATTAATGATTAGATCTCATATTCGTAATAATAATCAAATTGTTATTATTGACCCAGAGGGTGAATTTGAAGAAATGACTAAAATGTATGGTGGAGACTTTATCGATTTAGGTAAAGGTGGAGAATTTGGTATGATTAATCCACTTGAAGTAGTAGTAGATGCAGATGAAGAAGAAATTGCACAAGGTTTGGGATATACAGTATTAACTCGTACTATTCAAACTGTAAAAGCATTCTTAAAATACTATGATCCTAGTATTACTGAAGATACAATTAATATGTTTAGTGAAGTACTACAAGATACTTACAGAAGATTTGGTATTAGTTTTAATTCTGATTTTACAACGTTTAAATCAAGCGATTTTCCAACTTTCAGAGATGTATATGCAACTATTGTTGGTAAAATAAGAGCAATGGTTGAAAAAACACATGAACGTGATGTTTTGGAAATGTTGGAATTAAAAATTAGACCGTTAATTAAAGAATTGCAATACTATTTCGATGGTCATACAACAATATCTCCAAAGAGTGATTTTATTGTATTTAATATAAGAGAGCTTATGAATGCAGATTCTAACATTAGAAATGCTTTATTCTTTAACGTATTAAAATATGCATGGGGATTAACACTTGATTCAAGTATTAACACTGTATTAATGGTTGATGAAGCTCACGTTTTATTAAGTGGAAATAACACTTTAGGTGCTGATTTCTTAGCACAAGTTCAAAGACGTGCTCGTAAGTATAACACAGGTACAATAATAATTACACAACAGCCTAGTGACTTTAGTGATCCAGGTGTTATAACTCAAGGTAAGGCTATATTTGACAATGCTTCTTATTATCTTGTGATGGGACTTAAGAAACAAGCTGTTGAAGATTTGGCTAAATTAATTGATTTAAATGATAACGAAAAAGAAAGTATAAAAAAATATAATCAAGGTGAAGCATTATTTGTTTGCGGTAGCCGAAGAATGAGAATAAACATAATTGCAACAGAACAAGAATTAGATTCATTTGGTTCTGGCGGTGGTTTATAGAAATTAATTAGTAACGGTGGTGATGTTGCTTGAATAATAAAAATATAGTTGGTAATGGCAGTAAAGCAACATTACCAGGTGGTCAAAAATTATCTGATAAGATTCAAGAAAATAAAACAAAACAAAGTTTAAATAACAATATTAATGGTAGTAATCTAAATGAAAATGTTGATGCTACTAAATCTTCCAAGGGTAACGAAGAAAATGGTGAAAATAAAAAAAGTAAATTAGATAATGTTACACAGCAGGCAGGAACTGAAGCTGCTCGTACTGCGCTTAAAGCGTTTGCAGCTTCAGCGCCATATACAGCTTGGATACCTAAGGGAATAAGAGATAAAATTGTAGACAAAGTAGTAGATAGTAAACTTGGACAAGAAGCAATTGAAAAACAAGGTAAAAAATTAAAGAGGAAAGTTGTTCTTGCTTTGGTAGGAGCTGTTGGAGCAACTCTTTTGCAAACGTTTCTAATTTGTGCTATTGTGGCAGCTATTTTGAGTCCAGTAGCGGCAATAAAAGATGCTTTAGGGAATGTTGGAGATTTCTTTGTAAGTGTTTGGAATATTTTTAGATATGGAGAGTTTTGTTCTAGTGAAGAAGCATGTCAAGAAAAATTAAGTAACAAGTACTATGAAAAACTTGACTCTAAGGTTGAAGATGCTTTTGGAAATTGTGAACAAATAGATACACAACAAGTTAAAGATTTAATTACAGGTACTATTTTTTACGATCAAATGACTTATGATTCTAAATATCAAGATTATCAAGGTAAATCTGATGACTCTAAAAAAGATGATAATGCCGAAGATGATGATGCTGGGGATGATTCACTGGTAGAAACAAATAAAGGCGGTTATTTTGACTATCGTGGTAAAAGGGGAAAAATTGGAGGTTTGGTTGATAAGTTAAAAAGTGGTGATTCAAATAGCTGTATATTGAATTCTTATACCTACCGTAATCATTTAACCAACAAGTATGTAGAAGAAAATTATGGCTATGTTTTAATTGGACATTATAAAGATGATGTAGAAGGTAAGTTAACAATAGATGAAGTTGTTAATGAAATAATGATGATAGGTGGATTTGAAAATAAAGGTTCAAACGGTAGTTGTTCAAGTTCTTGTTCATATAATATTGATGGCGAATCAATAAGTGAATTAAAAGTTAGATTAATTAACGGTGTGTATTCTGATTCACCTGGAACACCTATTGAAGGTGAGGAGTTAGTTCCTTTCGAAAAATATATTTTAGGTGTAGTATATGCTGAAGTTGGAAGTGGAGCTGCAGATGAGGTACTTAAAGTTCAAGCTATAGCTGCCAGATCATTTGCCCTTAGTAGAGCAAAAGTTATGGGTGGCGCTTTAGGTAGAGGAATAACTCAAGAAGATGGTGTATGGATTTTAACATTAGTTAACTCAACAGAGGATCAAGTTTATTGTGATCCTGATAGAGGCTGCTCGAAAGAAAGTGGTGTTAATTCTACTGTTTATTCTGATCCTGATAAGTATGAAAAATATAAGGGTCCATTATCCGCAGATGAAAGAATTCGCTCTGTTGTAGCTGAGGTAGCTGGTAAAGTTGTTTTAGATGCAAATGGTCAAATTATAAATACTGGTTATAGAAGTACAAATCAGAATAGTTGGGCAGAGAAAGCCGCTGAAGGTAAAGATTATACAGTTATTTTAAGAGAAGATTATCCTGATTTCAATACTATTGATGATGGAAATTGTTCTTCATTATGTAGCTTGGCAATAGGACCTTTTACAGAATGGAAGCAAACGAGTTGGCCTGATGTATATATGAATAATCTTAGCCTTGCAAAAGCTGGATGCTTAACTGTATCTGTTTGTATGCAACTAGCAAGAAGTGGTGTTGCCCCAGCTTTAGAAGGTGGTTTTAACCCAGCAACATTTGTTAATGCATATAGAGAAAAGTTATACAATGGCCAGGATGAATGGGCTTGGAATGGAATATCAAAAGTAGTACCGCAATTTCAATATGATTCTAGTTATAAATTAACTGGTATGCAAGGTCTGAGTGATGAGGAGCAACGCAATAGATTAATGAAAGGTATTAATGCTGGTTGTTATTATGTTGTAGAAGTAAAAAGCTACTATAAGGGTCAACACTGGGTTGCTGTAGATACAATAAAAGACGGTGAAATATATATTATGGATCCATCTTCAAACTGTAAAATTTTAAGCCAATGCGTAGCTAGTACTGGTGCTAAATATCGTATAAGTATAGCACAGTGTTATAGAGTAGTTAGATAGGAGGAAAGAAAATGAGTAAAAAACAAATATTTCTTTTATGTATAGTAGTAATTGTTATTATAGCGTTAGGTTCTTTCCTCTTTATAAAAACAGAAGAAAAAAAATCTTACAGTTTATATTTATTTACTGGTGAGACAAAAATGGTTAAGTGGTATTATAACGATAGTAAATGGTATATAGTTAATACTAATGAGAAGTTGTCTGATCCATTTGATGTATACAGTAATGGTAAGTATGTAGGAAACTATGATTTAGTTTATAATAATAAATGGTATTATTTTGATGAGTATAATAAAAATGTTCAAATAGATGGTATAAAATTTATGATTAATACAAACTATAATTTTACCTCTTATGCATTTAATGTGGATTATAAAAAAAATGATGATTTAGCTGAGAAGCTTGCTGATCAGTTAAATATAAATTATAATAAATTTACTTATAATTTAAAAACATTTAAAATTTCAAATAATAATAAGTTAGAAACAATATATGCTGTTGACTTTTATGAAAAAGATGATGAGTATGCAAGTTTTGGACCTAGTTATACAGCCGTTTTTAATATATTAAATAATAAAATAAGTATTATAAAATATTTGGAATTTTCACAATCTAATAAAGATTATTGTAGTTTGAATGTAGATGGTGTATTTAGATTTGAAAATGATAATAATAAAATTTTATTATCTTGTACATATTTTGATCAAATACCATCGGATTATTATCTTTATGAAAGTAATAAAAATAATTATGAATTAATTGTTGATAGTAAAGGAGGGGTATAAAATGAAATTAAAATTCAGAGCTGATGCTAAGGATATTCTAATATTTGTTATATTCAGTATCTTCTTGTTATATTTTGTAGCAATTGCTGTGGTAAACTTGGGTACTTTTGCACAAGAAGGTGTTTTATACGGATTAAATCCATTGCCTGCTTTTAGTAAGGATTATTTACTTGCTACTATTATGGGTTATATTTGTGTTTTAATTGCTATCATAATGAGTGTTTCATCTTTATTTTTTGAAAGGGAAAAAGGAATTGGTATAAGTACTGATCCAAAAAAAGAAAAAGGATACTCAAGATGGGCTACCGATAAGGAAATGAAAAAAGAATTAAAAATGGTCCGTGCTAAAGATTTAAAGAGTAATGCAGCAGGTATTCCTTTAATTAACAATGGTAAAGAAATATGGGTTGATGATGGTGAATATCATAACCTAATTATTGGTTCTACTGGTTCTGGTAAAACTGAAATGATT
The DNA here is from genome assembly GCA_934120265.1 of uncultured Bacilli bacterium. Lineage (GTDB taxonomy): Bacteria > Bacillota_I > Bacilli_A > RF39 > UBA660 > SIG204. The sequence continues at coordinate 26,104 of CAKOTU010000003.1, forward strand.
GTTCAACCTATGGTTAAAGTTTTAGCCAAAAAGGGTGAGTCCATGATTATTACTGACCCTAAAGGTGAAATTTATGAAAAGAACGCTGTTGAATTAAGAGAAAAAGGATATAATATTGTTCTTTTAAATTTCCGCGATCCGCAACAAGGTAATTGTTGGAACCCACTTTCTCTTCCTTATAATTTGTATAAAAGTGGTAATCAAGATAAAGCTTGCGAATTATTAGATGACTTAGCTTTAAATATCCTTTATGATGAGTCTTCTAAAAATCAAGATCCTTTCTGGGAAAAAACTTCAGCAGATTATTTTGCAGGTTTAGCACTAGGATTATTTGAAGATGCTAAAGAAGAAGAGATTAACTTAAACAGTATAAATTTAATGACTACTGTTGGTGAAGAAAAAATTGCAGGTACTACATATATCAAAGAATATTTTAGTTATAAAGATCCTGCAGGGCCTGCTTATGTTAATGCTTCATCAACATTAATGGCTCCAAGTGATACTAAAGGTAGTATTTTATCAGTTTTTAAACAAAAAATTAAATTATTTGCATCTCGTGAAAACATGAGCGAAATGTTATCACATAGTGATTTTAATATGGATGACATTGGTCGTCAAAAAACAGCAGTATTTATTGTTGTTCAAGATGAAAAGAAAACATATCATTCTTTAGTTACTATTTTCCTAAAACAATGCTATGAAACATTGATTAGAGTAGCACAAGAATGTGGGGGAAAACTTCCTTATAGAACAAACTTTATTCTAGATGAATTTGCTAATATGCCTCCATTAAAAGATGTTACAACAATGGTTACAGCAGCGCGTTCACGTGCGATGAGATTTAGTTTTATTATTCAAAACTTTGCTCAATTATATGAAGTATATGGAAAAGAAAATGGAGAAACAATCAAAGGTAACTGTGGAAATATTGTTTATTTAATAAGTAGTGAGCTTAGCGCTCTTGAAGAAATTAGTAAAATGTGTGGAGAAGTAAAATCAAAAGAAAAGGATAAAACTGCTTCTACACCACTTGTAACAGTTAGTGACCTTCAAAGATTACCTAAATGGACAATGATATTAATTCGTATTAGAATGATGCCATTTAAGACAAAACTAACTCCAAACTGGCAAATGATGCAAAATCATGAATGGGAGAAAGATTATCCAAAAGCCGAATATCCTAACAGAGAAAAAGAACCGGTTAGTGTATTTGATATAAAATCTTTTGTTGAAAAAAGAAAAGAAGACAAAATAAATGCTATGTTGGGTGGAAATACTAAAGAATCTAATCCAATGCCTTTTGTACCTCCAATGTTTGGTGATAAAAATTCTAATTCTTCCAGTGGTGGATTTAATGTTGATGATTTAGTTAAAAAAATAGATGCTAAAATAGCAGAGTTAGAAGAAGAAGAACGACTTGAAAAAGAAGCAGAAAAAGCTAAAGAAAAATCTCAAGATGAAAAATCAACTCCAGTCGTTGAGGAAGAACCAAAGCCTAGAATTTCGGAGGAACTAAAATTACCTGAAGTTGAAAAAGAACCTCAAATTGAAATTAAACCAGAAACTGGATCTGAAATTTCTGTTCCATCAACTAGTAAAGTTATAGAAGAAAATAATATAAAAGTTGAAAATACTGTTCAACCTGAAAGTAGTAAAAATATTACAGATGATCAATTTTTCGATGACTTTTTCAATGAAGATGAATAAAATTCATCTTTTTTTGTTGGTTGTGTGTTATAATTAATATGTGATAATATGAAAGACTTTTTATTAAATAAAAACACTGGGATACAATTTTATATGTTTAATATTACACATTTTTTTGTTTTGTTTATTACATATATTATTATGTTAATTATTCTATATAATAAGAATAAATTAAAGAATATTAGCGATATAAACAAAAAAAGAATAAGAATATTTTTTGGTATTATACTTTTAATTTCATGGATAATTAGACGCGGCTCTTTTATTTATTATGGCGTCTATAATATAAAAAATCATTTGGATTTAGGCTTTTGTAATATAAATGCTTTATTATTTATGTTTTATTGTTTAACAGGTAATAAAAAGGTGTATAGATTTTGTTATTATTCCACATTTGTTGGACCACTGTTATCCATTTTATTTCCAGCAGTTACAACAAGCATTAACAACTATTCTTTCATAACGTTTATAATAAATCATAACATAGTATTTTTAATGAATTTAGTATTTTGCATATTTGAAGAATTAAAACAAGATGATAATAATGTTAGAATTTTTTTCTTGATAGGATATGCTTATGTAGTTTTTACAAATATATTAGATATTGTATTTGACCTTAATTATAATAAATTAATAGGATTTATATCTAGTAAATATGTCCAAAATGGTATAGTTTTATATATATCAAATAATTTGATCATTTCACTAATTATATATTTTTTGGTTGCATCTATATGTATATTAATTGCTAATTATATATTACAGATTATAGGAGGAAAGTATGAAAAAAAGTAATATCTTTAAGTTGTTGTTATTAATGTTATTATTTGTGCCTGTCACTATTTTGGCAGGTAGTAGTAATGATGATGCAACAGAGTTACCAATTCCAGATTTTAAACAAGAGTATACTAACAATTATTCTGAAATTTATACTTGTGATTATAGAATTAATTTGTCTTCTGAATCTGTTTTTTTTGGGACTTTTGATTTTTCTATAAATTTTTCTAAGGCAGGTAACGGGGCTAGAATTATAGTTAATCAAGTTTCTGATTTTTCTGACTTAACTGATTTGGATGTTAGTCAAGTAAAGGCTGTGAATGCTATAAAATCAATTTCTTATAATAATGGATACTCTTGTCCTCGTTTAATGGCATTCCTAAAGGAAGAAGAAGATACACAGACTGGGAAACTTATAGAAATATTTGAAGTTAAAGATTATGATTCTACTGAATATAACAAATATAAATCTGGTGGAGGTGTAACTAACAAGTATTATGTGTTAAATAATTATAAAAAATCTTCTTATAATTGTAATTATAATAAAGATGATTGTAATTCTCAACAATACTGTAAATATGCCTTAGTTGATTCTGGGCATAAAGAATATAAATGTGTAGAAGTAAAGTATGGTGAAAAGCAAACCCCACCAGAGAATACTACGCGTACAGAAGTATGTTCAGGATATGTTGAATCTATTTTTAAACAGACTCTTGAATATTCCTTTTCAGCTAGTGGCGCACTTCAAGTATCTTTAGGGTCTGGTAATTTTTCTTTTAGCGGGTCTACTAATTTTGTTGATAAACAGGGACAGCTTTATGATTTATGGAAAAATGGTAAATGTTGTTCAAATAATAAATTAGGAATTAATTATAATACGGATTCAACAGAATTATCTTGTGACAATTCTTCATCTGCATGGAATTATGATAACCCAAATGATTATAATGAAGATAAAGATAAATATAATCCGGGTGAAGACGTATCAGGTTGTGAAGTAGTACCTGAAGAGGTTCGAAAATGGATAAAAATATCTCTAAACTTTATAAAGTATATAGCTCTAATATTGGTAATAGTATTAGGGACAATAGATTTTATAAAAGCTGCAGGATCAGGAGAACCAGATGCAATGAAAAAAGCAGGTCAATCATTTATAAAAAGAGTAATAGCAGTAATCATATTATTCTTACTTCCAATGATAATTGATTTAATACTACACTTAATCAATTTATATGGTTCAACAGATGATTGCTTTGATGTATTAAAGTAACTTATGTTACTTTTTCTTTTTATTTTCATATACTGTAATAGGTGATTAGATGATTAATAATATTTCTGTTGTTGATTTGAAAAAAGTATGTGATAGAGTTAATATTATTGATTTAAGAGGCATTGAAAGTTATAATAATAGTCATATAGAAGGAGCTAAGAATATAGAATTTAATAAATTATTAATTAGTCCAAATCTTTATTTAGATAAGAATTTAGTTTATTATGTATATTGTCAAAAAGGTAAAAAAAGTTTGAAATTATGTGAAATATTAGGTAGACAAGGTTATAAATTAGTTAATATAAATGGTGGCTATGAAGCTTGGATTTTAAATAAATAAGATATTTTGGTATATCTTATTTTCTTTTTCTTTCAAATATAATATAATTAGTATGGTGATAAAAATGGAATACATAATTATAGGAATGCTAGTAATCTTAATAATAATCGGGGTTATTTCACTTATGAAAAACATTAATGAATCTAATATAACAGAGAGATTAGGTAAGCTAGAGACTAACGTCATTAAGGAGATGGGTGAGTTTAAGAGCAGTATAAATCGTGATATGAACGATGATTTTACTAAATTAAGTGAAGGAATAGAACTTAAGCTTAGATTAATTAATGATCGTGTTAATGAAAGACTTGATGAAAACTTTGAAAAAACTAATAAAACCTTTACTTCTGTATTAGAACGTCTTAGTAAAATAGATGAAGCCCAAAAGAAAATCGATACACTATCAACTGATATTGTTTCTCTTCAAGGTGTATTAACAGATAAAAAAACTAGAGGTATTTTTGGAGAAGTAAGTCTTAAACATATTTTGAGTAGTGTGTTTGGAGAAAACAACAAAAGAATTTATGAACTTCAACATACTTTTGATAATGGTGTAATAGCGGATTGTGTATTATTTGCACCAGAACCATTAGGGGTTATTGCTATTGATTCAAAATTTCCACTTGAAAATTATCAAATTATGGTGGATAAAAATAATGATATTGGCGTTAGAACTAGTGCAGAAAAATTATTTAAAAGTGATATGAAAAAACATATTGATGCTATAGCGAGTAAATACATCATTCCAGGTGTTACAACAGATCAGGCAATTATGTTTTTACCAGCCGAGGCTATATTTGCAGAAATTAATGCTTATCATCAAGATTTAATTGACTATGCTTACAAAAAAAGAGTTTGGATTACATCTCCAACTACTTTGATTAGTACATTAACAACTCTACAAATAATTATTAAAAATATAGAAAGAGATAAATATACTAAAGTTATACATCAGGAATTAAGGTTACTTGATGAAGAATTTAAAAGGTATAAAGATAGATGGGATAAGTTATATCGTAGTATTGAAACTGTTTCTAAAGACGTAAAAGATATACATACAACAACTGATAAAATAACAAAAAGATTTAATAGTATAAATCAAGTAGAAATGGGGGAACTTACTTATAATGAAGAAGATAAATAATATTATTATAACGTTAATGTTGATTGTTAATACAAGGTGCATTGGTTTAACTTTGTTAGGCAAATATAATTCCAACATTCTTGTTTGCTTATCTTTATATCTAATAGTTTTTGCACCTAAAATTCTTAGAAAGTTTAGCCCTAAAATAAATGATTTAATAGAGTTAATATTTTTAATATTCATTTTATTTGCTCAACTATTAGGAAGTATTTTGCATTTTTATGGAATTATATATTGGTACGATTCTTTTATGCATTATATTTCTGGTATTTTAACATCATTTTTAGCTGTTCTTTTATTAGTTTTATTTAATAAATACGATGAAAAAGATAGAGTTTTTAATATTATATTTATTATATCTATAACTTTGATGGTAGCTGGTTTATGGGAAATATTTGAATTTACAGCTGATAATCTTCTTGGTGGAGATGCTCAAAAGGTTTTAACTACAGGAGTTACAGATACAATGAAAGATATAATTTGTGCATTACTTGGAAGTATTTTATTTTCTTTTTGCTATTTATATGAATGTGTAAAAAAGAAGAATTTAGTTATAAAAGATTTTATAAAAAAACTGATTTAGTTTTTCTAAATCAGTTTTTTTATTAAAATTTTCCTCCGCCTCCGCCATGAGTTGTACCACTTGATGATTCATGTGTTGTTGAACCACCTTGGGAATTATTATTGTTGTTATTATTGTTGTTGTTATTATTATTTGTACCAGCGTTACTTGTTGAAACAGTACCAACTTTTTGGCAAGCAGTATAATCATTTAAGAAGCACTTGACACAGTTCATAGCATTTTTTTCATCATCAGGGACTAACACAGCGATCAATGTTTCTATGATCATGAACACTAAAAATACTACCACTCCTGCTAATAATCGATTAAGAAATTTCTTTTGTGCTTTTTTCATTTCATCTTCTTTTTGAGCAGATACAGCTTTTAAAACATCTAGCATACCAGTAATGATAATAATAACAGGTGTAGCAATTTTTAAAATATCATATAAGCTATTTGTAAATTTAGGTAAATTTTCATGAAATCTTATACCTCTAACTATATTGCCATCTTGAACTGCACTACCGCCACATGTAAGGTTTCCAACGAAGTCACTTTCTGATGGCTTAGAATTATTGTCAGCTTTAACTACTACTGGACTTATTATTAAGGTAAATAGTGATAGCATGACCAAACTAAAAACTAATAAATTCTTTTTCATAAAACTCTCCAATCTTATTTCTAAATTTATTATAACAACATTTTAAATAAAAATAAATAATAAGTGTTAAATTTTCGTAAAGTTTATTTGAAAATACTATATTTTTAATGCTAAATCATTTATAATAAACAATAGAGGTGGAATAGATGGAAGAGCAAATTTTAGAAATATTAAAAAAGAGTGATAAAGCTTTAGATATACACGAAATAAATGATATGCTTGGATTTAACACTGTAGAAGAGTTGAAGGAATTAATAAAAGAAACAAACAGGTTAGAAGATGAACTAAAAATATATCGTACAAAGAAAGATCGTTTTTTACTTTTTAACAATAGTAACTTAAAAATAGGTAAGATGATTGCTAATAAAAAAGGTTATGGTTTTGTAGATATAGAAGGACCTGAAGATGTTTTTGTGGCGCCTACTAATATGAATCACGCTATTCATGGAGACGATGTCGTTGTTGAGGTAATCTCCAAAAAAGGATTACAGATGGAAGGGCGTATTGTTAAAATAATTAGTCGTAAGTTAAAACAAATGGTAGGAGAAATATATTTTGATAAGTTTGGGAAACCATTTGTTGACTTAGACGATGATAAAGTAAAGATCACTGTAGAATTAGATAAAAACAATTTAAAGGGAGCAATGCCTGGACATAAAGTTCTAGTAAAAATTACTAAGAAATTAAAAGATAATAATTATTGCGGTGAAGTAGTAAGAATCTTAGGACATAAAAATGATCCTGGTGTAGATATTTTATCTATTGTTGCCAAATATGAAATACCTGATACTTTTCCAGATACTGTTATCAAAGAGTTAGATACTATTCCAGATAGCGTAAGTGAAGAAGAGATGAAGGGAAGAACTGACTTACGTGACGAAGTAATATTTACTATTGATGGTGATGATACTAAAGATATAGATGATGCGATATCGATTGAAAAGTTAGAAAATGGTAATTATAAACTTGGTGTTCATATTGCTGATGTTAGTTATTATGTAAAAGAAGGATCTAAGTTAGATGATGAAGCATATCTTAGAGGTACTAGTGTTTATTTAGCTGACAGAGTTATTCCAATGTTACCTCGTAAACTTTCTAATGGAATTTGTTCTTTAAATCCAAATGAAGATAGACTTGCTATGTCATGTGTTATGGAAATAGATGGTAAAGGTAATGTTGTTGATTATGATATTTTTGAAAGTGTAATTAGATCACGAATTCAAATGACCTATAAAAATGTTAATAACATTTTAGAAAAAGATATTGTAAATCCGGATTATGAACCTTATGTTGATAAACTAAAATTGATGGCCGATCTTGCTAAAATTTTAAGAAAAAATAAGGAAAGACGCGGATATATTGACTTTGATATTGATGAAGCTAAAATAATTGTTAATGATGATGGTAAAGCTATTGATATTGTAAAAAGAGAACGTGGTACTGGAGAAAAATTAATTGAAGACTTTATGATTGCAGCTAATGAAACTGTTGCGACTCACGTTTATTTTATGGAACTTCCATTCTTATATCGTATCCACGGGGAACCTAGTGAAGAAAAAATCAATAATTTCTTAAAATTTATTAGCATTTTAGGGTACAAAGTAAATGTTAAAGTAAAACAAATTACACCATTTGTACTTCAAGATATTCTTGAACAGTTAAAAGATAAGAAAGAGTTTCATATTCTATCTTGTATGTTACTAAGATGTATGCAAAAAGCTGTTTATGATAAAAATAATATTGGTCACTTTGGACTTGGAAGTAAGTGCTATACTCACTTTACATCACCTATAAGAAGATACCCAGATACAACAGTTCATCGTTTACTTCGTAAATATTTGTTTCAGCATAAATTAGACCGTGATACAATCAATTATATAGATGAAAAATTAACAATAATTGGAGAACATACTTCAAATACAGAGAGAAATGCGGCAGACTGTGAACGTGAAGTTGATGATATGAAGATGGCTGAGTATATGATGGATCATATAGGAGAAGAATATACTGGTATGATTAATACAATTACTAATTTTGGCATGTTTGTTGAGCTTCCTAATTTAGTAGAAGGATTAGTTAGACTAGACGATCTAACCGATGATTACTATGTTTATGATGAAGAAACATTCTCATTAAGGGGTGCTCATAATAAACGAGGATATCGTCTAGGAGATATTATAAGAGTTAAAGTAAAAGCTGCTAATAAAGAAGCAAAAACTATTGATTTTGTTGTAGTAAGAGAAACAGGAGATCAAGATGGAGATAAATAATAGAAAAGCATATCATGATTACTTTGTTTTAGAAGAGTATGAAGCAGGGATTGTTTTAACTGGAACAGAAATAAAATCAATAAGAGAAAATGGTGCTAATATAAAAGACAGTTATGCCATTATAAAAAATGGTGAGGCGTTTCTTTTAAATATGCACATTAGCAAATATGAACAAGGAAATATATTCAACCATGATGAAACAAGAACAAGAAAACTTCTATTAAATAAAAGAGAAATATTTAAAATGAGGGATGCAGTAACTTTAAGTGGTAATACTTTAATACCTTTAAAAGCTTATTTTAATAAGGGAAAACTTAAAATATTAATTGGTATTTGTAAGGGTAAAAAAAATTATGATAAGAGAGAAAGTATTAAAGAAAGAGACATAAAAAGAGAAATTCAAAAAGATTTTAAGAATAATATTTAAAATCGTTGAAAAATATATGGAATAATGCTATAATTTATGTAAATAAGGAGGTTATTTGTTATGCCAGATGAGAGTTATTACAAAGAAAGAGGCGAAGAAAAAAGCTGGCCTAAAATTATTTTAATAGTTTTAGGAGCATTAGTGTTAGCACTAATCATATTTTTACTAATAAAAGGCTGCAGTGGAAGCAAAGTTAGTGGAGATATGGAAAATGATTTATTAAATGCAGGAAAGGAATATTACCAAACAGATGAGTCTTTATTACCACAAGCTAGTGGAGAATGTAAAACTGTTACATTAGGTACATTAATTGAAGAAGAATTACTAAGTTCTGATAAATACAGTAATTGTAATAAAGATAAAACATATGTTAAAGTTTGTAAGTTAGAAAGTGGAAGTTATCACTATCTACCAGTATTACAATGTGGTTCAACTTTAGCAGATGATAATTTTACAAAATGGTCTGAAGGAACTGAAAGTGATTTAGTAAAAGATAAATCAGACGTTAGATTTACTTTTAAAGGTGAAGCTTTAGAAGTATCTAAAGAAAATTTAGCAACAGAAGAAGAAGGATGGGCTGATGAAATAAAAGGTTTAAATTATAAAACAATTTCATCAACAACATACTATCGTTATAGAGATTTAGTTTATAAGTGGAAAACAACTACTAGAAAATATTATAGTGAAAATACTTTCTATATAAGTGCTCCGTCAAGTGAATATACTGAATCTGAATCAGTAGGAGCAGGATGGAAGTGGTATAAAGCAGGTACTGCAACTGTTAATTCTCAAAGTAGAATTATGGCTCAACCATTCCAATACATATGTTACAATACTGCAACAGGTGATGTTGCTAAAGTAAATGTATGGGATAGTAATGGGCAACCACAAACTTGTGCATCAAAGGGTGCAAATTGGATTAATCCAGATGGCGGAAGAACATATACATGTGGGGATCCAAAAAGTGGAAGTGCTGAAGCTTTAAAACAAGGCGGCCCAGATACCATTTGTGCTGCTTCATGTGCAACAGGTACTTTAAGTAGTGATAAAAAAACTTGTACTTATACAACTAAGACATATTATCCAAGTAATGCAAGTAGTGCATCAGGAGAAAAAACTTATTATCAAAGTGCTCCTGCAAGTGGTTTAGTTAAAGATGAAAGTACTGTAGCGCAAGTTTCAAAATGGTTTAAGACAATTACAAATGTAACTGATAAGTATTATGCTACAGCTCCTTCAACAGGTGCTACAAAAGCAAGTGATGGTGTTTGGGGAAATTGGAGTAATTATCAAACAGCTCAACCAAAAGCTTATTCAGGTACTAGACAAATTGAAAGTAGAATTAAGGTAAAATATCAAAAAATAACTGAGGTTAATGGTGCTAGCATATGGAAAGCTATTACTGATGGTTATGTTTCAGAAAGTGAATTAATTAGTGCTTTCCAAGCTGCTAATTATCAAGTTAACACTTTAAAAGAAATAGAAGATGCAAGTGATTTAAGATATCAAGTTAAATTAGAATATAGAAATAGAAAGAAATAAAAAGGAGGTAATAGAATGACAAATGAACAAATATTAGAAGAATTAAGAAAATTAAGAGCTCATAATTCAACTCCTACTTCTGGAGATTTAAACGATGTTAATACAGAAGTTGCTGAAATCGATGAATCAATCGCTGATTACAGTGAACGTATTGCTGAATTAGAAGCTAAAATTGCAGATGTAAACAATTATCAATATAATAATGAAAATGAGGAAAGAGAATTTACTGTAGAATTATTACAGGAATCTTTTACTAGTCAACTAGAGACTATGGCACGTGAAGATGTAGAATATAAGAGCTTACAAGAATTAGCAACAAAAATATTTATTGATTATACTAAAGAAGTTGAAGTATTAAATTCTGAAATAGCAGCTATTGAAAGAAGATTTAGAAAGAATGAAGTAGCTGTAAGAAAAAATATTGGTATAAGACTTACTGATCAAGAAATTGCTGATTTACAAGCTGAGTTAACTGCGAAAAAAGATCGCGTTGCTTTATGCGAAAGAATGGAAAACGAATATGTTAAGGAATTACAAAATTATGGTGATTTAATTACAGCAAATAATCGTAAAAGAGAAGTTATAATTGGTAAGCAAGAACGCTTAAACAAAATTGAAGAAGATAGAAAAAATCATCCAATGACTATTGATAACTATAAATTAAGATTGGATAAAGATGAATTGTTCAGATTAAAAGCAGGATTAGAGGCTTTGAAATCAAGAAAAGAATATATCACTTACAATCCAAATGAAGAGATTGATAAGTTAATTGCTGCTATCTCTGCAGATAAAACTGTTGAAGCAACAGAAGAAAAAGTAGAAGAGCAAGTACCTGAAATGACTGAACCACAACAAACTGAATTACAACAAGAAGAAGATAAATCTAATGTATTAGCAGGTTTATATGATGAGAAAATTGAAGAAGATGCACCTGTTGCTGAAGAGGAAGAAAAGAAAGAAAATGATACAACAGTAATTGCACCAGTTGTACCTCCATTCGAAGATGTAAGTAGCAATTCTGAGGGTGAAGGCGAAATTCCAGCTGAAGAAGAGAAAACAGAAGATGATGAAATAGAAGGTTTACTTGTAGATCCATCAGATCTAGATGAAGAGAGAGAAGCTGAAATTGAAGAAGCAAAAGAAGAATTAAAAGAGAAGAAGAAAGATAAAAAATTCGTTGCTTTATGGAAAAAATTCTCTAAAAAAGCAAAAATTATTACTGCTGCTGCCTTAGCTGCTGGTATTCTAATTATTGCACATAGTTGTAGTACAAAGGCTCCTTCAAAACCTGTAGTAGATAATTCAAAAGATAGTTCATATACACAAACTGTAGATGATACTAAAGAAGATAAAACAAATGATGTTATAGAAACACCAAATACAGTAAATGATACTGTAGTAACACCATCAAATGAACAAAAACCTTCAGAACCTGAAATAGAGGCTCCAACAACTGAGGATAAAGGAACAACTACACCAAGCACTCCTTCAACTCCAGATACTCCTTCAATTCCTGATACTCCGATAACTCCAGATGTTCCAGATACACCTGTTACTCCAGATCCTGATCCAGAACCAGAGCCAACAAAAGAAGTAGAAACTGTTAAACTAGATCAAGGTGAAGCAGTAGCAAGTTTTGATGACATTATAAATGGAAATATCAATGATGATACAGTTATTTCTCACGGAGATGAAGTTGGTAAAAAAACTGACGGTGCTGAATTAAAAGATTATGACGAAAATGGTCAAGCTGAAGTAGAATTAGAGAAAAAAGACGAAGAAACTAAATCTTCATCTACAACAAGAACTCCAGAAGAAATCAAAAAAGCCTTAGAAGAATTTATGGGTGGAGAATTAACATTCGATAACGATGATAATCAATGGCTTGATGAAATACAAAGTGGAAAGACACGTTAGGAGGTAAATATGGAAAATAGGACTAATAAAATTATTAAATTTAGTGAAAATGAAAAGTATTTTGTTTTAAAACAAGCTGTGTATAAAGGAAATAGTTACTTTATGACAGTTAAAACTACACCTGACGGAGAAGACTTTACAAATGAGTTTTATGTAATGCAAGAAACAAAAAGAGATGGTAAATCATATTTTAGTAGAGTTAATGACACTAAGTTATTAGATTTATTATTAAAATACTTAGATGCGCCAGAAGAAGCTTAGGCTTCTTTTTTTTGACATTATAACAAATTTATATTAAAATTACATTGGGTGTTATTTATGAGTAAAATTAAAAAAATTGTACTGGATGATGAATTTATAAAAATGGAGTTTGATGATAATGAGTTATCTATTCCTAGAAATCAAGATTATGTAAAAAAATATATGAGTAATGCATTATCAGAAAGTCATAGTTACTTAAAGAATTCAAGATTTTATAAATTTGGTGCTAAAGTAAGCTTTTATGCTATGATATGGAATGTGAGCTTGTTTTTGGGTTGTTATTTGACTAATTTTCTACCAATAGAACTTATAGCAATAATTTATGGTGGCCTAAGTGGTTTATCTTTAGTTACATACAGCCTTTTCAAGTTGGCTGATACTGTGTCACTAGAAAAAGCTTATAATAATGAATACTGGCTAAAAATAAGAGATACTGCAGTTAATAATGTTAATAAAGTCAAAGAACAAAAAAAGCAAAAAGTTGTTACTAAAACCATTGATAGTAATAAAGTTGTAAAAACAAATACATTTCACAACAATTTGACTGAAGAGGAAGAAATTACAAAAAGTGGTAGAAAATTATAAAATATGTGTTATAATACATATATCTGGGGCTGTTTTGGCTTCGACAGGTGTTATGGATTATAAACTGCAAGTCGGAGGCACACGTTAAGTGCAACAAAAAAATAACTGGAAACAGAAACGAATTAGCTTTCGCTTAATAGATTTAGAAGGCGCTTCTTATTTATCCATTCCTACGGGATAATAAGAGGCTCGATTTAGTAGGATATATTATTATGATGCTTATAAGTAATAATGAATTATATAAGCTTACTAATAAATTTGTTGTTAGTTACTTTATTTATTAGGACATTTTTTAACTAAATAAACTTGTAGACGTTTATATGAATTGATGCTTGGACAGGGGTTCAATTCCCCTCAGCTCCACCAAATTGATATAAAACTCGATTTTTCGAGATAAATAAAAACTACTTTCAATTTAATTTGAAAGTAGTTTTATTTTGTTCGTTGTAATACTTTTTGTATTTGTTCTGTTTCATAATCAACTTCAAAATTATTTCTTAATTGTTGAAGTAATTGTTTTTTTTGTGAAGAAAGTTTTGAACTATCTTTTCTTACAAATTGTAATCCACATATGTATTGGATTAAATCTGAATCGTATAATGTATCATTCAAAGTTTCTAAAAATTCAACTTTTAACATCCCTAATTTAGAACTTAAAAGGGCATATATTTCTTCATCACTGCAGTTCTGTAAAAACTCATGACAAGTTCCTATATCTCCATCTAGTTGATACATAGCTTCATTATGACAAAGTAACTCTATTGGCTCATCTCTTAATATTTCTCGCTTAGATTGCTTGAATGCTTTATTTCTTTCTTCTAATATTTGTTTAATTGATAATAAGATTTCTTTTTGTGATTCGTTTGTTAAGCCTTTCAACCTCTTATTTAGATTTCTTATTTCTTTATTACAAACTTTAGTAAAAAAAGTATCACCAAAATCTACATCGTTGCATAAGTGTTTTTCACTAAATAGTAAACAGTTTGAATCATAATCTTTTTGCCAGTTATACATAAAGTAAGTTTCCATAAGTTGTTGCATATTTACGTTTGGAGAAATTAAATAATTATTAATATTCAATCCTCTCTTTTTTATTACCTTATCATCGAAATGTAACAAGTCATCAAATTCCCAACCGACATTTTTTATTCTTTCTCTTAACTCAAATTCAGCAAATTTTCTCAACATGTCACTCTTTTTATCGTTTAAGATGATCAAAATTAAATTTGATATGCTGATTTTCTTTAAGTCTTTAATTTCCACAATTAAACCTCCCGTTAGAATTATATCATAAAAACTTGTAAGTTTTTCATAAATTTTTAAATTCATTTTAATTAATAGTTATTGCTGATTGTTTTGGTAATAAGTTGTAGTTATTCAAACTATTCTACATAGTTTATTCTTTGAATTTTGACAATATTAATTGATAATGTTATAATTAGTTAGTCACGAAAATAGTAAGGTGGTAAACATGAAAATAAAGAGTGTTAATTTAGCTATTAGTGCGGTGAGACGTAGTCAATATCCAACTGATGAAAAACCAGAGTTTTTACTTGTGGGCCGTTCTAATGTTGGTAAAAGTAGTTTCATTAATACAATTATTAGTAGAAAGAATTTTGCTCGCACATCTGCTAATCCGGGAAAGACACAGACTATTAATTTTTATTTAGTTAATGATTCATTCTATTTAGTTGATGCACCTGGATATGGGTATGCTAACTTAAATAAAGCAAAACAAAAAAAATTCGGTTTGATGATGGAAGATTATTTAACGAGTAGAAAAAATTTAAAACAAGTATTTATGTTAATAGATTTTCGTCATAAACCAAATAGTGATGATTTAATGATGTATAACTATTTAAAACATTATAAAATTCCTGTTACTATAGTAGCAACCAAAACAGATAAGATTGGTATTACATTACAACAAAAGCAAAGAACAATGATATTAGATGAACTTGATTTAGTTGTTGGTGATGACTTTGTAATGTTTTCCAATGTTACTAAGTTAGGACGAGATGAAATTCATAATAAAATAGAAAGAACTATTTAATTTATCTCATTATCAGTATTATTTCATAAAATAACATAGGTGATTTTATGAAAGTAGAAAAACTAGATGATGGTAAGTTAATAGTTTTTTTGAATAATATTTATTTAAAAAAGAATAGTTTTTCACTGAAAAACAATTTAGAGAAGTATTTTAAAAGTTTGTTTATAAAATTAAATGAATTTTATGATATTGAAATAAAAGGTTTTTATAATATAAATATCTACCAAGATAATTTGTTTGGTATTATTTTAAAATTAGAAAAAGAAGATTTAGACTTTTATGATTTTTATGATGATCATATAGATATGAAGATAAGAATAATGAAAAAAGAAAAATTTTTGTTTAAATTAGATAAGTTTTTCATGTTGAATAAAGAGATTTTAGATTATTGTAAAATATACCAATATAATAATAATTTTTATGTTATTCCCAAAAGAACTGCAAGTGATATAAACATTGGTTTTATTTTAGAAAACAGTAAAATCATATATGGTGAAGATGCTTATAAAATCATAAATAAGACTAAATTAATTAATAACAAAAAATTGTTTGTATAAAGTTTATGATGTGTTATAATAATGTAGAAAAAGAGGTGGTAGTATGAAAAAACCAGTAGTAGCGCTTGTTGGTAGACCAAATGTAGGTAAATCAACTATTTTTAATAGATTAGTTGGTAAAAAAATATCAATTATAGAAGATACTCCAGGTATAACAAGAGATAGAGTTTATGGTAATGTTAAATTTGAAGATTATTCCTTTCATTTAATTGATACAGGTGGTATTGATATAAGTGACGCATCTTTTAATGAAGAAATAAAAGTTCAAGCTACTTTAGCAATTGATGAAGCAGATGTTATTCTTTTTGTTGTAGATGGTAAAGATGGAATAACAACTAATGATTTAGTGGTAAGAGATATGCTATTAAAATCTGGTAAAAATGTTATTGTTGTTATAAATAAAGTCGATAGTAGTTTATCACGTGATAATATATATGACTTTTATGAGCTTGGTTTTTCAGAATATTTAACAGTTAGTGGAGAACAAAATATTGGTATATATGAACTTTTAACGACAATTGTAAAAGACTTTCCAAAGATAGAAGAAGAATACAAAGAAGGAATAATAAAATTCTCCGTAATAGGAAGACCAAACGTAGGGAAAAGTAGTTTAGTTAACGCTATACTAAACGAAGAAAGAGCAATTGTATCTGATGTAGCAGGAACAACTAGGGATGCAGTTGATACACCATTTACTTACCATGGAGAAGAGTATGTAGTGATTGATACAGCTGGAATGAGAAAACGTGGTAAAGTATATGAAAATGTAGAAAAATATAGTTTGCTTAGATCTTTAAAGGCAATAGATAGATCTGATGTTTGTTTACTTGTTATAAATGCTGAAGAGGGAATAATTGAACATGATAAACATATTGCTGGATATGCTATAGAAGCGGGTAAGCCTGTTGTTATAGTAGTAAACAAGTGGGATACAATTGATAATAAAGATGGTGCAATAAAAGAATTTACAACTAAAATTAGAAATAATTTCCAATTTATGCCATATGCACCAATTGTTTTCTTGTCTGCACTTACTAAAAAAAGGCTTCATACATTGATGCCTGAAGTATTAAAGTGTTATCAAAATACAAACAAAGAAATAGGAACAAGTTTACTTAATGATGTTATAACTGATGCTTATGCATTAAATTTACCACCCACTTATAAAGGTAAACGATTAAAGATATATTTTAGTAAACAAGTTTCAACGAAACCACCAACATTTAATATTCAAGTTAATAGTAAAGGTTTAATACATTTCTCATACGAACGTTATTTAGAAAACAAAATAAGAGAAGCTTTTGATTTTGAGGGCACTCCAATTATTTTACAATTTAAAAATAAAGGAGAAGAAGAAATCTAGCTTCTTTTTTTAACGAAAAAAAAGAAATACCATATAATAAGTTAGAGGTGTTTATATGGTAAATTTTTCAGATAGTTTTTTTAATAGAGTTGAAAAGAAGACTAAGGTTGGAAAAGATACAATCTTAAACTTAGCGGCTAAATTACAACAAAGTGATTTAAAAAATGAAGCTACATTAAGAGAAGTTATTCAAGAGTTAGGTAAGATGACAGGTAAAGAAGTTTCAAAAGATAAAGAAGATAAAATTATTAAAGCGGTTGTCAATGATAAGGTTCCAAAAGACATAAATGGAATGTTTTAGTGACAAATTGGTGTAAACTTCAATAAATTCATTTCCGTAAAGTACAAATTGTGTTAAAATAATAATAGGTGGTAATATGGATAGAGAAATGAAGGTTAATGAATTTGTTTCTTCACTTGAAATGATGTCTTCAGAGTTACTAAAAATGGTGTATCAAGTTGAAAAGCCATGTTTAAGTGACTTAGTTAGTAGTATTACTAAGTACATGAATGAAAATTATCCACTTGTTGAATTTACAAATGATGAATTATTAAACGCTATTTATAAAGTGTATCAAAAGAAAGATATGAATTTAAAGAAGTCGATTGATACTAATATAGGTTTATTAAGATATAAATTAGAGGATGATAAAATTGATGTTGATCTTGCAATAGAAGAAGAGATTAATAAATATAAGACTATGTTTATGAGCGTAAATGCTGGAACAAATATAAATTATTTAGGTCTTGTTGATGAAATAACGGAAAATGTTATGGCTCTTTTAATAAGAAATAATCATTCGATATATTTTGCTAAAGATACCAACAAAGTGAGAGAATATATTTATGAGTTAGTAAATAAAAATTTCTTTAATACAATGATTAAAGTAGGAGATACTTTACTAGATGATGGTATTATAGCTTTAGAGCAAGATTTTGAATCAAAAAATAATTCAAAAATGAAAGAATTGAAATAATTCTTTTTTTTGAATACTTTTATATTTTTTTTCATATAGTTTAATGAATTAGATGAAAGTAGGGATTATATGGAAAAGATAGATATTATAAAAAGTATTACTGAAAGAACTGGTGGAGATTTATATTTAGGTGTAGTAGGTGCAGTAAGAACTGGTAAATCAACATTTATAAAAAAGTTTATTGAGAATTTAGTTGTACCTAATATTGAGGATGAATACGAAAAGAAAAGAGCTTTAGATGAAATACCTCAAAGTGCACAAGGAAGAACAATTATGACAACAGAGCCAAAATTTGTTCCTAGTAATGCTGCTACTATTAAGGTAGACGACTTTACGGCTAGTGTACGTTTGGTTGATTGTGTTGGGTACATTATCCCTGGGGCAAAAGGATATGAAGATGAAAATGGACCTAGAATGGTTAAAACACCATGGTATGATGAAGAAATCCCTTTTGTAGAGGCTGCTGAAATAGGAACGGAAAAAGTAATAAAAGATCATTCTAGCATTGGTATTGTTGTTACGACAGATGGATCTATTGGTGAAATAGAGAGAAGTGATTATGTTGAAGCAGAAGAAAGAATAGTTGGGGAATTAAAAGAAATAGGTAAACCATTTATTGTAATTTTAAATTCAACTCATCCTATGTTGCCAGAAACAGAACGTATGGCAGATAGTTTAAAAGAATCATATGGTGTACCAGTTCTTCCAATTAGTATTGAAAATATGTCTGAACGTGATATATATTCGATTTTAAAAGAAGCTTTATATGAAT
Source organism: uncultured Bacilli bacterium (assembly GCA_934120265.1). Taxonomy (GTDB): domain Bacteria; phylum Bacillota_I; class Bacilli_A; order RF39; family UBA660; genus SIG204. Next base: position 45,286 of record CAKOTU010000003.1, read on the forward strand.
TCCCAGTTTTAGAGGTAAACGTTGATATGCCAGAATGGATAGCAACATTAGATTCTGAAAATTGGCTTAAGAAAATATATATTGAGAAGATAAGAGAAAGCGTTATTGAGATTGATAAGCTTCGTGATATAGAACATATAACTAGTCATTTCAATGATTGTGAATATATAAGTAAGTCATATCTTTCTAATGTTGATACATCTTCCGGGGTAGTAACTGTTACTTTAGATGCACCAGATAACTTATATAACCAAGTTCTTAAAGATATTATTGGTGTAGAGGTAACATCTAAATCTCAACTGTTAAAACTATTCCAAGACTATAATGAAGCTAAGGTTGAATATGATCAAATAAAAACGGCATTAAAAATGGTTAAAACGACAGGTTATGGTGTAGCATGTCCAACTCTTTCTGATATGAAATTAGATACACCAGAGATATTAAAACAAGGTAGTAGATATGGTATTAAATTAAAAGCAGTAGCTCCTTCTATACATATGATTAGAGTGGATGTTGAGAGTACTTTTGAACCAATTATAGGATCAGAAATGCAAAGTAAAGAATTAATAAATTATATCATGAAAGATTATGATAATGATGCTGATAGTATATGGAAAAGTGAGATATTTGGTCGTAGTTTAGATGTTATCGTAAAAGAGGGTATTCAAGCTAAGCTTTCGATGTTACCAGAAAATGCTAGATTCAAACTACAACAAACATTATCAAAATTAGTAAATAAAGGTAACGGTAATTTATTTGCTATAGTGTTATAGGAAAATCCTATAACTTTTTTGTTAAAATAAGTAAAATATATTGATTTTACTTAAAAAAAATGGTATTCTTTAATTGTAAGCAAGATAGAGCTTATAATATAGGAGGTCAAGAATATGTCAAAAACAGATTTAGTTAACTTCATTGCAGAAGAAACTGGATTATCAAAAGCTGATTCATCTCGTGCTTTAGAAGCTATGATGAATGGAGTTATCAAAGGATTAAAATCAGAAGGGAAAGTAACTTTAACAGGTTTCTGTACTTTTACTGCTAAGAAAAAAGCAGCTAAAGAAGGACGTAACCCTAGAACTGGTGAAACAGTTAAAATCCCAGCTAGAGTTGCAGCTACTATTAAAGCAGGTTCTAAGTTAAAAGATGCTTTAAACTAAAAGGCTCACGCCTTTTTTTTATGGAAGTTTTATGTATAATGCAAGTTTAGAAATATTAAAAAAAATAAATGATAATGGTTTTAAAGCATATGTTGTTGGTGGATATGTCAGGGATTTATATTTAAATAAAAGAAGTGTGGATGTTGATATATGTACTAATGCTACTCCTAAACAATTAAAAGAAATATTTGGTAATTTAATGTTGCCTAAAGAAAGTTATGGATCAGTAACAATAAGATATAAAAAAATCAGATTTGAAGTTACTACTTTTAGAAAAGATATTAAGTACGAAAATCATAGAGCTCCAATTAAAATCAAGTATATAGATAGTTTAATTGATGATCTTAAAAGAAGAGATTTTACTATTAATACGTTATGTATGGATGAACATGGTGAAATTCTTGATTTATTGGGTGCTAGAGAGGATTTGGACAATAGATTAATAAAAGTGGTTGGGTCACCTAAAAAGAAGCTTAAAGAGGATGTTTTACGTATTTTAAGAGCTATTAGATTTGCAACTACATTAAATTTTACATTAGATGATAATGTAAAAAAATATATTAAAAAATATGGTTATCTTTTAGAGGGCCTTTCTTATGAAAGAAAAAAGGAAGAATTAGAAAAAATATTTACTAGTAAGAATGCTTCTTATGGTGTTAATTTAATTATGGAATTAGGAATTGATAAATATTTGGAATTACATAATTTGGATAAATTGGTTATAGTTCCATCTCTAATTGGAATATGGTCACAGCTAGATGTTATAGATACGTATCCGTTTTCTAATGATGATAAGATAACGATAAAGAAACTAAATGAATTACAATCGTTAGATTTATATGATCCTATGGTTTTATATAGATATGGATTATATAATTGTTCAATTTCTGGTCAAATTAGAAATATTCCTAAGAAGTTAATCACAAAAAAATATAATGATTTATCTATTCATAATATTAGTGATTTAAATATTAATGGAAAAGATATACAAGAAATACTTAGTGTAAAAGGAAAAGAAATTGGTAATATTTTGCATGATATTGAATTATTAGTTTTGAAAAAAGAATTAGAAAATGATTATGAAGTTATCAAAAAATATATGGTGGAAAAATATTCTAATATACAAAAAGAGAAAAATGATATATAATTAAGTCAGGTGATTATATGGTGGAAAAAATAAAACAAATTTTACAAAATAGAGATGTTATAATACCTGGATTATTATTTTATAATTATCGCAAATTAAATATGACTGCGGATGAGCTAATTGTTGTTTCATATTTGCTTAGTGTTGATTCTTCTTTCAATCCTAAGAAAATAAGTTCAGAATTAAATCTCCCTTTGGGTGATTTAATGGATATGTTAGAACATTTAAAAGAATTAGATCTTGTAAAGATAGAGTTAAAAAAAGTTGATAATGTACGTAAGGAAGTAATTGATACTGAAGGATTATATAATAAATTGGTTGGATTACTTATTGATGATTCTCCTAAAGAAAATAAAAATCAAATATATGATATATTTGAAAAAGAATTTGGTCGTACCTTATCTCCAATCGAATATGAAATAATTAATGCTTGGCAGGATAGTAATATAAATGAAGAGACTATTGTTTTAGCGTTAAAAGAAGCTGTTTATAATGGAGTTACTAATTTAAGGTATATTGATAAAATATTAAATGAGTGGGGCAAGAAAGGTATAAAAACACAAGAGGATTTAGATAATAGTAGACATATTTCAAAGCCAAAGCAAGAAATACCTGATGACGATTATGATTGGTTAACTGATGAAGAGTAAAGAAATAATAAAGTATCTAGATACTATTATTCCAAATCCTAAATGTGAATTAGAGTATAATAAAGATTATGAATTACTAATTGCGACTATGCTAAGCGCCCAAACAACAGATAAAAGAGTTAATGAAGTAACTAGAGTTTTATTTAAAAAATATCCTTCTTTAGAAGCGCTCAAAGAAGCTGATATAGAAGATATTAAGAAGATTATAAAACCAATAGGTACCTATAATAAAAAAGCTATGAATATTAAAAGTATCGCTAATGCTTTGATAGAAAAGAGTAACGGTGTTGTTCCTAACGATAGAGAGTTTTTAGAAAGCTTGGATGGAGTAGGGAGAAAGACTACGAACGTTGTTCTTAGTAATATTTATAATGTTCCATGCATTGCGGTAGATACACATGTAAGTAGAGTTTCTAAAAGGTTAGGTATTGCAAAAGATGATGACGATGTGAGTGTTATAGAAAAGAAGTTAAATAAAACTTTTAAAAATGATGACTTATGTCGCCTACACCATCAATTAGTTTTATTTGGTAGATATTATTGCAAGGCTATAAAGCCAGAATGTGAAGATTGTGAATTAAAAAAATATTGCAAAAAAAACAGTTAAAAATTTTAACTGTTTTTTACTTGGATTGTTTTAGTTAATGTATCTACAAATCCATTATAAGATATTTTATAAGTTATTATATAAGTTCCTTCTATTGATGTATCAATAGTATTGCTAGGACCTGTTATTGTTTTAGTTATTGTAGCTTTGTCAGTTACATCTATAGAATTTTCTAAAACAATAACGGGTTTATTTAAATCTGTAAATGGAGTACCAACTGATAAAATAATTGTTGAATCACCATTTAGCTGAGCTGAAATAATTGAGTCTGATCCAGTTGTAGAAACGGTTGTTTCAGCACCATCGCTAGCATTATTTTTGAATATTGTGTAAGTAGTTTTTACAACATAAGTTGTTGATGAATCTGTTGTTATGTCTTCGTATGAAGTACTAACAGTACTTCCTAAAAGTTTGAGACTACCATCACTTTGTTTTTTATAAATGTCATAACTAATTTTACCAATGTAGTTATTATTGTAGTTGATTCTAGCACTTATAAATTCATTTAAATATTTATCACTAGTAAATATTTTAGAGAAGTCATTTCTAAGTGCGGTTTCATCAATGGCGTCAGATTTTACTTCATTCCAAGTTAATGTAATCTTACTGCCATTTGTAGTAGCTTTTAAATTAGTTACGTTATTTAATTTAGAGAATCTTTGTGAAACATCAGTAGGTTCAGTTCCAGCTTTAAATACTTCTTTCTTTCTAAGACTATCAGGTGTATATTCACTAGCAAGTAAAGGTGTAGATGTTTGAGTTTCTATTTCTACTTCTACAACGCTACTTGGCATTGTAAATGAACTAGTTCCTGATAAAACACCTTTGATAACAGCTTTAAATAATCTAGTATTTTGTCCTGAAGACATTTTATTTGTATAATTTTTATCAATTTTATCATATCCATACCATAAAGCAACAGCATAATCTCTTGAGTAACCAGCAACCCAAAGGTCATTAACTGCATTACTTGGTAAATTGTGTGCTTTTTTTGTTTGTGAACTAAAGTTAGATGTACCAGTTTTATTAGCATATGAAATGCCATTTACTTTATTAGTACCAGTAGTATAGGCTGCTGTGTCTAATAAAACGTTTGTAACCATATAAGCCGTAGAATCAGACATAGCTTTTCTTGTAACTGGAGTAACGGTAAAGACTTTATCACTATCTTTATATGTTATCTTTGTAAATGTATAAGGTTCAATGTAAGTTCCTCCATTAGCAAATGCACCATAAGCAGCAGCAAGTGTTAGAGGAGATTCTCCGTTGTATCCACCAATAGAGTGGGCTTCATGAATAATACCACCACTAATCTCTGGACTCAATCCAAGATTAGTAACGAATTCTTTAATATTATCATTTTTAACAGCTTTAAATGTTTTTAAGGCTGGAATATTTCTTGATAATTTTAATGCTTCTCTTAAGTCCATATACCCTTTGTATTTGCTATCCCAGTTGTGTAATTCTCCACCTGTACTATAAGAATATTCTTCGTCAGGTAATGGTTGTGCTGGAGACCAATTATTATATTCAAATGCTGGACCGTAATCATATAATGGTTTTGCTGTAGAACCAATTTGATTTTTAATCATTGTAGCATAGTTATATGTACCAACCGCATTTTTATCACGACCGGCACCAACTGCAACTACTGCACCAGTGTTAGTGTCAGTAACAACAACTCCTGCTTCTACAACGTCATTTTCCCATTTATAACTAGAATTTTCTCCGTTCATAAGGTCATCAAGATATTGTTGTTTAGAACGATCCATAGTTGTATATATTTCCATTGGTATCTCATAAGGGTTTTGTTCAGTACCTGTTTCAGCTTTTGTTCTTCTTTTTACCTCTTCAACAACAGTATCAATAAAACTTTGATAAGCATAATTTTTTGATGAAGATGATTTATCAATTTTCTTAACGATATCTTCTACAGTTAATTCTTTCGCAGCATTGTATTCTTCCTCATTTATATATCCATGTCTTAACATTAAGGATAAAACAACTTTTCTTCTTGCTTCAGTATTGTCAGGGTATAAGTAAGGATCGTATGCATTTCCACCTTTAAATAGTCCAGCAATCATAGCAGCTTCTGATAAATTTAATTCAGATACGCTTTTTCCAAAGTAGTTTCTAGATGCCTGTTCAACACCGTAAGCACCAGCACCCATATAATAAGAGTTAACATAGAATTCTAAGATTTCTTCTTTTGTATATGCTTTTTCAATTTTAAATACAGCTAAGTAGATATCTGTAAACTTTCTTTTTATACCTTCCCAACCATTAGAAACAGGGGATGTATAAGCATTTTTAGCAACTTGCATTGTTATAGTGGAAGCTCCACCACCACCACGTCCAAGAAGTTGAGTTGCAGATGCTTTTAAGAAACGTGGCAAGTCAATTCCGTTGTGTGTATAAAATCTTGAATCCTCAGTAGCAATAATTGCATCTATTAAAACTTGAGGTATTTGATCATAAGTTATTTTTATTCTTTGCTCTGCTCCTAGCTTAGCGTACACTTCACCATCTTTATCATATAAAACACTTGATTCTTTAGTATAAAGATTTTCAGGATTAAATTCAGGCGCTTCTTTTACTATTATAATAGCAAAGACAATGCTTCCAACTAATCCAATAATACATAATATTAAGAATAATATTAGTGTAAATTTCTTCTTTTTTCTTACCTGAACAGCAGTTCCTTTATTCAAAAACCAGTGTATTCCGAAAAGAATAATGTCAAGTACTATAAATAGGACAGCACTAAATAAAAATCCAAACAAATATGTTCCTAAAGCGATTCCTATAATGCTCAATAGTATTACAATAAAGTTAAATTTGCTTTTAAATAACCATTTCTTTATTCCATTTATATTAAATTTTATTTTATTTTTTCTTTTTTTCATATATTATCTCCTTTTAAAAAATAATTATCGATGATTTCTATATAATCTACGCGAGGATTATATTTATCTTTAATAAGATATCCATATTTTTTTAATTGATCTAGTGATATTGATTTTTTTCCATTACTTATGCATTTTTCAAAGTCTTCATAAGATAGAAAATAAGTAAGATTTAATTTGGTAAATCTTATTATTAAAAAAGCAATACCACCGTGTTTAGCAACTTTTTTTAAGTGTTCTATTTGGTGAGGATGAATGTTTTTCAGAGGAAAACTAGTAGAACTTGTTGTTTCTTTAGCTTCAAAGTCTATATATTTTCCTTTATATATACCGTTGTAATCAGTAGTTGATGGAGTTTTAAAAAATGCTTTTGTAATAACAGCATCTGTTCTAGAATGATATTCAACATTAGATATAGTAATAGGTGTTGGTTTTTTATGTATAACAGCAATATCGTTTATTAAATAATAATTGTTGGTTTCATTTAATTCATTTTCTAAATTCATTCCACGATTACCATAAGATATATTACTTTTCATAACTTGTTTAATACCTTTTGGATAATTCATTTTATCACCATAATAATTATACTATAAATTCAAAAATATAGCTACAGTAAAATTTATGGTCTAATATTTTCTAGTTTTGTCGAATTACACCAAAACGGTAATAATTTGTGTTAAATTAAAATCGAGGTGATAACAATGAATCATCATGTTGATACAATTTTTAATGAAATGATAGATGATGTACGTTATATAAAAATATATTCTCCTTTTTTAATAAATACAAAAAGTATCAATAATATTGCTAAAAAATAGTTTTTTTGCTATACTTAAATTAGTTTTATAGGAGGATTTATGGATAAGAAAAAACTAATTTATATTTTAAGTGGAATTATGGGAGGAATAATTCTTCTAATAGTTATTATTTTTATTATTATGGGTGTATCAAACAAGACTGTTTCATATGAAAATATTGAAAAAAGATTAAAAACAGCTACTGTAAGCTATTTGAACGCTAATGAAAGCTTATTACCAAAGGAAGAATCTGGTAGTATAACAATTGATGCGGATACCTTAGAAAGTGGAAAATATATAAAACCAATTTCTAAGATGGTAAAAGAAGGAGTTAGCTGTTCTGCTAAAGTAATTGTTACTAAGAATGGTAGTAATTATTTATATTCCACAATTTTAAATTGTGGAGAAGCTTATAAGACTGAAAAGTTTGCTACAAGATTACTAAGTGACAATGTTACTAAGGAATCAGGGGATGGTCTTTATGCAGAAGGAGAAAATTATCGTTTTAAAGGTGAATATGTTGATAATTATGTTTCTTTAGATGGTAAATTATGGAGAATAATAGATATTGATAAAGATGGTTATGCTCGTATTATATATGCCGACAAAGAAAGCGAAGAAACTTATATTTGGGATGATAGATATAATATTGATGTAGATAACTATTATGGTATTAATAATTATCCAGTAAGTAGAATTAAGGAAACATTAACAAGTTTAGAAGCTAGCAATAAATTTATATCTAGTTCTGTTGCTAATCTAGCTTATCATCCTATTTGTATAGGAAAAAGAAGTTCAACCAATTTAAGTCTTAATAATAATGAGGAATGTGAGACAGTTATTAATAATCAACTATTTTCACTACCTTATGCTAATGATTATGTAGCAGCAAGTATTGATGTTAATTGTAAGACAATTGAAGATGAATCTTGTGAAAATTATAATTATTTGATGGCAATGTCACTAGCAAGCTATACAATGACAGGTGTTAAAGAAAAAAGTCAAAAAGTTTATTTTATAACTAGTGGTGGAGTTGCTAAAATAGATGCTTATAATGATAAAAAGATTCGTGTAACAGCTTATATAAGTAATAATGCTTTATATGATGGTGGTAATGGAACGAAAACAAATCCTTATACATTAAAATAGTAATAACATTAATTGTCGGTGTTATACATTGACAATTAATGTTTTTTTTGAGATAATTATTCTGGATAAAAAGTGAGGTGTTATTATGTATCAAGAAAGAATTTTATTAACAGTTCAAGATATATTAGATAAAGAATTTAAAATTGACACAAGAGGATATAGACCTCAAGAAGTTGATAAGTTTTTAGACGTTATTATTAGAGATTATGAAGAAATGTCTTCTGTTATTAAGGAATTAGAAACAGAAAAGAAAGCCTTAGTGGAAGATAATATAAGATTGAAACAAGAAATTAGAAATATGTCTACAAGATTAGATGTACTAAAAAATAATGAATCTAATGAATCGAGTGGTACTAATAACGCAGATGTATTAAGAAGATTGTCCAATTTAGAAAAAATAATTTACGGAAGAGAATAAATCTTGACAAACGCTGCTATATAATGTAGTAGAGGAAAGTCCATGCTCACACTATCTGTGATGGTAGTAGTGTTCGTGCATTGGGAATAAATAACCAATGGTAGTTTTTACTAACGGCGTCGAGGTAATCTAAGTCTTATGATATGATTACAGTAGACATAAAGTGCCAAAGGGACGATTAATCCAGAAATGGAGGAAGTGGAACGTGGTAAACCCCGCGAGTGAGAAACCCAAATTTTGGTAGGGGAACCCGGTTGAGGAGAAACGAATCCTCTAGGGATCAATTATTTGATAGATAAATGTTTGTCGCTTTTTTAAAGTACAGAACATGGCTTATAAGATTTATTTTTTTTATTTACGAAGAAAGTGAGATAATATGAAAGAAATTGGTGAAAAGTTAAAAGAGGCTCGTGAAGCAATGGGAATTTCTATTTCTGAAGCTGCAGAAGATCTTAAACTAGAAGTTTCACAAATTGAAAATTTAGAAAAAGGGGATATGGAAACATTTAAGGATATTTATTACTTAAAATACTTGATTCGTGATTATTCTAAGTATTTAGGCTTAAATAAAGAAGATTTAGTTAACGAATTTAATGAATATCTTTTTGATTATACTTCTAAAATCTCATTAGAAGATATAAAACAAGCCCAAACTATTATTAAGAATGATGATGATAGAATTAAGTCTCCTTACACAATAGAGCATAAAAAAAGACCACCTATTTTTACATTTGCAGTTTATGCTTTAGCAATAATTGTATTGGTTGTCATTTTAGTATTTGTTATTAAAGAAATAACAAAGAATGATGATAATAATGAAGAATCAATAGTTATGAGTTATAGAATAAATTAGGAGGTTGGTTATGAATTTACCAAATAGAATAAGTTTGATGAGAATTTTTTTGGCGATTATTATTATTGGAATATTAATATTTCCATTTGACGCTACCGGTATCATTACTTATAAAATTTTTGTTAATGAATCTATTGTTATCGATATAAGATATATAATTGTAGGTGTTTTATTTATTATTGCTTCTCTTACGGATTTGTTAGATGGTCATATAGCAAGAAAATATAATATGGTTACTGACTTAGGTAAAATGCTTGATTCAATAGCTGATAAAATATTAGTTAACTCAATTTTAATTATTTTAGCTACAGGAGGATTTATTCATTCTATAATTCCTGTAATTATTGTTTCGACAGATACAATAATTGAGCTTATTAAAATGATTTCCGCTGGTAAAGGAAAAATAAGTATTCCTACTAAGTTGGTTAAAGTTAAAAATATTTTTGCCGTAATTGGTATTTCGTTAACTTTATTTTATAATTTACCATTTGAATTAATTAATATAAGAATAGCTGAAATATTTTTAATTATAACATGTATCTTATCGACTATATCAGCAGCGGAGCATTATAAATTAAATAAAAATTTAATTTTGAAAGATTAAAACGTACAGATTTGTACGTTTTTCTTTTAGTAAATTTTCAATATCTAATACTTTGAATATGATAATTTTAAAATTTATCAAACAAATGTTCGATTTAGGTATTGACAAATGAAATTAAATATTATAAAATGAATTTGTAATTGATAGGAGGAAATAAATAATGGCAAAAACATCAGGAGATAAAACTTTAGATCAAGTACTAATGGATATTGAGAAGCAATTTGGTAAAGGCGCTGTTATGAAACTTGGTGATAATGAACATCGTGAGATAGATGTTGTATCAAGTGGCTCTATAAGTCTTGATGTAGCTTTAGGTATTGGTGGATATCCTAAAGGAAGAATTATAGAAATATTTGGACCAGAATCAAGTGGTAAAACAACCTTTGCTTTACATGCAATAGCTGAGATACAAAAGAAAGGTGGAAGAGCTGCTTTCATTGATGCGGAGCATGCTTTAGATCCTCAATATGCTGCCAAGATTGGCGTTAATATTAATGATTTATTATTATCTCAACCGGATAATGGAGAACAAGCTTTAGAGATATGTGAAGCTTTAGTTAGAAGTGGAGCAATTGGAATTATTGTTATTGATTCAGTTGCTGCCTTAGTACCTCAAGCTGAGATTGAAGGTGAAATGGGAGATTCTCACGTTGGACTTCAAGCACGTTTGATGAGTCAAGCTTTACGTAAGTTATCGGGTATTATTAATAAAACTAATACAGTATGTATTTTTATTAACCAATTACGTGAAAAAGTTGGTGTTATGTTTGGAAATCCAGAAGTTACTCCAGGAGGAAGAGCTCTTAAGTTTTATTCATCTATTCGTTTAGAAATAAGGAAGGGCGAACAAATTAAATTAGGAAATGATATTGTAGGAAATAAAACAAATGTTAAAGTTGTAAAAAATAAGATGGCCCCACCATTCAAAACTTGTACTTTAGAAATTGCTTATGGTGAAGGAATTTCAAAAACAGGAGAAGTAGTTGATCTTGCAACAGATGCTAATATAATTGAAAAGAGTGGTGCTTGGTATTCTTACAATGGCGAAAAAATTGGTCAAGGAAGAGAAAATGTTAAAGAATTTCTAAAAAATAATAAAAAATTGTACGATGAACTTGAAAAAAAGGTTCGTGATTACTATGATTTGAATGGTAAAAAAGTTCAAGAAGAAATCATTGATAAGAAATAAGTTTACTAAAACTTATTTTTTTGTTATACTTTATTTGGTGAACATGTATGAAGAAAAGTTATTTTATTATTATATTGATGAGTTGTCTTTTGTTTATAGTTCCAGGTAAAGCATTGGCTAAAGATTATGAATGCTATTATGAGAATGAGAGTGGTACTGCTTCTGCTGGGTATAACCCAAGCGAAGGTAAAGTATTCCTTATAAAGTGGGGAAGCAAAGAAATTAATAAATATGTTAGCAATAATCGTAGTAAAAATAATTACAAACCAAATAAATGCTATAAATACATTTGTGTACGTAGAACGAAAGAAAAGAACAAAAATTATACAAGTTATTATCATGATTTTTATTTGGGTGAAAGCCAAGAGGACTTTGCGTCAGCAACTAATTGTAACGTATGGTCACTTCAAGGAACAGAAATACCAGCAAGCGAAAAAATTGTTAAAAAATGTAATAATTATTTGACGCCAACTATAATTAATGTAAATAAATTAAACTTTGATATTGAAGATGCACCAGGCGTTTCAAATTTAAGTTTCACCTTTTATACATATGCGGATAATAAAAAAAGCTTTTGTATTAATTATGATCAACAGACAAATTGTAGTGCTAAATTTACAGGAACAGAATCACCTTCGGTTGTATCAAATGTAAAAAATAAAAGTGGTAGTTTATTAAGCTTTACTATTGATAGCGAATCAGTAGAGAAATATTTTTCATCATGCGTTAATGCAAAAAACTTTCAATTGAAAGAAAATGGTAATACTTTTATCATTGGAATGAAATCATCAAATAGTAATGGTTCTAATGATAATTATGATGAAGGTGAAGATGTATACGGTTGTGATGTTGTACCCGAAGAGATTCGAAAATGGATAGGAATATCACTAAACTTTATAAAGTATATAGCTTTAATATTAGTAATAGTATTAGGAACAATAGATTTTATAAAAGCAGCAGGATCAGGAGAACCAGATGCAATGAAAAAAGCAGGTCAGACGTTTATGAAAAGAGTAATAGCGGTAATTATATTATTCTTACTTCCAATGATAGTAGATTTAATATTAAATTTAATTAATTTATATGGTTCAACGGATGATTGCTTTAATGTGTTAAGTTAGTCAAAAAATAAGTTTACTAAAACTTATTTTTTTGTTATACTTTAAATGGTGAGAATATATGAAGAAATGGTATTTTATTACTTTATTTTTAATGATTATTTTTCCGAGTTTTGTAAATGCCAAGGAATGGGTATATAAATGTGATTATAAAATTTTTGTAATGGAGGATATAGAGACTCCACTTACTGTTACTGTTTATGATGATGATAGTGTGTCATTCGAGTCGAATGGCAAAACATTAAATAATAAAAATAATTTTGGAGTGAAATTTTCAAATGACAATGAATATACGGTTGGATTGCCAAGCTCTTCTGAATTTTTAGAAAACGTTAAGAATAACGGTAATTATAAATGCCCATCAATGTTTTCTGTATATGAATCTCTTGCAATGGTTCTGGATGTGCACGTCGGTGATGGAGGTGATTATGCTGCAGGTAATCAATTTCAAGCAAGAATTGTTTCTGGTACACCTAATTCAAATAGTCAAACTCCAGTTAAAGAAATAACTGTCAATCAAGAATGTGTTAGAAAAACTAGAACAAATATCAACAAACGTAATATTAATATTGATTTTTATTTTAAAATTTATACAGATGGTACTAAAGAAGTTTGCGCAGACAATGTAGATATAGGGCAATTATGTTCAAAAGATGGATTTTTGTCAATTACCATAGATGGATTGCAATTGCAAATTGATATAGTTACAGAAGAAATATTTAAACAGAATTTTGCTATGTTAGAACATAATAGTTTTGCTTGTCCTGATACAGTATATTTTGCATTATCACAATATCCAATTGATAGTGGGGCATATACTGCATTATTAACAACTAACAAGGAAGAAGCAGAAAAATTTGGTAAAACGACTGAGGTAGTAGAAAATCCAGGTAACTCTAATGATGATAAATATAATCCCGGTGAAGATGTATACGGTTGTGAAGTAGTACCTGAAGAGGTTCGAAAATGGATAAAGATATCACTAAATTTTATAAAGTATATAGCTTTAATACTAGTAATAGTATTAGGAACAATAGATTTTATAAAAGCGGCAGGATCAGGAGAACCAGATGCAATGAAAAAAGCGGGTCAATCCTTTATAAAAAGAGTAATAGCAGTAATCATATTATTCTTACTTCCAATGATAATTGATTTAATACTACACTTAATCAATTTATATGGTTCAACAGATGATTGCTTTAATGTGTTAAAATAACTATTTTTAAAAAATAAGCATAAAAGGTTAATTTATGTTTATTTTTTTTGAAAAATATATTATAATATCTTTTCAGAAAGAGGTGTTGCTATGAATAATAATTCTTTAGCCTTAAACTTAAATAAAAAAATTAAAACATATGTCTTTTCAGAAAACTTTTTTGATATTTATTATATGGATGGTAGTAAACAAAGATATTATACTGATAATCCTTTTAGAGATAAACAAATTATTGAAGATAAGTTATTAGAACAAAGACTTGAAAAGATGTCTACTACTAAAAGTAGAAAATTAAAAAGAGAATTGGAAAAATATAGAATGTATTTAATTATTAAAAAAGCTATATATGAAAATAAAACAACAGAAAATGACTTATTAAAAAAAATAGATTTTGAACCTATATATTTACCACCACTTACTTCATCTAATGTAAAGTGTTATAGTTATAGAAAAATTAAGACAATGTTTAAAAGTGTAGAAAACAAATAGAAGTATAGATAAATACTTTATTTGTTTTTTTGATTGAAACAATTAATAGGTGCAAAAATGAAAGAAATATATTATAATATATTTGTTTTAACGAGGTGAAATATGAAAAAAGTAGTAATTGGTATGAGTGGTGGAGTTGATTCTTCTGTTGCTGCAATTAAATTAAAAGAACAAGGTTATGAAGTAATTGGTCTTTTTATGCGTAATTGGGATTCTATGATGGATGGAGAATACGATGGAGCTCCAGTTTCAAATCAAGGTATTTGCCCACAAGAAGTTGATTATAATGATGCTAAAGCAGTATGTGATAAATTAGGAATACCTTTGTATCGTAAAGATTTTATTAAAGAATATTGGGATTATGTTTTTACTTATTTTTTGGATGAATTAAAAAAAGGAAGAACACCAAATCCTGATATTATGTGTAATAAATATATTAAGTTTGATATGTTTGCTAAAGAGGCAAAAAAATTAGGTGCGGATTATATTGCGACAGGACATTATGCTAGAATAGAAAATGGTAAATTGTTGAAAGCTGTTGATGAGAATAAAGATCAAACTTATTTTTTATCACAAGTAAGTAAAGAACAGTTAAATAATGTTTTATTTCCAATAGGTGATATGGTAAAGCCAGAGGTGCGAAAAATAGCTTTAGAAAATGATTTGCTAACAGCAAAGAAAAAAGATTCTACTGGTATTTGCTTTATTGGAGAAAGAAACTTTTCTAACTTTTTAAAGAATTATTTACCTAATACTCCAGGAGATATTGTTAATATCGATACAAATGAAGTAATTGGTAAACATATTGGTTTAATGTATTATACAATTGGTCAAAGAAGAGGACTTGATATTGGTGGTACTAAAGATAGAATGTTTGTTGTAGGAAAGGATCTAGATAAGAATATTTTATATATATGTATTGGAGAAGATAATGATTATTTAATATCTGATTCATGTATTATTGAAGATGTCAATTATTTGGGAGACAAAAAAATAACTGAGTGTAATGCTAAGTTTAGATATCGTCAAAAAGATAACCCAGTTTCTTTAGAATGGCTAGATAATGGAGAAATATTAGTTAAATATCCACAGGGAGTTAAAAGTGTTACACCTGGTCAAGCATGTGTTTTATATGATGGTGAGGAGTGCCTTGGTGGAGGTATTATCAAAACAGTTATGAAAAATAACGAAAAACTATGGTATTTATAATTGGAGTATAAGATGGAAGATAGATATAAAGAAATAGAAAAGAGTATTATTAAAAAATACCGTAAAGATATTTGGAGTAAATTCGTTAAAGCTGTTAAAGAATATGAGTTAATAGAAGAAAATGATAAAATTATGGTTTGTATTTCTGGTGGAAAAGATTCTTTCCTTTTAGCAAAATGTATCCAAGAAATAAAAAAACATGGTAAATTTCATTTTGATGCATGTTATGTTGTAATGGATCCTGGATATAATAAAAATAATCGTAAGATGATTGAAGAGAATGCAAAAATATTAAATATACCAGTTGAAATATTTGAAAGTAACATTTTTGATGTAGTTACTACTGTAGATAAGAGTCCTTGTTATTTATGTGCAAGAATGAGAAGAGGATGCTTATATAATAAAGCTAAAGAACTTGGATGTAATAAAATAGCTTTAGGGCATCACTTTGATGACGTTATTGAAACAACTCTTTTATCAATGTTTTATGGTTCTGAGATTAAAACAATGATGCCTAAACTTCATAGTGAAAACTTTGAGGGTTTAGAATTAATAAGACCTCTTTATTTGATTAAAGAGGATGCTATTATTTCTTGGAAGAATAGCAATAATTTAACATTCTTAAATTGTGCATGTAAATTTACTGAAGAACATTTTTCTAAAGATGATGGAACTAGTAAACGCAAAGAAATAAAAAATCTTATAAAAGAATTGAAAAAAGTTAATAAAGATATAGATCATAATATTTTTAAAAGCTTAGATAACGTAAATTTAAATTGTATTTTAGGAACTAAAAAAGATGGTGAATATAGAAGCTTTTTAGAGGATTACGATTTACGTAAATAAAATAATAAAGGCATTAAATGATGGAATTTTAATGTCTTTTATTGTATAATGGTAAAAGAAAAGGTGATAATGTGAATATATATAAACAAATATACAGAAAAATAAAAAAGTATGATACTATTGTTTTAGCGCGTCATGTAGGACCTGATCCTGATGCCCTTGGTAGTCAAATGGGATTAAGAGATTCTATAAGGGCCACTTTTCCTAATAAAACAGTTGTTTCTGTTGGTTATTCTGCAACTAAGTTTAAATATTTAGGCAATATTGATAGATTTACAGAAGATATGTATAAAAATTCTTTATTGATTATCACTGATACCCCAGATTCTAAAAGAGTAGATGGTGTTGATCCTTCTAAATTTGAATATGTAATAAAGATAGATCATCATCCTTTTATTGAAAAATTTTGTAATATTGAGTTAATTGATGATACAGCTAGTAGTGCTTCTCAGCTAGTAATGGAGCTAATATTTAATACTAAATTAAAATTAACTAAAGAAATAGCAGAGAAACTATATATTGGGCTAGTTTCTGATACAAATAGATTTTTGTTTTCATATACAACTCCTAAGACTTTTAATTTAGTATCACGTCTAATAAAAGAAACTAATATGGATTTTGTTCCTTTATATGAAAAATTATATACACGACCAATTAGGGAAGTTAGATTTGAGGGATATATTACTAATCATTTGGAAATTACCCCAAATGGACTTGCTTATATAAAACTAGATGATGATATTTTAGCAGAGTATGGTGTTGATTCAGCAACTGCAGGTAATATGGTCAATAACTTTAATTATATAGAAGAAGTTATAGTATGGATGGTATTTTCAAACGACAGAGTTAATGAAAATATTAGAGGTTCAATTAGATCTAGAGGACCTGTTATAAATGAAGTTGCTGCTAAATTTGGTGGCGGTGGACACGCTTTTGCAAGCGGCGTAAGATTAAAAAACTTTGAAGAAGTCGATAAGTTAATTGAAGCTATGGATCAAGTGTGTTTGGATTATAAAAATAGTAAAGAATAAAACTAAGCTCTATCATATTGATAGAGCTTTTGTTGTGCAATAATAAAATTTTTGTATAATATTATTTTATTAAATAATTGGATTTTCAACATCTACTACTTGTTCACCACTTCTTTGTAATAACACTACATAAAGAGCTATGGAAGCCGCAAATAATGAAAAATAAGATGCAACTATTTGTAATTCGTAAGGTTTTAAATCTTCACCTTCCTTTTTAGAAATATCATATAAAACGTAATTTATTATTAAGAAAATAATAAATATTATTAAAATTAGTATTCTGTTAAAAGTGGTTAATTTTTGAGCTGTCTCAGCGTCTAAAAAAGGTTCTTCTTCATTAATTTCTAATTGTTCATTATAAAGAAGTATTATTGAAATGATAATAGTACCAATGCTTACTATAGAAGCAATTATTTGAATAGTAATTGATAAAGATTCTTTTTCTTTGTTACTCATTTGTAGCTATATCACTTATTTTATTTATTTTGTTTAGCTCGGATATTGTAACAAATTGATATCCTTCATCAATTAATTTTGGAATCATTATTTTTAATGCTTCATAGGTTCTTTCATGGGTGTCATGCATTAAAATAATACTTCTATCTTTTATTTGTGATAAAGATCTATCAGCTATTTTTTTACTACTTTTTATTTTCCAATCAAGTGTATCAACATTCCATAAAACTATTTCAAGATTTGTATTATTTCTAATCTTTTTATTTACTGATCCATATGTTGGTCTTAATAAAATTGGAGTATAGTTTACTTCTTCTTTTAAAATATCTTGAGTTTTATTAATCTGTTCTTTTATATCTTCAATTTTTAGTCTGGACAACCATTTATGGTTATAACTGTGATTTCCTATTTCATTTCCGTTACTTATTGATTCTTTAATAGTATCTTTATATATTTTTACCTTATTTCCTAGTACAAAAAATGTTGCGTTACAATTATACTTCTTTAGTAGATCAATAATTTGTTTTGTGTATTTACTAGGACCATCATCAAATGTTAAAGCTATGATAGGCTTATTAGAGTCAATGGTTTTATTTACAGTTTCATAGTTTATCAAATTTGTTTCTTCCTTTTTTTCTATTGTTATTTTAGCATTTTCACTATCCAACTTAACTTTGTCTTCTATTATTTTATTGTTATGGATTGAAAAGAACGTAATATATTCTTCATCAAAAACAAATTTATCTGTTAATTTGTTTTGATATTTACTTGAATCATAAATTATATCATTTATGCTCAATAATTTATTACTTTTTTTATCAAATACATATGTATCTATGCTTTCATTTTGATAATTGTTATAAGATATATATTTTTTTAAAGATACATTTATATAATTATCATTAACAACGTTATAAGTATAATCAATATTTAATTCTTTTTCTTCGTTGTCTAATTTGTTGAATGTTTTAACAGCTTCATTTATATCTTTTTTTATATACTTGTTTAACTTTTTAATGTTTGTTTCTGGATAGTTAATTGAAATAAACTTATTATCATTTTGTTTAATGTCGGAATATATTTCCATTTTGATATCATTTGTACAACCAGTTATTAAAAATATAAATATCATTAGTAGTAGACTCTTTTTCATAAATTTCACCTATTAAAATATATTCTAATAGACTTATCATATATTCATTTTTCTTCTTTGAGAATATAAAATAGTAGGAGGAAGAAAAATGAAATTTATAGAGACATATTGGATGCCATTTCTATATTGGCTGTTTTTAGGACTTATTACTTACCTGATAAAAAAAGTAAAAGATTATCATAATATGTTAAATAATACTAGATCAGCAATCAGAGAGATACTAAAAAATGAAATAATTGGAGTTTACAATAAATGTAAAGAAAAAGAATGTATTACTTTACATGAAAAAGACATAATTGAAAGTTTATATACAGAATATAAAAATAATGGTGGTAAGGGTTTTATTGATGAAGTAATGAAAGAGATAAAAAATATTCCATTTTCCTCTGACTGTGATGGAGGTGACTAAATGGAAGATCTTTTTCCAACTAAATTATTAGATCTACTAGTAATTAGTATAACTTTAAGTGTTATTGTGATGGTGATATTACAAAAATTTAAATCTTTACCTTTTATCAAAAAAACTTGGCAAATATGGGTTTTGAACTTACTATTTTCTTTTTCACTGTCAATTCCATTTACAACTACTTTCTATTCGTTAGACACTTATAGTGGAATTTGGGTAGGACTATTTACTTTTGTAGGTGCACCAGCTATATATGATACTCTAAAGAACCAAACCATTATTAATTACAATCCAACAAAAATAAAAGATACTGTAGAAATAGACAAGAAAAACGAGATAAAGAGGGATGATTTATGAAATATTTAGGTAGTGAAAGAAGCATAACACAAAGTTTTACTAATCACAAGTATGCGGAAGATTATAGTGGGGCTCATCTTTCTGAAATAAAAATTAATGGAACTGCTAAAGTTATAAAGGTTGTAAATAAATATAAGGGACATAATAATTCTATTAACTATCATGAATTTTTAAATAATCAAAAGAAATGGAAAGATGGTAATTATTATAATTGTATTTCGATAACTGGAGAAACTGTAAGATTTTACTATGATGAAATGGGTGGTAATCAAGTACATCTTGAAACTTATTATAACGGTAACAAATATTTACTTAAAATTTTACATATGAATGTTGTAAATGTAAAAGTAGGAGATATTGTTAATAAAAATACAGTAATAGGATTACAAGGAAATACGGGATTAGTACTTTCTAGTAAAAGTAAAACTAATGAAACATATGGTAGTCATGTTCATTTAGAGGTAAAAAATAGTAGTGGTAAAAGTATAAATCCAAGAGAGTTTGCCGATGGAAGTATTGAGTATAATTACACCTCTCAGAGTAATATTATTGATGAATCAAAAAAACAATTTAAAGTTTTAGTCCAAACCATTAATATTAGAAAAGAACCTAGTGAATTATCGGAAGATATAGGTGATGTACACTACGATGAAGTATACGATATTTTAGGAGAAGTTGATAGTAATTTGTATACATGGTACAAGATAAAAACTAATAGAGGACTGGAAGGATATGTGGCTAGTAAAAAAGATGCGAACTGGGTTTTAGTGAGTAATCCTGGTAACGATATTATTGATGTAGATGAGGGCACAGATGAAGAAGAAAAAGATGAAAAAATGAAGTTAATATTCGAATGCCAAAACGATGGAATTTATTACTTAAAGTTACAACAAGGCGAGAAATTATATTTGCAAAAAAAATCTTAAAAGTTTAAAAAAATAAAAAAGTGAAATTTCTATTTTTCACTTTTTTTATTTTTTTGAAAAAGTAAAAAAATGTAAAAATCGTTGTAAAACAAAGAAAAATATACTATATGTTAAATTTAAAAATAAAATAAAAATTTAAAAATTAAAAAATTTAAAAAAACAAAAAAATATTTTTTGACTTTTTTTGTTGAAAAATAAAGGCTAAAAAAACACAGCGAACAAAAGTTCAAAAAAATGCACAAAAAGTTATTGACAATGGCATAAAATTATATTACAATTTAGGCAGAAAGTAGGAGGCGTAATTATGACAGGTGTCGATGAAATTTTAGAACAACTAGAGGTTGTAAAAAGAAACGGGAAAAAGGTTCCTTTCAATGGGACTAAAATTGCAGTAGCAATCAAAAAGGGCTTTGATAGTATTACTGAAATTGATGAGAATGATGAAAGAGTTGCAAAATATAATGAAAAAGATATACAGAAGGTTTATCAAGCAGTAATTAGTCATATTGAAAAAGAATATAAGGGTCAAACAAAAATAAAGATAGAAGATATTCAAGATATTATTGAGGAAGAATTAAAACATAAGAAATATGTAGACGTTTATGAGTCATTTTCTGCATATCGTGAAAGAAGAGCTCAATCAAGAGATATGTTTATGGATGATAAAAGAAGTCATAAATTCTTAAAAACTATTGAAGGATTAGGACTTAAGTCAGCATCAGAAGATGATACTAAAAGAGAAAATGCTAATGTAGATGGTGATACTGCCATGGGAACAATGCTTCAATATGGAAGTACAGTATCTAAAGAATTTGCTAAATCATATTTAATGAAGAAAAAATATGCTGATGCTCATGATGATGGTGATATTCATATTCATGATATGGACTTCTTACCAATGGGTACAACAACATGTATGCAAATAGATTTGGAAAAATTATTTAAGAATGGTTTTTCTACAGGACATGGTCATTTAAGAGAACCACAAGATATTATGTCTTATAGTGCATTAGCAGCAATTGCTATCCAATCAGATCAAAATGATCAGCACGGTGGACAAAGTATTCCAGCTTTTGATTATTATTTAGCACCTGGTGTTGTTAAAACATTTAGAAAACAATTTAAACAAATGGTTTCTGATTATTTAGATATAACAGATTTTGGTAAGTTTGTTTCAATGAATTCAATAGCAAAAGAAATTGATAAATTGAATTCGATAGATGTTGATTTGAGTAGCTTTGATCGTTTTTGTAAAGAATCAGAAGAAATGAAAAAGTTATTTAAATTAAGCTATGAAAAAGCTTTAAAGAAAACAGATCGTATGACATATCAAGCCATGGAAGCATTTGTTCATAATTTAAATACAATGCATTCTCGTGCAGGAGCACAAGTACCATTTTCATCAATTAACTTTGGTACAGATACCTCTAGTGAAGGTAGAATGGTTATTAAAAATTATTTATTGGCTGTCGACGCTGGTCTAGGTCAAAATGAAACACCAATTTTCCCTATATCTATATTCAAGGTAAAAGAAGGTGTCAATTATAATCCTGAAGATCCAAACTATGATTTATTTAAATTATCTTGTAAGGTATCTGCAAAAAGATTATTTCCTAACTTCTCATTCTTAGATTCACCTTACAATCTAGAATATTATAAAGAAGGAGATTACCGTACTGAGGTATGTTATATGGGATGCCGTACAAGAGTTATGGCTAATGTAGTAGATCCGGATAAGGCGATTACTCCAGGACGTGGTAACTTATCATTTACTTCAATCAACTTAGTTAGATTAGGTATTAAACATGGTATTGCTTTAGGAAATGCTAAAACAGATTTAGAAGGATTTTATCAAGAACTTGATGATTTAATGGATTTAGTAAAAGATCAATTACTTGAAAGATTTGAAATTCAATGTAATAAGAGAGTTTATAATTTTCCATTCTTATTAGGTCAAGGAATTTGGATTGATTCAGAAAGATTAAAACCAAATGATAAATTAAGAAGAGTTTTAAAACATGGTACATTATCAATAGGATTTATTGGTCTTGCAGAATGTTTAAAAGCCCTAATTGGTGAGCACCACGGTGAAAGTGAAAAAGCAGAAAAATTAGGACTAGAAATTATTACTCATATGCGTAAACGTTGTGATGATTATGCAGAAAAATATAAATTAAACTTTACTTTACTTGCTACTCCTGCAGAAGGATTATCAGGAAGATTTACAAACATGGATAAAGCTATTTATGGTAAACTAAAAGGAATTACTGATAGAGAATATTATACAAACTCATTCCATGTTCCAGTTTACTATAATATATCTATAACAGATAAAATTAAGAAGGAAGCTCCATTCCATGCATTAACTAATGCAGGTCATATTTCATATATTGAATTTGATGGAGATCCACTTACTAATTTACAAGCATTTGAAAATATTGTTCGTTTGATGAAAGAGAATAATATGGGATATGCGGCTATTAATCATCCTGTAGACCGTGATCCAGTTTGTGGATATGTTGGAATTATTAAAGATAAATGTCCAAGATGTGGTCGTAAAGATGGTGAAGGTTTAACTGTTGAGACATTACACAGTTTAGATTGTGGATGCTATAAATAAAAGAGGAGGTAATAGTATGTCAGAAAAAACAGTTGGTGAAGGAGTAAAATTTGAAAGAATCAGAAGAATAACTGGTTATTTGGTAGGAACAACAGATCGCTTCAATAATGGTAAAAGGGCTGAAGAAAGAGATCGTGTAAAACACTCTGGATGTAATGATATAAAATTAAAAGAAGCAAAACATGCAAATTAGGTTAGCTGCTCCCATTCAAATAGATAGTGTTGTTGATGGTGAAGGTATAAGGGCAGTTATTTGGACGCAAGGTTGTTCTCATAACTGCTTAGGATGTCATAATCCATCGACTCATGATTTTAATGGCGGATATTTAGAAGATGTTGACAATTTAAAAAGAGAAATTGATTCTCTAGAAGGTCAAGATGGAATTACATTTTCTGGTGGAGATCCTCTGATGCAGATAGATGCTTGCTTGGAACTTGCTAAGTATTGTCAAGAAAAAGGCTTGAATGTTTGGTGTTATACTGGGTTTACTTTTGAACAACTTCTAATAATGGGTAAAGCAAATAATGCTTTGGTTGAACTTTTAAACAACATTGATGTTTTGGTTGATGGAAAATTTGTTTTGGATAAAAGAAGCTTAGACGCACCTTTTAGAGGTTCAACTAATCAAAGAGTGTTAGATTGTAAGCAAAGTATAAAAGAGTATTCACCTATAGAAATAGATGAATATAGAATTTGTGAAAATGAAAAAAAAGAAGAAAAAGAAATTTATATATAATTGATTTTTCTTTTTTTGTATTGTAAAATAAATATAGAAAGGTAAGTGGTGTTATGAAGAAAATAATTAATGCCATAAAGAGATTTGCTATGGAAAAAAGAAAAGCGTTTACACTAATAGAACTAATGGGAGTATTAGTAATAATAGGAATATTAACTGTGATACTAATACCAGTAATAAATAATACAATAAAAAATAATAGGGAAGAACTTTATAATAAGCAGTTAAGTTTGATAAAACTATCTGCTAAAAATTTGGCTAGTGATAATGAATATATATTGCCAGAAGAAGAAGGAGAAGAAATATATGTAACACTAGGTCAATTAAGAGCTATGGGGTATGCAGAAGAAACAATAATAAACCCTAAAACAAAAGAAAATTTTCCAGATAACTTAGTAGTTATGATAATAAAAGTAGGTAA
>CAKOTU010000004.1 GCA_934120265.1 uncultured Bacilli bacterium
GAAATAGATACAACAACTATAAACAGAGATATAAATAATGTAAGTAATAATAAACAAATAATGGTAGATAATACAGCGCCAGTAATAAACTTTACAACTAATGGAACAAGTGTGTGGGCTAAAAGCGTAGGAACAAAAATAACAGTAACAGATAATAGTGGAAGCAATAGTTTGGATAGTAGTACGTATAAATATCTATATTCATTGTCAAGTAGTCAGACTCAGGTTTTAAAAAATACTTATAATTTAACAAGTACAGTAAGTCAGACAAGTGGAGATGGGGAATACTATTTGATAGCACAGGCATGTGATAAAGCTGGAAATTGTGCTAGAAAAACATCAAATAAATTTTTAGTAGATAATACAGCGCCAACGTGCAATTGGAGTGGAGAAAATAGTACTTGGTCAGCAAGTGCTCAAACGATAAAACTAACAGGAACGGATAACCATAAGATGAATAGTTCAAAGACGTCTTATACAAAAACATATAATCAAAGTGGTGTAGAGTTGGCGACAGATAGTTTATCATATGAGATAGAGGATGAAGCTGGAAATAAAAGAACATGTAGTAAAACAGTAAGCGTTTATTATGACACAAAGAAACCATCTATAACATATGTAAATAATGAAAGTAATGAAGAATGGACAAACAAAGACTTTAAAGTAAGTCTTACTGTAACAGAAGATGGATCAGGAATAGGTGAAGAACAGTATTCATATCAATCAAATACAGGATGGACAAAAGATAACGCAACTATAAGTGGAAATACAGTTACTACGTCAAACTTTTCAGCAGAAAGAGACCAATTAGCATATATAAGAGTATGCGATAAAGTAGGAAATTGTTCTTCACAAGTTTCAACACGAATTAGAATAGATAAGACCGCTCCGGTAATAACAAATGTAAATAATAAAAGTGGTGGGAATTGGACAAACGAAAACTTTCAAGTAATACTTACAGTAACAGAAAATGGATCAGGAATAGATGAAGAACAATATTCATATCAGTCAAATACAGGATGGACAAAAGATAGTGCAACCATAAGTGGAAATACTGTCACAACGGCTTATTTCTCTAAAGAAAGAAATCAATTAGCATATATAAGGGTGTGTGATAAAGCAGGAAATTGTTCTTCGCAAGTTTCAACACAAATTAGGATAGACAAGACAAAACCAAGCATTAGTGCTTCTGTTGGAAGTTGTTCTGGTGATAAAAGAACTATTTCAATTAAAGCTACTGACTCATCATCCGGAATATCTGGTTATGCAATAACAACATCATCAAGTACACCTTCATCATTCTCTTCGTCATCAAGTGGTAGTTACTCTGCAGGAACGTATTATGTTTGGGCTAAAGATAATGCAGGAAATATTAATAGTACAACGGTAACTGTAGCTAACTGTATAACGTCCGCAGATATATGTAGTGCTGGTTTTGGAAATTTATTTGGTACATATAAAGGTAATCTTTCAGGTAACTTTGGTAGTTATTATACGAATTTAAATCCTAGTGGCAAATGGGGAAATTGGTGTGAAGCAGATGGTACGACATGTTCCCCAACAACAGGATACGATATAAAATGTGTGGGTTCAACATGCTCTACTTATGGTATTTATGGATTGACAGCTGTACAAATTAATGATACATATGGTTGTAGTTATGCAAAATATTGGTGTAGTTGTAAAGGTGCTTTCTAAAAGGAGAAATTAGTATGAATAAGAAAAAAACAATAATATTAGTGGCTATTATAATTTGTTTACTTTTGCTTTTAGTAGTTATCTTTTATCCAAAAAAGACAGAAGATTTGGTGAAAGATGATGTTGCAGAGTGGGATATCGATTTAATGAGAAAATTTTCTTCCTATGTTGAAGAAGTATATCCAAGTGATAAGAGTTATTTAACAAGTGATACCGAATCTATAATAATTACACTTCAAGATTTAAAAGAAAATTATAATAAAGATGTTTCAATGTTTAATACCAAAAGAGTTTCTTGTGACTTAGAAAAAAGTACAATTGAGATATTAAAAGATGATGATAACGAAATTAGAAAAATTGATCTATTGTGTGAGAAAAAGAATTAATCAATTTGTATTTTAAAACATAAAAAGCGCTTAATTTTAAGCGCTTTTTTATAAATAATATTCATCTATTTCAGGTTCAATATTTTTATTATGATCTTTTAATTCCCATATTGTTTTAATTGTTTCTATTGTATTTTTTTCTTCTTTAGTTATAATATCAGAAAGTGACAAAATCCCTACTAATTTCATGTTGTTACTAACAAGTATTCTTTTTATTTTTTCTTTAGCCATAATAGTTAAAGCATCGTTTATTTCTTTATTCCACTCAATATGAATAATGTTTTTGTTAATATATCCTTCTATAATATCGCTGTTATTACAATTATTACTTATACAGTTTATAACAATATCTCTGTCAGTTATAACACCAATAATTTTTTTATCACTTTTTATAGGTAGAAAACCAATGTTATTTTTTTTCATGATAGTCGCAATCTCTACAATAGAATTTTTTGCATCACCAACAATAATGTTTTTGTTAACAACTTCTTTTATTTTCATAAAATCACCATTAATATATTTAACGTATTTATGAAAAATATTCATAATATTAAATAGGTGATTATATGAATAAAAGAATTCACTTAAGAAAGAAAATAATATTATTTAATAGAAAAAAGAAAACTAATATATTTGTTTTTACAGCTGTATTTTTTGTAGTATGTGTGATCTTAGTATTTAACTTTATTAATAAAAAAGTTTCACCAGTTATTTTAAATTATGCGGAATTAGAAGCTAGAAAGTTAGCTACATTAGTAATTAATTCAGCAATTAGTAAAAACATTTCAAATAAAATAAAATCTGATGAAATATTTTTAATAACCAAAGATTCAAATGATCAAATTAGTACTATAGATTTTAATCCCTCTATAGTTAATAGTATTTTAACTGAAACAACTACTATAATTCAAAAAGAATTAAAAAAAATTGAAGATGGGGAAGTAGATGATATTAAAAATTTTGATTTAGATTATATAAGTAATAACAATAAATTAAAAAAAGGTATTATTTTTGAAATACCTAGTGGTTTAGTCTTTCAGAATGCTTTTTTTTCTAATCTAGGTCCAACAATTCCTATAAAATTAAATTTGGTTGGCGACATAATAAGCGAAGTAACTACTAAGGTTACTAATTATGGAATAAATAATGCACTTATAGAAGTTAGAATATGTATTAAATTAACAGAACAAGTTATTCTTCCACTTACTACTGATAGAATTGAAATAGAAAGTAGTGTTCCTGTAGCGCTCAAACTAATTCAAGGCACAGTTCCAAATTATTATTTAAATGGTATTAGTAACAGTTCTAATTCTCTTACAATTCCAACACAATAACTTGTAAATATAAAAAAAATAAAATATAATAAATATGGATGGTGATAGTATGCGAATAAAAACTTATACATTCGAAGGTAATAACTATGAATTAGTAAAAAATTACAAAGAAGGCTTTGAAAAGGATGCGGTAGAAAATCTTATAACTGACTATTTTAAAGAATATGATTATATAGTTGGTGATTGGTCGTATGGTCATCTTCGTTTAAAAGGATTTTGTGATAAAAACAATAAATTATTTAAAATGATCAACAATATTGATAATTTGGATAATTACATAAAAGATAATTGTGCATATGACTGTCGTTATTTTGTTTTAAAACGTGTTTAAGCATTATTATTAATAAAAAATATTGAAAGATTAAAAATAATTATGTATAATTAATACAGTAAAGGTAGTGATAGTATGGTTAAAGAGATGAATATGAAACTAGCTCAAGCTTCAACCTGGGGGGGGGTTATTTAATCATACTATAATATTAAATAGAAAAGAAAACACAAAGTTTCTAGATTTTTTGATAATCTAGATTTCTTTGTGTTTTTTGTTGAACCTTTATGGATTTATAAAACAGAAAGAAGTGGTATTATAAGTACAATATTTTAGTGAAAGCTGTATTATGTCTATATGTTTATAATAAATAAAAAGGGGTATAATTAGAATGTATAATAAAGAGAGGAGTAAGAAATATATGAAAAAGAAAGGATTTACTTTAATAGAGTTATTAGCAGTAATAGTAGTACTAGCAATAATAGCGCTAATCGCAACACCAATAGTAACAAGAGTAATAAATTCTAGTAAGGATTCTGCTAATAAAATAAGTGCAAGTAATTTTGCTAGTGAGGCTAATAAGTATGTAATAGAAGAAAGACTAAGTGGGAATATAAAGAATGGAAATATTTTTAATGAAGTGTCTAAAAGAATGAATGGTAAGAAACCTACTTCGGGAGTAGTTTATGCGGATGACAATGGGAATATCGCTTTAGCTTTAGTATTTGATGATAAATGTTATACAAAGGAATACGGTAGTGATGAAATAAAAACAACTGACATTAATGAATGTCATGCCCCAGTAGATTATTTAGCACTTGGAAATACAGAGAATGATACAGAAGCAACATTCTTTAATGGACCTATCAAAAAAAGTAGTGTTGAAAAAATAGTGTTTGTAAATAGTAATCTTGTTCCAACAGATGCAATAGGAAAATGGAATGCAAGTGCAAGTGGTGAAGGAGATGTAGTTGCTTGGTACAAAGATGAAGATAAAAATAACTTATACGAAGTATATATAGGTGGAAAAGACGGAGTAAAAGCTAATCCTAACTCATACAAATTATTTAATTATTTTACAAACTTAGTAAGTATAGATTTAAAATATCTTGATACATCAAGCGTTATAGATATGTCTTTAATGTTTAATGATTGTTTAAATTTGACTACACTTAATTTAAGTAATTTTGATACATCAAGTGTTACAACTATGGCAGGTATGTTTCAGAACTGCTCCAAATTAATTACACTAGATTTAAGTAATTTTGATACTTCAAATGTTGTAAATATGAGAAATATGTTTGCTTGGTGTTCAAATTTAAATGCCTTAGATTTAAGCAACTTTGACACGTCAAACGTTACTACTATGTATAGTATGTTTCAACTATGTTCAAACTTAACAACATTAGATGTAAGCCATTTTAATACATCAAACGTTACGAATATGTCATTTATGTTTAGCAAATGTTCAAGCTTAACAACATTAGATGTAAGTAATTTTGATACATCAAACGTTACGAGTATGAAAGCTATGTTTCAACTATGTTCAAGTTTAACAACACTAGATGTAAGTAATTTTAATACATTGATGGTAACCGATATGTCATATATGTTTAGCAAATGCTCAAGCTTAACAACGTTAGATGTAAGTAATTTTGACACCTCAAAGGTAACCAATATGGGATATATGTTTAATGAATGCTCAAATTTGACAACATTAGATGTAAGCAATTTTGATACATCCAAAGTAACTGATATATCTCGTATGTTTCAAGGTTGTTCAAAATTAACCTATTTAGATGTAAGCAACTTTGATACATCGAATGTTACCAATATGCGTACTATGTTTCAAAAGTGTTCAAAATTAACTCAATTAGATGTAAGCAACTTTGATACATCAAAAGTAACAGATATGGCTTATATGTTTTATGGATGTTCAAATTTAATAACATTAAACATAAGAGGCTTTAACACAACAAAAGTAACCGATATGAGTTATATGTTTGAAAATTGTTCAAGGTTAACTAATTTAGATTTGAGTAGTTTTGAAACTAGTAAGTTACAAAATACGGAGCACATGTTTAATGGAAGTTCAAAATTAGCAAATATTAATTTTTCAAAAGCAACATTTAACGCTGTAACTAAATATGATAAGATGTTTGGTGGATGTGGATTAATTAGTATTACAGTAAAAGATGACGATGCAAAAACATTTATTGATGCTAGATTAAAAGATTCAAGTATTAATATTGAAGCAACAAAACAAAGCTAGAAAATAAGCACATAAGATTATATATTGTCTTATGTGTTTTTTGACCAATAAAAACCATTTTAAAAAAGTGATAAACGTGTTATAATATTGTCATAGTGGAGGATAGATATGGAATTAAATGAAATATATAGTATTTATAATAAATATCTAGAAAATATCCAAGAATTATGGAGGTTACTTTGACTTTGAAGCTAAAACCAAAGAAATAGAATCACTTGAGTTAAAGATGAAAGATCCTAACTTTTGGAATGATAAACGAGAAAGCGAGAAAGCAATTTCTACTGCAAATTCATTAAAAGATATGATAGAAAAAGTAAAGAATCTAAAAGAAAAAATCGAAAGTAACTTTGAGATGATTGAAGAGTTAAGAAAATCTTATGATGAAGAATTAGTTGAGATGATTTCTAGTGATATAGAGGTTATAGGTAAGGAATTAGATGAAGTTGAAGTTTTAATGTTATTGTCTGGTCCATACGATAAAGATAACGCCATTGTAGAAATTCACTCTGGCGCAGGGGGAACAGAAGCTTGCGATTGGGCTAATATGTTATATCGTATGTATACAAGATGGTGTGAAAAGAAAAATTATAAAGTTGAGGTTATTGATAGTCAACCTGGAGAAGAAGTTGGAATTAAAAGTTTAACAATGTTTGTTAAAGGAATGAATGCTTTTGGATATTTAAAAAATGAAAAAGGAGTTCATCGTTTAGTTAGAATTTCTCCATTTGATTCAAATGCCAGAAGACATACATCATTTGCATCAATTGATGTAACCCCACTTATAGAAAATAGTGATATTAAAATAGAAATAAATCCTAGTGATATTAGGGTTGATGTTTATAGAAGTAGTGGTTGCGGTGGACAAGGCGTTAATACAACGGACTCGGCAGTAAGAATTACTCACTTTCCAACTAAGATTGTTGTTACTTGTCAAAACGAACGTAGTCAAATACAAAATAAAGAAAAAGCTATGGAAGTTTTAAAAAGTAAGCTTTATCAATTGGAAATGGAAAAAAGAAATAATGAGTTAAAAGAACTAAAAGGAAATCAAAATGATATTAACTTTGGCTCACAAATAAGAAGTTATGTTATGTGTCCATATTCTATGGTAAAAGATCATAGAACTAATGTTGAAACAAGTAGCGTTGATAAAGTTTTAGATGGAGATATAGATTTGTTTATTAATGCTAGTTTGAAGGAAGTGAAGAAGTAATGTTTTTTAAAAGAAAAAATAAGATAGATGATAATTCTATTATGAAAGCTATTTACAAAAAGGGAAGATTAGTTAGATATGCGCAATTCCTTTTAGGAATTATGCTTGTTGCGTGTGCATTTAATGTTTTTCTTCTTCCTAATGATGTTGTATATGGCGTAGGCGGTATTGGTGTTATTTTAAATAAGACTAAAGGTATTAACCCTTCAATAGTTGTTTTGATAGGTTCATTAATTTTATTAGTATTGAGTTTCTTTTTACTTGGTAAGGAAGAAACTAAAAATTCAGTTATAGGATCACTTTTATATCCTTTATTTATAGAATTAACCGCACCTTTAGTTCAATATGTAAATTTAGGTCATACAGAAATAATAGTTCAAATTGTTTTTGGAGCAGTTATATCCGGTTTAGGACTTGGTTTAATTTTTAAGTCAGGATTTACAACAGGTGGAACTGACATACTAAATCAAATATTTGCTAAATATTTTAAAACTTCGATGGGTAAAGCAATGATTTTTACAGATGGTTTAATTATTGCTGTTAGTTTATTTGTTTTTGGATTTGAAAAATTTATTTATTCACTAATAAATATGTATATTATAAGTGTTATGGCTGATAAAGTAATGCTTGGAATATCTAAATCAAAAGCATTTTATATAATAACAGATAATGAAACTAGTGTTAAAAAATTTATTTTGAACCATTTATCACATGGTGTTACAGTATTAGAAGGTAGAGGTGGATATACTGGAAATAACCAAAAGGTTATTATGTGTATAGTTCCAACAAAAGAATATTTTATTGCTAAAGAAGGGATACATGCTATAGATCCTAATGCATTTTTCTTAGTAACAGATGCATACGAGGTATATGGTGGAGAATAGAAGAGGTGTTATATGGACTTAATTAGAATGAGAAATGTAAATAAAACATATAAAACAGGAGTAACTGCTATATATGATTTAAATCTAGATATAAAGAAAGGTGAGTTTGTTTTTATTATTGGTTCTACAGGTTGTGGGAAAAGTACTTTAATAAAAATGCTTTACCGTGAAGAAAAAGCCAACAGTGGAAAAATCATTGTTGGAGGTATTGATGTAAATAAATTAAGAAATAGTAAGGTATATAAATTAAGAAGAAAACTTGGTGTTGTTTTCCAAGATTATAAATTATTACCAAAATTAACTGTATATGAAAATGTGGCTTTTGCTTTAGAGGTATTTGGAAACTCAAAAAGTGAGATTCATCCTAAAGTAATAAAAGCCTTAGAGTTAGTTGGATTAAAAGGTAAAGCAAAAAACTTCCCAACACAGTTATCAGGAGGGGAGCAGCAACGTGTTGCTATAGCTCGTGCCATTGTTAATGAACCTAAGTTATTGATTTGCGATGAACCAACGGGAAACCTAGATGAAGTAACTAGTATGGAAATAATGAAGGTACTAGAAGAAATTAATAAACTAGGAACCACAATTATTATGGTTACTCATGATACAACAATTGTTAATGCATTGAAAAAAAGAGTAATTGTATTAGATTCAGGTCGTATTTTAAAGGATTATAAGGAAGGAGAATATAAACATGAAGGTATTTAGAATTCTTTTTAGAGATATAAGAGATGCATTTAAAAGTGTCTTCAGGAACTTTTCTCTTTCAGTAGCGTCAATTTCTTGTATAACAATAACATTATTAGTAGTTGCTATTGCTTTCATCCTTTCTGAAAATGTTAATAATTTTGCAAATATTGTAGAAAAAGATGTTACAATTGTTGCTTTTATTGATAACAGTGCTAAACAAGAAGATTTAGAACAAATAAAAAATAAAATAAATGAGTTAGATAATATTGAAGAGGTAAATTTCGAATCAAGAACACAAATAATGGATGATATGAAAGCTTCTTCAGAAGTATTTAATAATATTATGGAAAACTATACAGAAGATGATACTCCTGTTCAAGATACATACTTAATAAAAGTAAAAGATATTGATAAAATTGGTGATACTGCTAATCAAATTAAAGAAATAGAATTAGTAAGTAGTGTTAAGTATGGAGAAGGAATGGTTGATCAACTAATATCTGTATTTGATGTTGTTAGAAAAATAAGTATTATTGTAGTAGCCGCATTAATTTTGGTAACAGCGTTCCTAATTGCCAATACAATTAAAATTACTATTTTTTCAAGAAAAAGAGAAATTTCAATTATGCGTCTAGTAGGAGCTTCTAATATAAATATTAAAATACCATTTATTTTTGAGGGATTATTCTTAGGATTGTTAGGTTCAATAATTCCAGTACTTGCAACAACTTTTGGATATGTTAGCTTATACAAACATTTTGGTGGACAATTATTCTCACCATTTATACGTTTAATAACTCCAGAACCATTTATATACGAGGTATCATTATTATTAGTAATAATTGGTATGGTTGTTGGTATGTTTGGTAGTGTTAGAGCCGTTAAGAAACATTTGAAGATATAATTAAAATTATCAGTGTAAAGGTACAATTATTTGTACCTTTTTCTTTTTGAAACATTGACAATAATTAATATTAAAAGGTATAATAAAAACAGTAAGGGTAGTGATAGTATGGTTAAAGAGATAAATAAAAATTTAACTCAAAACCCGACATGGGGGGGGTATTTAATCATA
The DNA here is from genome assembly GCA_934120265.1 of uncultured Bacilli bacterium. Classification (GTDB taxonomy): domain Bacteria; phylum Bacillota_I; class Bacilli_A; order RF39; family UBA660; genus SIG204. Next base: position 9,821 of record CAKOTU010000004.1, read on the forward strand.
CTATAAAATTAAATAATAAAGAAAACACAAAGTTTCTAGACTTTTTAATAGTCTAGATTTCTCTGTGTTTTTTTGTTGTCCCTTTACTAAGTAAAGTAAATCTAAATAAAAGGAGGAGGAAATATTATGAAAAATGAAAAAGGTTTTACTTTAATAGAGTTATTAGCAGTAATAGTAGTACTAGCAATAATAGCGCTAATCGCAACACCAATAGTAACAAGAGTAATAAATTCTAGTAAGGATTCTGCTAATAAAATAAGTGCAAGTAATTTTGCTAGTGAGGCTAATAAGTATGTAATAGAAGAAAGACTAAGTGGGAATATAAAGAATGGAAATATTTTTAATGAAGTGTCTAAAAGAATGAATGGTAAGAAACCTACTTCGGGAGTAGTTTATGCGGATGACAATGGGAATATCGCTTTAGCTTTAGTATTTGATGATAAATGTTATACAAAGGAATACGGTAGTGATGAAATAAAAACAACTGACATTAATGAATGTCATGCCCCAGTAGATTATTTAGCACTTGGAAATACAGAGAATGATACAGAAGCAACATTCTTTAATGGACCTATCAAAAAAAGTAGTGTTGAAAAAATAGTGTTTGTAAATAGTAATCTTGTTCCAACAGATGCAATAGGAAAATGGAATGCAAGTGCAAGTGGTGAAGGAGATGTAGTTGCATGGTATAAAGATGAAGATAATAATAACTTATACGAAGTATATATAGGTGGAAAAGGTGGAGTAAAAGCTAATCCTAATTCTACTAAATTATTTAATTATTTTACAAACTTAGTAAGTATAGATTTTAAATATCTTGATACATCAAGTGTTACAAGTATGCAAGCAATGTTTCAGGACTGCTTTAAATTAACAACATTAGACTTAAGCGGTTTTGATACATCAAAAGTAACCGATATGGGTGGAATGTTTAATGATTGTTTAAATTTAACTACACTAGATGTAAGCAGTTTTAATACTTCAAACGTTACAAGCATGCGAGCTATGTTTCAAAAGTGTTCGAAACTAACTGCTTTGGATGTAAGCCATTTTGATACATCGAATGTTACAAGTATGAGATATATGTTTAATAAATGCTCAAGTTTGACAATATTAGATGTAAGTCATTTTAATACATCAAATGTTACAAGTATGCAAGGAATGTTTGCCTGCTGTTCAAGTTTAACAACACTAGATGTGAGTCGTTTTAATACTTCAAACGTTACAAGCATGCGAGCTATGTTTGAACTTTGTTCAAATTTAACAACATTAGATGTGAGTAATTTTGATACATCAGAGGTAACTAATATGACGTTTATGTTCAGTCAATGTTCAAGTTTAACAATATTAGATGTAAGCAACTTTGATACATCGAATGTTACAAATATGCATACTATGTTTCAGGACTGTTCTAAATTAAATGAATTAGATGTAAGTAACTTTAATACGTCAAGGGTAACTGATATGGGTGGTATGTTCAGTTTCTTAATAAATATTAAATCATTAGATGTTTCTCATTTTGATACATCAAATGTAACCAATATGAAATCTATGTTTAATGAATGCAATAATTTGGAATCTTTAGATTTAAAAAATTTTAGTACAGGATTAGTAACAGATATGAGTTATATGTTTGAAAATTGTTATAAGTTGACTGATTTAGATTTGAGTAGTTTTGAAACTAGTAAGTTACAAAATACGGAGCACATGTTTAATGGAAGTTCAAAATTAGCAACAATCAATTTCTCAAAAGCAACATTTAACGCTATAACTAAATATGATAAGATGTTTGGTGGATGTGGACTGACTAGTATTACAGTAAAAGATGATGATGCAAAAACATTTATTGATGCTAGACTAAAAGATTCAAGTATTAATATTGAAGCAACAAAGGTAAGCTAGAAATAATTTGCAAAAATAATAATTTAATAACAAAAAATGGAAAGTTTAAAAATGTATGGACTTTTCATTTTTTTTGCTATATAATAAAAATCAATTTTATGGAGGTGATCTTTTTGATAAAAACAAACTTGCCAGTTATTTTGTTAAGAGGTCTTATATTGCTTCCAAATAACGAAATTAGATTAGAATTTGATAATGATTTGAGCAAAAACATAATTGATGTATCGGAACTGTTTCACGATAATATGTTACTAGTTGTAAGTTCTTTAAATCCACTTGAAGAAATACCTACAGAAAAAGATCTGCCTAGTATAGGGGTTGTTTCTAAGATAGTTAATAAGATTGAACTTCCAAATGGAAAAACACGTGTTATCATAAAAGGTATTAATAGAGCTTATGTAAATGAATATTTAAACTTAAAACATCCTAGTGAGGTTTTAGAATCTATCATAACTAATATTGATGATAAAGAGATAGAATCTAAAATGGAAAAAATAATGATAAATAAGATAAAAAGAGAACTTGAAATATATATTAAGAAAGTTTCTTATACTAGTAATAGCATTCTTTCTCTAGTTTCTAATATAAGTAGATTATCAAAATTAACTGATATAGTTGTTCCTAATATTTTAATTGATAACAATCGTTTACTTGTTTATTTAAATGAATCTGATCCTATGAAAAGAGGAGAGATGATTTTAGAAGATATATATTCTGAAAAAGAATCTTTTGAAATAGAAAAACAAATTGATTTAAAAGTTAAAAAAAATATGGAAGACAGTCAAAAAGAATATCTACTACGTGAAAAGTTAAAGTTAATTAAAGAAGAACTGGGTGATGTTAGTTCCAAGGATGATGAAGTAGAATCTATTAAAGAAAAAATAGCAAAATTAAAAGCTAATGATAAAATAAAAGAAAAGCTAAATAGCGAATTAAAGAAATACGAGTCCTTAAATCAAACTTCACCAGAAGTAGCTATTATAAAGAATTATATTGATTGGTTATTAGATCTACCTTGGGGTGAATATACAGAAGACAATACGGATTTAGATAAAGTATTGGAATCTTTAAATAAAAGTCATTTTGGATTAGAAAAAGTAAAGGATAGAATTATAGAATATCTTGCGGTTAAAATTAATGCGGATAGGTTAAAGAGTCCAATTATATGCCTAGTTGGTCCTCCAGGAGTTGGTAAAACAACTTTAGCTCGTAGTATTGCAGAGAGTATAAATCGTAGATTTGTAAAAATTAGTGTTGGTGGGGTTAATGATGAAGCTGAAATAAAAGGACATCGCAGGACTTATCTTGGAGCAATGCCGGGAAAGATTATTCAAGCTATGAAAAAAGCAAAATCAAATAATCCTGTATTCTTAATTGATGAAATAGATAAGATGACTAACAATATAAAAGGAGATCCAGCTAGCGCTTTACTTGAAGTGTTGGATCCGGAACAAAATGAATATTTTGTTGATAACTTTGTTGAAGAAGAGTATGACTTATCAAAAGTTATGTTTATAACTACTGCTAATTCATTAGATTCAATACCTGGTCCATTAAGAGATAGACTAGAGATTATTGAACTTAATAGTTATACTGAGTATGAAAAAATGGATATAGCTAAGAAACATTTAATTCCTAGTTTATTAAACAGTCATAATGCTAAAAATATAAAGATTTTAGATAGTTCTATATTGGAAATAATTAGATATTATACTATGGAAGCTGGAGTTAGAAATCTTGAACGTAAATTAGAAGAAGTAATCAGAAAAATTATTACAGATAGGTTAAAAAATAAAAAAGAAGATGTGGTTATTGTTGATGATGTTTCTAAGTATCTTGGTAATAGAAAATACAGTTTTGGAAAACTAGAAAAGAATGAAGTAGGAGTAGTAAATGGTCTTGCTTATACACCTTTTGGTGGGGATATTATTAAAATAGAAGTAAATTATTATAAAGGCCATGGTAATTTAATTTTAACGGGTTCTTTAGGTGATGTTATTAAAGAGAGTGCTCAAATAGCACTTAGTTATGTAAGATCAAATGCTAGTATTTTTGGTATAGATAATGAAAAATTTATTAAAAATGATATACATATTCATATTCCTGATGGTTCTGTTCCTAAAGACGGACCAAGTGCTGGAATAGCTATTACAACGGCAATTATTTCTTCTTTATCAAATCGTGTTGTAGATTCAAGCTTAGCTTATACTGGAGAAATAACTTTACGAGGTAATATACTTGCAATAGGTGGACTAAAAGAAAAAAGTATTGGAGCTTTGAGAAGCGGAATTAAAACGATTTATATACCAGAAGATAATACTAAAGATTTAGAAGAAATTCCTAATGAAATAAAAGAAAGAATAAATTATGTAAGTTTTAATAATTATATGGAATTGTTTAAAAATTTAATTAAGAGGTAAATATGGAAAAATATTATAATAAAAAGTTATTACAAGCTATTTGCTTTGCGGATGATGCAAGAATATATTTAGATGAAAATGTATTAACACCATCATTTTTAGAGATGGTTAGTTCTTTCCTAATTGATCATGAGCTAAGTGGAATATTTGATGAAAGAATGAGAGAAAATTTGATAGAGTTAGCTGATTATCTTAGATATAATGGACAACCTGCTTTAGCGAATGATTTTATCATATTAATTAATGGTGCACCAATAAATTACTATAGATGGTATGAATTTTTGTATAGAGAATTTGATAAACGTAAAACTTCATTTAGAGAAAAATTTAATATTAAAGATAGTGGTAGTATGAAGGCTTTATTTACTTCATTAGAGATGGATTATCTTGTATTACAATCTTTATTATGCGATGATGAGACATTTATAGATAATTTTGTTCAAAAGTTGATTTTAGATGAATTTTATTTTATCAGTTGCAAAAGAATATGCGAGGAATTTCCACAACTATTCGAAGATGAAAAAATACAGGAAAGAGTAGTTGTTATTCATTTATGCAACGAAAAAATGAAAAAAGAAATAAATGTGAAACAAATAAAAGATTATAGAGAGGTAATAAAAGTAGGAAAGAAATTAGTAAAAAAAGTGATTAAGTAACATAATCACTTTTTTTTGTCATATAAATTTAATGAATAGGAGGAAGTTATGAAAAAAATAATACCTTTTAATAAAGAAATGTTATTTAATGATAATGTATTTGAAATAACAAGTATATCCTTGGAACACGATCTTAAAGTAAGTGATAATAATCTTATAAGTGGTAAATTTTATATAAATGGTGAATATAAAATATCTGATGCAAGTACTAATACAGAGGTGTTTAAATTTGAGTTACCGTGTGACATAAACATAGATTCTAAATATATTTTAGATAATGTAAGGATTGATATAGATGATTTTTATTATGAAGTTATTAATTCAAATATATTAAAAATTAATATTGATGTTTTAATTGATCGGTTAGAAGAAAAAAAAGAAGCAGAAGAAACTTTAGAGGAAATAAAAATAGAAGATGCTTCTGATGATAGAGTGAATTCAATTGAAATTAAAACAAATTCAATTGAAGAATTAGAAAAAGATTTAGAAAGAGAAGGTAATAATATGGAAACTGTAGAAAAAGAAAGATGTATTGAAGATGAAGATATAAGCAGTGTTAAATCGATTTTTGGTAATTTTACTGATACTACTGAAACATATAAAACATATAAAGTTTATATCGTTCGTGAAGGAGATAATCTAGAAAGTATTATTCAAAAATATTCAGTTTCTAAAGAAATATTAGAAAAATATAATAATGTTAACGAAATTAATATTGGAGATAAAATAATAGTTCCTAGCTTATTAAATGAAAAAAATTAATGATTTATTAAGGGAATATTCAATAAAACCTCTTAGATATACAAAAGAAGGTAAAGCAGTCATTATTGATACCGATGACAAAAGATTTGTTATAAAAGAAAGATTTAATAAAGATTTAAAGATTTATAATTACTTAGCTTCTAGAAATTTTAATTATTATCCGCATATTATTAATAGTAGTAGTGATGATTATCAGATAATGGAATATATAGATCAATATGATATTCCTGATGAACAAAAAATAATTGATTTAATTGATTTGGTTGCGCTATTACATAGTAAAACTACACATTTTAAAGAAACAACAGAAGATGATTATAAAGAGATATATGAGGATATTTCTAATAACATAATTTATTTAAATAGTTATTATAATGATTTAATTAATATTATTGATACAAAAGTTTATCCTAGTCCTAGTGAATATTTGCTGGCCAGAAATATAAGTAAGATATTTGCTTCATTGAAGTACGCTGAACATGAATTAAATGAATGGTATGAAATAGTTAAGAATACTAATAAAAAAAGATTGGCTGTACTTCACAACAATCTTGATTTAAGTCATTTTTTAAGAAATAGCAATTCATATTTAATAAGTTGGGAAAAAGCTAAAGTAGATATACCAATATTTGATCTTTATAAATTGTACAAAAAAGTTGGTCTTGATTTTGAATTTACTGAAATACTAAAAAGATATGAAAAAAATTATCCTCTTTTAAATGAAGAAAGAAAACTATTATTTATTTTAATGGCTCTGCCTGATAAAGTTGAACTAGATAATAATGAATATGAAAATACCAAAAAAATGGGGAAGATGATAGATTTAGTATACAAAACAGAAATGATTATTTCACCATATTATTCTGAAGAAGGAAAAACCAAATAATACAAGGAAGATAAGAATTAGGAAAATATTAAATCGTGTTAAAATGAAAAAAGTAATAATTATTTGATAGATTAAAATAATTGCTAGTATACAAGAACAAAGACACCATTTACCACGATTTCTAAACCAATTGTTATTACACATAAAATCACCTATAATAGTTTATGTAAATAGTTAAAATATGTATGTACAAAAGAATTTGTTTAAATTCTTTTTTTTTTCTTTAAAATATTATATAATGTTGATAGTAATAATAATAGAGGTGACTTATGAAGAATAATAAGGGTTTTGCAATAAGTAGTGTTGTTTATGCCATGTTAATACTTTTTTTAGGACTTATCTTATTAATTTTAGGGAATCTAGCTAGTAGAAAGGCTATGTTTGATAAGGAAAAAAATGAAATACTTATGAGATTTAACGGTTATGAAGGGACCTTATGTACTTTGATTGAAGGTGGGGCATATGATATTGGTTCTAAATATGAATGTGAATTAGGTGATAATGATCCAAAAATATTTTATGTTTTGGAATCAAGTGGAAGTAATATATCACTAATTATGAGTGCTAATGTTGATTCAAACGGGAAAGCTATAACTTCAACAAACATTCCTGATGACAAGGGTTTTTCTGCATGGGTGACTCTAGGGGATTATATGTCCGCAGGAGGAACGGCATCTGATTTTGGTAGTGTTGGTGAGAATAGTCTTGGCCCACTTACAGCTTTAAAAAAACTAAAAGAGTTTACAAAACCATGGAAGAAATTAGCGCCATCACAAATTGTATTACCGACAGCAAATCAGGTAGCAACGGCAGGTGGAGATACAAAGTGGAGCGAAAGTTCAACCGGCAATGGATTTAGCTCTGCAACGTGGTTATATGATAATTTAAATGGAACTACTAATGCAGTTTCAGGTATATATGGTTATTGGACATCAACAGCTGTTGCATCCACTTCGAATCGTGCTTGGCGTGTGTACTCAACAGGTAACTTTCTTTCATATTTTGTTTCTTATGATGAAGGATACGGTATACGTCCAGTAATCACAATTTCAAAATCACAACTAGAAGTACCAATATTGTGTGTAGCTAAGACTACAGCAACAACAGGAAATGTATCTCGAGGAAGATATGAGTATGGTGATGAATACGAATGTGAATTAGGTGATGGACAAAAAAGAACATTCTTTATTTTGGATAAAACATCTACAGAAGTATCTTTAATAATGAGTGAGAACTTGGGAGCAGAAGCTGGATGGTGCAGTGATGATGATTGTAAAACAGACAATGTATGGGATAATACAAAAGGTCCAATAACTGCAAAAAGTGAACTTGAAAAAAGAACTACTAGTTGGAGTAAAATATCAAATAAAACAAAGATTACATTACCAACAGCACAACAAGTAGCAAAAGCCTCTGGCGAAACATTTAATAATTCTTCTGTTTCTGGGTTAGCAAAATGGTTGTGTGGGAATTTAAAAAGTGTTGTTGGATATTGGACATCAACACAGTTTATTGAAAATACATATGGTGCTTGGTATGTTGGCTATAGCAATGATATTCGTGTTGATAGTATTGGAAATGACTATGATTATGGTATACGTCCAGTAATCACAATACCAAAAGCACAAATAAAATCACCAAAGGTACAAAAATATAGAAATGGTAGTGAAGTATATTTTAATGTAACAACAGGTGTAAAATGTACATCATCAGATTATACAGAAACACAAAGCAATATAGGTGTAAATAGTGGATGTATGAAGTTCTATATTTTTAATGATGATGGTGGTGACACATTAAATTTAATTTTAGATCATAATACAACTGCAACAATTTTATGGAATTCAAGTGGAAGTAGTACTAGCGGTCCAAAAGAAGCGTTAACACAATTAAAAACTGATACAGAAAATTGGAATGGAACGGAAACTCCAACAAACTATGCGATTGATCAAACAGGCCAAACAAGTGGTGCAAAATATATAATAGATTATAGTGCATACAAGGCAAGATTTATAACAGCACAGGAAGTAGCAACAATCACAGGAAATACATCTTGGAATGAAAAAAATGCAAGTAGCGTATTTTACTTTGATACAAATGCAACAAGTAATAGTTCAACATGTCAAAGTGGGGATATAAGTGGATGCGCTTATGGATGGCTATATGATAGAACAAAACCTGATTGTACGACATATGGATGTAAAAACAATTCAGATAAGTCAACATTGGGATATTGGACAGTTTCTCCTCGTGCTGAAAGTATTAGAGAAAATTGGTGCGTTGCTTATGAAGGTTATCTTGGCGATTATATTGTTAACTTCCCAGCTTATTATGGTATACGCCCAGTTATAGAAATATCGGCAAAGAAACTTTTATAAAAAGAAATTATAGGATTGACATTACAAAATAAAATGATATATAATAGTCACATAAAAACTTTGAACTTGAGGAGTAAACTAAAGCGTTTTAAAGAGAGTCTATGGTTGGTGGAAATAGATAAATTAATTGGTTGAAGGTAGCAAGCCAGTTGAATATCTAAGTAAATAGGATATTACGTATATTATGCGTTAAATAATTAAGGTGTAGAAATACATAAATTAAGGTGGTACCACGTAAACTCACGTCCTTATCTAGGATGTGAGTTTTTTATATTTTAATAGGAGGAATATTATGTTAGAAAGTAAATATAATCATTTAAGTGTTGAAGATGGAAAATATGAAAATTGGAAAGAGAAGGGATATTTTGAGTCTGGTGATTTAAGTAAGAAACCATACTGTATTGTTATTCCACCTCCAAATGTAACAGGTAAATTACATTTAGGCCATGCTTGGGATACAACACTACAAGATATTATTATTCGTTATAAAAGAATGGATGGATATGATGCCCTTTGGGTTCCTGGTATGGATCATGCTGGAATAGCAACTCAAGCTAAAGTCGATAAAAAATTAAAAGAACAAGGCATAAAACCACGTGAAATGGATCGTGAAGAGTGGTTAGAACATGCATGGGCTTGGAAGAGAGAATATGCAGATAATATTCATGCACAATGGGCTAAAATGGGATTAAGTTTGGATTATACTAAAGAAAGATTTACTTTGGATGAAGGGCTTAGTAATGCAGTTAAACATGTCTTTGTAACTTTATATAATGAAGGATTAATATATAGAGGAGAAAGAATTATTAACTGGGATCCTGAAGCTATGACAGCGCTTTCTAATGAAGAAGTAATATATAAAGATGTAGAAGGTGCATTCTACCACATTAAGTATTTTATAGAAGGAACTAATGATTATTTAGAAGTAGCAACAACTCGTCCTGAAACATTGTTTGGAGATACTGCTGTTGCTGTTAATCCTAGTGACGATCGTTATAAACATTTAATAGGAAAAAATGTAGTTCTTCCTATTGTTAATAAGTTAATACCTGTAGTTGGTGATGAACACGCTGATCCAGAATTTGGTACAGGAGTTGTTAAAATAACTCCAGCTCATGATCCTAACGATTTTGAAGTAGGAAATAGACATAATCTTGAAAGAGTTATCGTTATGAATCCTAATGGTACTATGAATAAGAATGCTGGCATTTATGAAGGAATGGATCGTTTTGCTTGTCGTGAGAAACTTGTAAATGATTTAAAAGAACAAGACTTACTTATATCTATTGAACCAATTGTTCATAGCGTAGGTCATAGTGAAAGAACAGATGTAATGGTTGAACCTTATTTATCTAAACAATGGTTTGTTAAAATGAGACCTCTTGCAGATAGAGTATTAGAAAATCAAAAAAACAAAGATACAAAGGTTAATTTTGTTCCAGAAAGATTTGAAAAAACTATGAATCACTGGATGGAGATTACTTATGACTGGTGTATTTCTCGTCAACTTTGGTGGGGACATAGAATTCCTGCTTGGTATAAAGGTGAAGAAGTATATGTTGGCATAAATCCACCTGAAGGTGAAGGTTGGGTACAAGATTCAGATGTATTAGATACTTGGTTCTCTAGTGCCTTATGGCCATTTTCAACCCTTGGTTGGCCAGAAAAAACAGATTTACTAGCACGTTATTATCCTAATAATGTTTTAGTAACAGGATATGATATAATTCCTTTCTGGGTAAATAGAATGACTTTCCAAGGACTTCACTTTACAGATCAAAGACCATTTAAAGATTGCCTAATACATGGACTTATTCGTGATAAACAAGGACGTAAAATGAGTAAATCATTAGGTAATGGTGTAGATCCTATGGATGTTATAGAAAAATATGGATGTGATTCATTAAGATTTTTCTTAACAACATCTACTGCTCCTGGTATGGATTTAAGATATGATGAAGAAAAAGTTGCTTCAACTTGGAACTTTATTAATAAACTTTGGAATGCATCACGTTTTGTTTTAATGAATATTGAGGACTTAACAAAAGATACTTATACATTAGATAACTTATCGATTAGTGATAAATGGATTTTAACAAAACGAGAAAACTTGATTAAGACAGTTAGAAAGCATATGGATAATTATGAATTTAACGTTGTTGGTACAGAACTTTATAGTTTTATTTGGAATGATTTCTGTGATTGGTATATAGAACTTGCTAAAGGAAATATGAATAATACAACAAAGAGTGTACTTCTTACTGTATTAACAGATATATTAAAGATGTTGCATCCATTTATGCCATATGTAACAGAAGAAATATATTTGATGTTACCAATACATGATGAATCAATCATGATAAGTTCTTACCCAGTATATAATAAAGATTTAGTATTCGAAGACTCTAAAGAATTAGATAATATTATTGATTTTATTGTTAAAGTAAGAACTGCTAAACTAGAACATAAGATACCAAAAGATTCAAAAGTATATTTTGAAGGTAATTATAAAGATTTAATTTTAAAATCTCTTCGTGTTGCTTCTGAATATTTAATAGATAATAGTGATATGGATGGAGTAGAAGTAATTAGTTCAAATAAAAATTATAGAATTAAGTATATGTTTGATACTTCTATTGACAAAGAAAAAGAGTTAGAATCACTTCAAAAAGAAAAAGAAAACTTAGAAAATTCTATTGCTAGAAGAAAGAAACTTTTAAGTAATGAAAACTATGTAAGTAAAGCTCCAGAAAATATTGTTAACAAAGAAAGAGAAGATTTACTAAAAGAAGAGAATGAATTAAAATTAATTTTAGAAAAAATGGGCAATTAATAAGCCTGTTTTTTTGTTAACAAATGCCTAGGTATTTCATATATTACTGTAGGGAGGTGACTTATGAACGAGTTAAATAATGTAGTAACTGCAACTGGACAATACAATAACATCCCAACCTCACTTACTTCTAATACTTCAGTAGTTAATATGATAGAAGGACTTACGCTAACTAAAGAAGCGGATAAACAAAATTGGAGTAGTGGAGATTTAACATACACAATAACTTTAAAAAATGAAACAGATAAGGTATATTCAAATTTGGTCATTAAAGATGTTATTAATACAACTTTAGTAGAGTTTGTAAAAGGAAGTGTGACTATTAATGATACTCCTGCAACTGAATCACAATATTCTTATGATGAAGGTAGTAGTACATTAACAATCAATTTAAGTGATGCCGGACCCTCATCAACAAATACTCTCACGTTTCGCGTTACAAAAAAAAGTTAATCGTTATTTTGTTTTAAATACATGTTCATTACTTTATTATAATAATGGTAGAGAGTTAAAAAGTAACTATGTTTTAGTCATAAGTCCAATAAATAGATACTATAAAGAAGATTATACTTGCTCAACACCTTATTGGCGTAAATAAGAATCACTTAATGTGATTTTTTTAGTTTGCTGTGAAAACTGTCCATATTTTGACAAAAAACTCAAAAAGTATTGACTAATAATTTTGTTTTGTGTTATTATAAGAATGTAGATAAAGTAAGGTGGTGAGAATAAATGAAAATGAATAAGAAAGGTTTTACTTTAATTGAATTATTAGCAGTTATCGTAGTATTAGCTATTATCGCTTTAATCGCTACTCCAATTGTTATGAGTACAATTAATAAAGCTCAAGAAGGTGCAAATAAGAGATCTGTAGAAGGTTACATGAAAGCTTATGAAGCAGCATATTATGAATATATGCTTGAAAATGGTGGTGCTGAACCAGCAACTAAATTAACTTCAGGTATTGATTATAATGGTGCTACAGTTACTTGTGAAACAGTTACAGTAACAGCTGATAAAAAATTCAGTGCTACTTGTACAGTAAATGGTAAGACTTACAAATATGAAAATGGAAAAGCTGATAATAATAAATAATATTATCTAATATTAAAAAGATAGTTAATTGCTATCTTTTTTTGTGCTTTTATGCTATACTCTAAAAGGTAGGATGATGGTATGAGCAAAATAATAAATAAGTTAAATTTCATATTAATTATATTTGTGTTGGTATTAAATCCATTATGGTTGTTAACATGTGCCAACCTAAAATCATTTGGTTTAACAATACCTTTTTATTATTATCAAATATTATATTTTATAATTCCGGTAGAAGTAATTATTTATGCATATAAAATTATAAAAAAAGAAGTTAAATTTAATTATTATGATATGATTGTATTTATATTGTTAATATTACTTGGGATTGTTACTAGTAATTCGATTGATGTATCCACATCAATTTGGGGAGCTTATAAAAGAAATGAAGGCCTTTTGACGATGATAAGTTATTACTTGTTGTTTTTAAATTGCAGAAGTTTAAATGAGAAACAAATACGTTTTGGTGTAAAAGTTCTATTTGAAATAGGAATTGTGCAATTTGTTTATTGTTTATTTCAAGTTTTTTTGAGATTCCCAGGATTAGAATTATTTTCTTTAAATGATGTAAATTATATGGCAATGGGTTTTGTAGGAAATCCAAATTTCTTAGGAAGTTATTGTATAATGTTATTAGGATTAGCTCTTATGTTATATTTTATTAAAAGTGAAAGAAAATATTTTTGGTTAAGCATTATATTTTTTATTAATTTAATTTTGTCTCAATCCACTGGTCCTTTCTTTTCTTTTATAATATTATTTATCTTTATGATTATCTTCATGAAAATCAAAAACATAATTAATTGGGAAAAAGTAGGTATTGTATTTGTTAGTTTTATGTTAACCTTTATTGTTGTCAGTAATGGTGTAGAATTATATTGTAAAAAGGTATTTAATGATAAGATTGTTTCTAGTTATACAATAAAAGGTGATATGCTAAATACTTTAAATTTATTTGGATTCTCTAAAGAAAATGGTGATAAAGACATAACAATTGAAGATTATGGTTCTGGTAGAATTACTATTTGGAAAAATACTTTAAAAATAGTACCTAAGTATTTTTGGCTAGGTTCTGGTATAGATACATTTGGATATGTTTACCCTGATAATAATAAAGGACTATATTATGATAAAGCACATAATGAATATCTTCAAATTCTTGTTACAGAAGGAATTTTTTCATTAATATTATACCTTAGTTTATTATTAACCTTGTTTGTTGATGGCATAAAAAGTAATAATAAACTTGTTTGGATATTAATGATGGCTTTTGTAGGGTATGCTTTGCAAGCGTTTTTAAATATAAGAGTTAATACAGTCGCACCAACATTTTATATAATAATAGGAATGATGGCAGGGCTTATTAGTCAAGAAAAAGTAAAAGCGAAAATCAAGGAAGTTGCATAAACTTTCTTTTTTTTTAATCTTGTTATATAATATACATACAGATGGAGGATTTTTATGGAAAAAATTTCAATTATTGTACCTTGTTATAATGAAGAAGAAGCAATGCCAATATTTTATGAAGAAATATGTAAAGTTGCAAAAAAAATGAAAAAAGTAGATTTTGAGTTCATTTTTGTAAATGATGGTTCTAAAGATCATACTTTAGATGTTGCTCGTGATTTACATAAAAAAGATGAAAGAGTAAGATATGTTTCATTTTCTCGTAATTTTGGAAAAGAAGCTGGAATGTATGCCGGTTTAGAAGCTGCTCGTGGAGATTATGTTGCTATTATGGATGTTGACTTACAAGATCCACCTGCTTTAATAGAAGAAATGTATGAAACATTAAAAAATGAAGATTATGATTGTGTAGCATCTCGCCGTGTTTCAAGAAAAGGTGAGCCACCAATAAGAAGTTTCTTTGCTAGATGTTATTATAAGTTAATTAATAAAATATCTAAAACAGAAATAGTTGATGGTGCTCGTGACTTTAGATTAATGACTCGTCAAATGGTTGATTCTATTCTAGAATTAAAGGAATATAATCGTTATTCTAAAGGAATATTTAGTTGGGTAGGATATAAAACTAAATGGTTAGAATATGAAAATGTCGAAAGAGTAGCAGGAACTACTAAGTGGTCTTTCTGGAAATTATTCTTATATTCTTTAGAAAGTATAGTAGCGTTTTCTACTGTACCGTTATCAATAGCTGCTGTAATGGGATTGTTATTTTGTTTAATAGCATTTATTCTAATTATAGTTATTGTTGTAAAAACATTAACTGTTGGGGATCCAGTAGCAGGATGGCCTAGTATGGTATGTATTATTTTCTTTGTTAGTGGTATTCAATTATTCTGTTTAGGAATTATTGGACAATATCTAGCTAAAACATATTTAGAAGTTAAGAATAGACCAATTTATATTGTTAAAGAAACTGAGGAATCTGAATGCAAAAAGTAGTAGATTTATTTAATAAATATAAAGAAGTAATTATGTATTTAATATTTGGTGTTTTAACAACGGTTGTAAGTTTGGTTACTTATTATGCTTTAACACTTACAATATTAAATCCTAATAGTGCTTTACAATTACAATTAGCAAATATTATATCTTGGATTTTAAGTGTAGCGTTTGCTTATATCACTAATCGTAAGTTTGTATTTGAAAGTAAAAGTGAAAATATCGCTAAAGAATTAAGTTCTTTTGTGGGCGGTAGAATATTAACTTTACTCATGGATATGGCAATTATGTTTATATTTGTGACATTATTACATTTTAATGATAAAATATTTAAAATGATATCACAAGTAATAGTTATAGTAGCAAATTATATAATAAGCAAATTATTTGTCTTTAAAGAAAGCAAATAGTTTGCTTTTTTATTTTTACAATGTTATAATAGTCGCAACTGAGGGGGAATTTTATGAAAATGGATACATATGAAAGTTATGTCATAGAGCCTAGAGTAGAAATGCTAAAAGAATATTATAAAGAGAATCAAGAATTAACAATTGTTGGATTAAACGATTCTCAAGGAGTTAATACAACTAGTTTATTTAAAAAGGGATTACTTGAATTCATTTCTGATAAGTTAAAAGATGAAGAAACAAAAACGACCGTAATTAATGCATTTTCATTAATGTTTAATAAAACGGAGCACATCAATTATTTATTAAAATCTAATCCAAACTTAGAAGAAATAAAGGATTTACAAGTTTATGGAATGGTCTCTGCTTTAGAGAAGGCGTTTGGTGATTTTCATTTGCCTAGATGTTTAGGCAAAATAGGTTATATAAGTAGAAAGTTACGTAAACCTTGTGATGAAGATAAAAATATAAGATTAACAGATACTTTAAGAGATTCTAAAGAGCCTATAGTTATTTATTCGAGTGGTGCTAATGATTTAATGAGAGAATGTTGGAATAATCCTTTAAAAATTAAAAAAGATTATGAAAAACAATATGCAGCTTATAAATATGCTGTGGATAAGTTAAATACATCAACTGTGAACAGAGTTCTTGATAGGGTAGATAAGAACTTTAATAATATTTTATCCATAAATGATAAAGCAGACATTTTTGCACTAGGACTATATATTCCAAAATCAATGCAAGGGGATGAAATGGAAGTATTCAACAATGTTATTAGAATATACAATTGCTTTTTAAAGGAATTATGTAAAAAATATAATATTGAATATGTTAACACTGAGTTTGTTGCTAGTCAAAATAACAAAAGCGAAAAAAACTTTCATATTACAACAGAGGGGCACGCTTATTTAGCAAACAGAATAATAGAAATTTTATATAATAGAAAAATATATGAAAATAGAAATTTTGTTCTTCCAGAGCTTACTGGTTTTAAATCTGGTAAAAATGGTTTGTATGAATTTTTAGTTGATTTAAAAAGAGATTATCGAAGAGCTGTTGAAGAGGGTATAGATGCTATGGGACTTGATGAGATGGCATGTAAGGTTGCCTTTGAAAAACGAAAAGAAATAGAAAGACAAATTGGCGTTGTTGAAAAAACTTTAGTGAAAAAAATGTAAAATTTGCAATATTTGGTTGCAAATTTTTTGCTATAAACTAAAAATGTTGATATTAAAAAATGAATATTGTATAATAAAGACAGTAAAGGTAGTGATGGTATGGTTAAAGAGAAAAGTATAAACATAACTCAAAACTCAACCTGGGGGGGGGGTATATTTAATCATACTATAATAATAAATAAAAAAGAAAACACAAAGTTTCTAGACTTTTTTGTAGTCTAGATTTCTTTGTGTTTTTTGTTGACCTTTATAGGAAAGGAGTTGTTGTATAAGTACATAAAAATGCCAAAAACATGTATTATGGCTGGATGTTTATTATGAACAAAACAGGGTATAATTAAAGTATAAAGTAAATAAGGAGGTAAGAAAAGATGAAAAAGAAAGGATTTACTTTAATAGAATTACTAGCGGTAATAGTAGTATTAGCAATAATAGCATTGATTGCAACACCAATAGTAATGAACACAATTAAAAAATCACAAAAAGGAGCAGCTGAGAGAAGTGCAGATAACTATATTGATGCTGTAGAAACAGCAGTTGCAACAGCAAGACTAGATAATAATGATGTTCCAGATGGAACATACACAATAGATGAAAATGGAAATCTATTAGTACCAAGTTTACCAAATGGCAAATTAACAATCGAAATGAATGGAAATAAACCAAAGGGTGGAACAATCACAATAAAGAATGGGCAAGTAACAACTGACTCAAAGATGACAGTAGGAAGTTATGAAGTATCATACAACCCAACAACAAATAAATATGAAGCGTCAGAAGAAGGAACATCAACTAAAACATATGCAAACGGAGAAGTAGTATATTTTAACGTAACAACAGGAGAAAAATGTTCAGCATCAGATTATACAGATGATATCATGGAAAAAGACGGCTGTTTGAAATTCTATGCATTTAATGATGAAGGTGGAAACAAAGTAAATTTATTACTAGATCATAATACAACAGCAACAGTAGCATGGAATTCAAGTAAAAGTAATACAAATGGTCCAAAAGAAATATTAGATAGTTTAAAAACAGCTACAGCGTCATGGAAAGGAACGGAAACTCCAGCAAATTATACAATGGATCAAACGAGTAAAACAAGTAAAGCAAGCTATACAATAGATTATAGTGGATATAAAGCAAGATTAATAACAGCGCAAGAAATAGCTCAAATAGTAGGCAATACATCTTGGGATGAGAAAAGTGCTAGTAGTGAATATTATTTTGATTCTAAATCAAGTTTTGCAAGTTCTACATGTACAAGCGGAAATACAACAGGTTGCCAATATGGATGGCTTTACGATAAAACAAGCGCAAGTTGTACAACATATGGATGTTTAAATAATTCAGGTAATAGATACTGGACAGCTTCTTCTTATAGCGGTGATTCTAGTAATGCTTGGTATGTGGATTATAGTGGCTCAATAGGAAATGATGGTGTTAACTATCCTGGTTTCTATGGTGTACGTCCAGTTATAGAGGTATTAAAATCTAAACTTTCGTAAGAAATACAATTGATTGAGTATGTAAAGATAATTGAAAATGGTATTGTTTCAATTATCTTTTTTATATTTTAATTGATTATTTATTATTAAATATGTATAATAATCATAGGTGAAATTATGAAGCAGGAAAATATAAGAAATTTCTCTATTATTGCTCATATAGATCATGGTAAAAGTACTTTAGCTGATCGTATTTTGGAACTTACTGGGGCAATAAATGAAAGAGAAAAACAGGATCAATTATTAGATAATATGGAACTTGAGAGAGAGCGTGGTATTACAATTAAGTTAAATGCAGTAAGACTTAAATACCATTATAAAGATGAAGATTATATGTTAAATTTGATTGATACTCCAGGTCATGTTGATTTTACGTATGAAGTATCGCGTAGTTTAGCAGCATGTGAGGGAGCTATTTTAGTTGTTGATGCAGCGCAAGGAATAGAGGCTCAAACTTTAGCAAATCTTTATCTAGCTTTAGATAATGATTTAACAATTATTCCTGTCATAAATAAAATAGATTTACCTAATGCTGATCCAGAGAAGGTAAAAAGGGAATTGATGGATACATTAGGATTTAACGAAGATGAAATAATTTTAACAAGTGCAAAAAATGGAATTGGTATCAAAGAATTAGTGGAAACGATTATAGAAAAAGTACCTAGTCCTAAAGGAAATAAAAAAGATAAATTACAAGCTTTAATATTTGACAGTATATATGATCCTTATCGTGGAATTATTACTTTATCTAGAGTGATGGATGGTAGTGTTAAAGTAGGAGATAAAATAAAAATGATGGCAACTGGCGCTACTTATGATATTACAGAGATTTTAGTTCATAGTCCTAAAGAGGTTAAGGTTGATAAGTTGAAAGCTGGCGAAGTAGGGTGTATATGTGCTAGTATTAAAAGTATTAATGATGTCAAAGTAGGAGATACCATTACTAATGCAGATAATCCTGCAAGTGAACCTTTACCTGGATATAAACCTATGAAACCAATGGTTTTTTGTGGACTTTATCCAATTGAGTCATCACGTTATCCAGAACTTCGTGAGGCTTTAGAAAAATTAAAATTAAATGATGCTTCTTTAGAGTTTGAGCCTGAAACCTCTAAAGCTTTAGGATTTGGATTTAGATGTGGTTTTTTAGGACTTTTACACATGGATATTATTGAAGAAAGAATTGAAAGAGAATTTAAGATAGATTTAATTGCAACATCTCCTTCCGTTGTTTATGAAGTTACACTAACTGATCATACTACAGTAATGATTGATAGTCCGGTTAAGATGCCTGATAAACAAAAAATATTAGATATTAAAGAACCATATATAAGAACTAACATATTTGTACCTAGTGAATATATAGGACCAATAATGGAGTTATGTCAAGATAAGCGTGGTAATTATATTTCTATGGAATATTTAGATCCAACACGTGTTAATATTCATTATGAAATTCCACTATCGGAAATTGTATACGATTTTTTTGATAAGTTAAAATCTACAACTAAGGGTTATGCTTCTTTTGATTATGAATTAATTGGGTATAAAAGTAGTAATTTGGTTAAAATGGATATTTTACTTAATGGCGAAGTTGTTGACGCTTTAAGTATAATTGTACATAAGGATTTTGCTTATAAACGTGGTAGAAGTGTTGTTGAGCAATTACGAAAATTAATCCCACGTCAACAATTTGAGGTTCCAATTCAGGCATGCCTTGGAAATAAAGCTATTGCTCGTGAAACTGTTAAAGCAGTACGTAAGGATGTTTTAGCTAAATGTTATGGTGGAGATGTTTCACGTAAAAGAAAGTTGCTTGAAAAACAAAAAGAAGGTAAAAAAAGAATGAAAATGGTAGGTAGTGTTGAAATACCACAGGAAGCATTCTTGGCTGTTTTAAGCATGGAGGATGAAAAATGACAATAGGTGAATTAACAAATATAGCTAATGAGTATTTAAATGAAAATATTTCATTAAGAGAATTATCAGCTCGTCATGGAATATCTAAATCAACTTTGGTTAGGTACTTTAATAGGCAACAATTGATTGTTTTGCCATATAATTTGCAGATGAAAGTGGATGCTAAAAAAGAGAAAAACTGGATTGATGGTAAATCGACTAGCGGTAATTTAGGACATAAAACGGCTACAAAGGAACAAATACAAGCCATGGCTAAAATGGCGATAGAAAATAATCTGTCACTAAGAGAACTAGCTAATGCTATTGATGTAAGTTATACAACTTTATATTCGTTTTTTACTGTAGAAAATTTAGGGCTTGATTTATATCAACAAGTTTTAAATTTGTATAGTGAAAATAAAGCAAAAAGAAAATAATCATTTTGATGTGAACCCCGTTTCTTGGACAAAAGAAGCGAGGTTTTTATATGTATAGTATTATATTTGCTTATAAATAATCATTTTGTTATAATATTTATAGAAAAGAGAATGTTTATGAAGTCGTGTTATATCCATATTCCATTTTGTAAAACAATTTGTTCGTATTGTGACTTTTGTAAATTTTATTATGATAAAAAATGGACACTAAAATATCTAGAACAACTACAAAAAGAAATAGCGTTAAATTATAAAGATGAAAAAGTAAATACTATATATATAGGAGGTGGAACACCAACATCTCTTGATTATAATGAGCTAAAATATTTATTAGATATAGTAAAAAAATTAAGATTAAATAATAGTTATGAATATACGATTGAAGCTAATGTAGAAACTTTAGATTTAGATAAGATAAAATTATTAAAAGAATATGGTATAAATAGAGTAAGTATCGGTGTAGAAAGCATTGTTGAAAAAAATATTAAATTTTTAGATCGTCACCACACTAAAGAAGATGTTGTTAGGGCTATTGATTTATTAAAACAAGAAGGAATTAATAATATTAATATTGATTTGATTTATGCTTTACCACATCAAACTATAGATGATTTAAAAGTTGACTTAGATTTCTTTTTAAGTTTGGATATTCCACATATATCGACATACTCACTTATGATAGAACCTCACACAAAATTGTATATAAATGGTGAACAAAATATTGATGAAACACTTGATTTAGATATGTATAATTATATTTGTCGGGTGTTAAAAGATAGTGGATATACTCATTATGAAATAAGTAATTTTTCTAAAATAAATTTTGAATCAAAACATAATTTAACTTATTGGAATAATGAAGAATATTACGGTTTTGGAGTAGGTGCTAGTGGATATGTAGATAATATTCGATATGATAATACAAGAAGTATTAACAAATATTTAAATGGAGTATATCGATTTAATGAGGAAGAAGTGGACTTTAATACAAAGGTTGAAAATGAATTTATTTTAGGATTTAGGAAACTTAAAGGAATTAATAAGAAGAATTTTTATAATAAATATAAAATAGATATTGACAGTTTAGATGTTATAAAAAGATTAAAATTGGAGGAAAAGTTACTTGAAGATAGAGACAATATATTTATAAATCCGCAATATATTTATACATCTAATCAAATATTGATTGAATTTTTAGGAGGTAATTATGAACAAAGAAGAAGTATTTAAAGTAGAAATAAATTATGTATTTAATACAAAATTAAGAGAAAATTTAAGGGTGTTAATAAATTTATTACCTGATTATTTTTTTGAAATACCAGCATCATCAACAGGAAAGTATCATCCGTCTTTTGCTCTAGGAGAAGGTGGACTTGTAAGACATACAAAGACTGCGGTAAGAATAGGATATGAACTTTTAAATAATAATTGCATAGGCAATGTTTTTAATGATAATGAAAAAGATTTGATTATTATGGCTTTACTTATGCATGATGGTTGTAAATCTGGTCTTATGCACGGACAATATACGGTGGTAAATCATCCACTTATTGTCTCAAAGCTAATTCAAGATAACAAAGATAAATTAACTTTGACGGATGATGAACTAAATTTGTTGTGTTCAATGATAGAGTCTCATATGGGAGAATTTAATAAAGATTTTAAGGGTAATGTTGTTTTACCTTTACCACAAAATAAATATCAAAAATTTGTTCATATGTGTGACTATTTAGCTAGTAAGAAATTTTTAGATATTAAGTTTGAAAATAATAATATAGTAGGGTAAATTTATGAATGATTTTGATTTAGAAGCAATAGAGAAAAGTTTTGAAGAATATAAAAAAATTGTTAATGAAAAACATTGGGCAGACTTAACTGTTGTAGATATAGAGTATGTTACTGATATAGAAAAGAAAAAGAAATTTAAAAGTTCACTTAGATATGTTATTAATCCTCTTTTATACCATATGAGGTCAATGAGAAGTTTTAAATTTTCTCACAGTAATAATGAATTAACTTGTAGAAATATGTTAAAGGATATTTTTGCTTATTATCAAAAATTAGGATTTGATAAAAATGATATAGTGCAGATTGCGTGCGATAGAAGCAACAAAAAATATTGACACGAACAAATGTTTATGATAATATTGTAATGGAGGTAAGATATATGGAAAATGTACATGCTAAAGTAAATTTATTGGGTTACACAAAAACAGTAAATGGTGGTGGCCCAGAAGAGGTTGTTGCTGCTGCTGGAAAACTATGTTATTCTAAAGTAGGAGCTAAAGAAATATTAGAAAAAATGTCGGAGGAAGATATTCAAAAATTTTTGAATACTTTAACTAATTTAGGACATTATAGTCCATTTGAACATGCTAGTTTTACTTTTATTATTGAAGGTATTAGTAGAGCTTGTTCTCATCAAATAGTAAGACATAGAATTGCGAGTTATTCACAACAAAGCCAAAGATATGTTGATTTAAAGGATACAATAAAAATAATAGTGCCTCCAGAAATTGAAGACGATGAAGCTATAAAGCAAAAATATATTGATTCTATCATGAACGATTATGATGCTTATGTTGATATTACAGCAAGTCTTGCTAACAAGTATATAAAAAATGGTATGGATGAAAGGCAAGCAAAGAAAAAAGCTTTAGAGGATGCTAGGTTTGCTTTACCTAATGCTTGTGAAACAAAGATGGTAATGTCGATGAACGCTAGAAGCTTAATTAATTTCTTTGAAAAAAGATGCTGTAATAGAGCGCAATGGGAGATTAAGGAAGTTGCTGATCAAATGCTCGATTTGGTTTTAGAAGTAGCGCCTCACTTATTTGCTAAAGCAGGAGCTAAGTGTGCGTTTGGTAGTTGTCCTGAGGGTAAAATGAGTTGTGGTAAAAAACAAGAACCTAGAGAATTACAAAAGGTGAAGAAATATGAGAGGTAAGTTGATCGTTGTTGAAGGGACTGATTGTTCTGGAAAAGAAACTCAGACTAATCTTTTATTAACTAATCTACATAATGATAATATAAAGGTTGAAAAATTTAGCTTTCCGAATTATCAATCACCAACTGGAAAAATAATAGGTGGACCTTATTTAGGAAAAAGTTATATTTGTGATGGTTGGTTTCCTGAGGGAGCTCCAAAAGTAGATCCTAAAGTTGCCGCTCTATATTATGCAGCTGATAGAAAATATAATATTTATAAGATAAATTTTTTGCTCGAAAATGGTGTAAATGTTATTTTAGATAGATATGTATATTCCAATATGGCTCATCAAGGTGGAAAAATAAAAGATAATAATGAAAGATTTGCTATGTATGATTGGCTTGATAAGTTGGAATTTGGTTTGTTAGAACTTCCTGAGGCAGATATTAAAGTGTTCTTACATTTACCTGTTGAACAAGCAGCTAAGCTTCGCATGGGAAGAGAAGAAGCTCTAGATGAGAACGAAAAGGACATAAATCATTTAAAAGATGCAGAAAGAGCTTACAAGGAAATAGCTAATAAATATGGTTTCAAAACAATTGAGTGTAATGTTGGTAATGATATAAGAACTATTGACACTATTCAAGATGAATTATATGATTTTATAAAGAAAGAGATTTCTTTCAGAAATTAGTTATTGTATAATAAAGACAGTAAGGGTAGTGATAGTATGGTTAAAGAGACAAATGTATTAATTAAAAAATCAACCTGGTGGGGTATTTAATCATACTATAATAATAAAAAATAAAGAAAACGCAAAGTTTCTAGACTTTTTAGTAGTCTAGATTTCTTTGTGTTTTTATGTGTACCTTTATAGGAAAGAAGTTGTTGTATAAGTACATAAATGTGTCGAAAACATGTATTATGACTAGATGTTTATAATAAACAAAATAGGGTATAATTAAAATGTAAATCATAAGGGAGGTAAAAAAGATGAAAAAAAGAGGATTTACTTTAATAGAGTTACTAGCGGTAATAGTAGTATTAGCAATAATCGCACTTATTGCAACACCAATAGTAATGAACACAATAAAGAATGCTAAGAAAGGAGCTGCAGAAAGAAGCGCAGATAGCTATCTTAAACAATTAGAATTAACAATAGCTGAAACTAGGTTAGAAAATAAACCAGTATCTGATGGTACATATTCTATAAATGCAGAAGGAAATCTAGAAGGAAATGGTTTAATAACACCATTAGTAGTAGAAATGAATGGAAATAAACCAACTGGAGGAACAGTAGTAATAACAAATGGCGAGGTATCACCATCAGAAACAAATATGATAATAGGAGAATATAATTTACGTTATAATGAAACATCAAAGAGCTATACTGCCGAAGTAGCAGTTAAATTATGTAAAAAAGCATCAAGTGTAAATTTAAGCGATTTAAAATTAGGTGATGAATTTACATGTGATTTAGGTGATGAAGAATCAACTAAAAACTTAGTATTCTATGTGTTAGAAAAAAATGGTTCACAAGTATCTTTGATTATGAATAAAGTATTCACAACTCCAGCAGGAGATAAAGTTCCATATTCAATGAAAGCTAATGTATTTAAACTTTTCAAATATACTAAACTAGATGAATCACAAATTACTTTACCAAGTGGAGAGCAAATTGCCGCAGCAAGTAATAATACAACTTGGACACCAAGTGGTTCTAATACAGCTTTAGTTACAAATCAAATGCCAAATTGGTTAAAAACAAATCTAGAGGTTACTGGTACATACTGTTATTGGACATCTACTGAGTTTGATTCTAGTAAACAATGGGGTGCTGGATTAAAAGGTTTATATGCTGAAACAGCAACATCTGCAACTTGTGGATTCCGTCCAGTTATAACAGTCTCAACATCTGATTTAGGTTAATACAAAATTGAATGTCTATGACATTCTTTTTTTCTTACTTGCAAAAAAGAGATAAAACATATATAATTAAACAAGGTGATATGATGAAGCAAGATGTTATTTATAATAAATTATTAAGAGAAGATAATTTATCTATCTATGCATGTAAAGACAAAGATGCTATAAGATTTGATGATTTTATTCCTGATAATAGACCTAATTATTTTAGAGATATCGATAGAATAATTCATTCTATGTCATATGCAAGATATATGGATAAGACACAAGTTTTTACTAAACAAAAAAATAATCATATTACAAAGAGAATGCTTCATGTTCAATTTGTTAGCAAGATTGCCCGTCATATAGGTCGTGCTTTATCACTTAATGAAGATTTGATAGAGGCTATTGCTTTAGGCCATGATGTTGGACATGTTCCATATGGACACGTTGGAGAAAAAATATTAGATAAAATTAGCCATGAGTATAATGAGGGTAATTTTATGCATAATGTTCAAAGTGTAAGAACACTTATGAATATCGAAAGAGAAGGCGAAGGGTTAAATTTATGTGTCCAAGTTTTAGATGGGATACTTTGCCATAATGGGGAAGAATTTTTACCAAAATATGAATATAAAGATAAGACTCCTGAAGAATTTTTAGATGATTATAAAAAGTGTTATAATGATAAAAAGTTTGGTAATACATTGCTTCCAATGACATTAGAAGGTTGTGTTGTAAGGGTTAGTGATGGTATAGCTTATATAGGTCGTGACTTTGAAGATGCAATGCGCTTAGGTATTATAAATAGAACGGATTTTCCTAAAGATGTTTCAGAAATTATAGGTAATAATAATGATTCTATAATAAATATTATTATAAGAGATATAATTTCTAATAGTATTGATAAAAATTATATAGCAATGTCAAAAGAAATATATGAAGCTATGAACAAGTTAAAGAGTTTTAATTATGAAGCCGTTTATAGTAAAGCCAATACTGAAATCGATATAAAATATATAGAAGAAAAGTTTAGAGTAGTATTTGATGCGATGCTTAAAGAAGTAAAAGAAAAATCTAAAAATAGTGATATATATAAAATTTTCTTGAAAGACAAAAATGAAAAATATCTAAATGAAACAAGTGATGTTAGAATTGTTATAGATTATATAGCTGGTATGACTGATGAATTTTTTGAATATCAGTATGATAAAATAAGTAGGAGGAAATCATGGTAGAAGGCATAGTAAATTTTTTTGTAACAACGTTTGGGGGATTAACTAGTTTAAAGCTTGGACGTGAAATATTAGTATTTATTATTTCAATGATGCCAATATTAGAATTACGTGGGGGATTAATAGCTGCTTCACTTTTAGGACTATCTGGTGTTAAAAGTTTTATAATTTGTTTAATAGGTAATATTATACCTATACCTCTAATTCTTTGGTTTATTACACCACTTTTTGATAAACTAAAGAAGACAAAGAAACTAAGCAAGTTAGTAAATAAATTAGAAACAAAGGCAATGAATAAAAAGGATCAAATAGAAAAATTAAAGTATTGGGGTCTTCTTTTATTTGTTGGAATTCCACTTCCAGGAACGGGAGCATGGACTGGTTGTTTAATAGCTGCCTTGCTTGGTATGGATAAGAAAAAATCAATGCTTGCGGCCATTGGTGGTGTTGTGATGGCAGGTATTATAATGATGATTGTATCATTTGGTTTACTTAAAGGAATTATTGGTTAATAATTCCTTTTTCTTTATTGATAAAAAAATTAATCCATGGTACAATAAAAATGTATTCATAGAGTGGGTGATAAGATGGATGAAACAAAGATTTATGACAGTGAAGAATTTACAGATGCTAATATAATACTTACTTTAAAAGAAGTAATAGAAGTATTAGAAGAAAGAGGATATAATCCAATTAATCAAATAGTTGGGTATTTGATGAGTGGTGATCCTGGGTATATATCTAGTCATAAAGAAGCACGTAATAAAATAACTAAATTTGATCGTAATAAAATACTTGAAGTATTGGTAAAATATTTTATAAATCAATAATGAGATATTTAGGTTTAGATTTAGGTACTAAAACAATAGGTGTTGCTTTAAGTGATGTAACACATACTATTTCATCTCCTTTAAAAATTATTAGATTTGAAGAAGGAGAGTTTAATAGTGCATTACCCGAAATAAAGAATTTAGTTGAAGAATTTAATGTGGAAAAAATTATCTTAGGTTTTCCTAAAAATATGAATAACACAGTTGGTGAAAGTGGAGAAAGAGCTTTATCATTTAAAAAGTTTTTAGAAGATAATTTAAATGTTGAAGTTATAATGCAAGATGAGAGACTTTCAACTGTTGAAGCTAATAATTATATGTTAAAAGCTGATATGTCAAGAAAAAAAAGAAAAGATAAAATAGATGGCTTAGCGGCTAATATTATTTTACAAACATATTTAGATAAAGAGAAAGGAAGATAATATGGAAAATAATAAAATGACTTTTAAAATATTAGGAGACGATGGAAAAGAAATAGAATGTGAAGTTTTATTTACTTTTGAATCAGATGAAACAAAGAAAAATTATATTGTATATACAGATAATACTCTAGATGAACAAGGAAATACTAAAGTGTATGCTTCAATATATAATCCAGATGAAGAAAATACTAATTTAATTCCTATTGAAACTGATAAAGAGTGGAAAATTATTGAAACTATTTTAGATGAATTACAACAACAAGCTAGAGAAAGTATAAATGGAAACGAGCAACAATAGCTCGTTTTGTATATGCGTAGATTAAAACCAAGAGTTAGAATAGCGTTAATCATAATTTCAGCTATTTTGTTGTTTGTAATTTTATGTAGTGTTATTTATAAAATAGGAATAGGAAAAGTTAGTAAAGATGAAACTTTAAAAGAAATAGAAGTAACATCAGGAAATACATATATGTCTGTTTCTAAAATTTTGAAGGAAAATAATTTAATAAAATCAGAATTTTTCTTTAAAGTTTATGTCAAGTTACATAAGCCGAGTTCACTTCAAGCAGGGAAATACGAATTAAAGGAAAGTATGAATGTCAAAGAAATAATTAAGGTTTTATCAAACGGTAGTACATACAATCCTAATGTAGTTTCTCTTACTTTTAAAGAAGGTATTAATATGCGTAATGTTGCTAAAATAATTGCAGAGAATACTGAAAATACAGAGGAAGATGTTTTTGTAACTCTTTCGGATACTAATTATTTAGATGAATTAATAAAAAAATATTGGTTTGTTACGGAAGAAGTAAAAAATAAAAACATATATTATTCACTGGAAGGTTATTTATTTCCTAACACATATAGCGTAAATAAAACAGATAGTGTAAAAAAAATATTTGAAATGATGCTTGATAATATGTCATTAAAGTTATCACCATATAAGGAACAAATTCAAAGTAGTACACATAATGTTCATGAAATATTAACACTTGCTTCTATTATTGAATTAGAGGCTGGAAATAGTAATGATCGTAGTGGTGTAGCTGGAGTTTTTTATAACAGATTAAAGTCAGGATGGTCATTAGGAAGTGATGTTACTACTTACTATGGTGCCAAAATAGAAATGCATGAAAGAGATTTATATCAAAGAGAAATAGACGAATATAATGCTTATAATACAAGAAGTAGTCAGATGGCTGGGCGTTTACCGGTGGGACCTATTTGTCTTCCTAGTTTAGATTCTATTTCTGCAGCTGTTAATCCAACTATTTCTGAATATTATTATTTTGTAGCTGATAAAAATAAAAAAACATACTTTTCTAAAACATACGAAGAACATGCACAAACTGTTGCTTCATTAAAGAGTCAAGGCTTATGGTACGAATATTAGATTTAGAAGAGTATGCACATAAAAATAATATTCCAATTATGATGAAAGATGGAATTGAATTTTTATTGGATTATATTAAAAATAATAATATCAAAAACATTTTAGAAATAGGTTCAGCAATTGGTTATTCAGCGATAAGAATGGCTTTAGTAGATGATAGTGTTAGAGTTACAACCATTGAAAGAGATGAAGAGAGATATAAAGAAGCTTTAAAAAATATAAAAGATTTTAATTTGAATAGTAGAATAAATGTTATTTTGAGTGATGCCTTTGATGTAGAACTTAACGATAAATATGATTTAATATTTATTGATGCAGCTAAGAGTCAATACATTAAATTTTTTGAAAAGTTTAAAGAAAATTTAAACGATAATGGAGTAATTGTCTCTGATAATTTAAATTTTCATGGACTTGTTCATGCAGATGAAAAAGATCTTAGTAGAAATGTCAGAGGTCTTGTAAGAAAATTAAATAATTATGTTGACTATTTAAAAAATAATAAAGAATTTGAAACATTATTTTATGATATTGGTGATGGAGTCAGTATCAGTAAAAAGGTAGGTGTTAAAGATGAATAAAAAAGGATTTACTCTAGTTGAACTTATTGGAGTGGTAGTTATATTAGGACTTATTGCTTTAATAGCGTTTCCAGCTTTATTAAATCAAATTAATACATCAAAAAATGAAGTAAGTGAGTCAGTAAGGGAATTAGTTATTAGTTCTTCAAAGTCGTATGTTGAGGATGATACTCAACTTGCACCTAAAAAATATTGTATAACATTGGAAGAACTTATTGATGGTGGTTATTTAACTGAAGGAATTGTTAGTTCAGAACGTGATAAATTACAAAATAAAAGAGTGATGGTTACTTATTATAATAACAAATATAATTATGAATTAGTTGATAGTAAAGATTGTTATATTTGTAAAGGTGTAAAAGCAGTAACAGTAGATGATGCAACCGTTCCTACAGGTCAGTATAATACTGGAGATGAATATACGTGTGAAGTAAAAAAAGGAACAGAGTATAACTTCTTTGTTATTAGTAGTGATGAAAATAATGTTAATTTATTAATGGATAGTAACGTTAATTATTATGGTGAATCTGTAAAACTTGTTGATGGAAAAATACCAGATGATATGGAAGGTGATTCAAAGAAAAAGGGTTTAGTTGCTTTTATATCAGAAGCAGATTATCTAGCTGCAGGTGGATTAAAAGACGATTTTTTTCTTGAGGGTTATGGAACAGGTAATTTAGAAAAGGGTCCGATAACTGTATTAAATTATTTAAATTTTGCGACCTCTTTTTGGACCAATATAGAAAATTTAAATGAGGTATATGATTATAGTGTTGATAAAAATGGATATACAATTCGTAATGAGTTGCAATCTTTAGAAGTTAGACTTAACGGGAAATCTAGACTTATGACTGGAACAGAGTTATTTTCTACAGGGTTTCCATTTGTAACAAAAAAGTGGATGACAGTGAATTTAAATCCTATAAGCGAAAAAGAGGGAATATATGGTTATTGGAATTTAGCTCCTTATGGCAAGTATGATGTATGGAATGTCAATAGTGATGGTGGAGATGCAGATGGAACTATAACTATTTATGATGAAAAACAAGGTTCTGTATCAGTTGAAGCTGATGATTTATCTTTTGATAATTATTGTGGAGTTAGACCTGTAATCACTGTTTCTAAAAGTATGATATACAATGATAACAATTAATAAGTAAATCTTATATGTAAAAAGTAGAAATATCTACTTTTTTTTGTTATAATGTCTTCGAGGTGATACCATGTCTAAAAAATTAATTATTCCATCTAATATGAAGATGATTAAACGTTTTAAAAACAAAGTAGATGGTTATATTTTATCAGTAGATGGTCTAAGTGTAAATGCTCCATACTATTTTAAGTTTGACGAAGTGTTGGATATTGTAAGGAAGAATCATGATAAAGAAATTTTTATAAGTTTAAATAAGAATATGCACGACAGTGATTTAGAATGTTTAAAAGAAGCTTTATTAAAGCTAGATAAAACTAATGTAAAAGGTATAATTTATTATGATATTAGTATAGTAAATTTAAAAGAAGAGTTAGGTTTAAATTTGGAATTGGTTTGGAATCAAGAACATATGACTAATAATTATTTTACAATTAATTATTGGAAAGAACACGGGGTGAATTATACTTGGTTATCAAATGACATAACATTAAAAGAGATAAAAGAAATAGAAGAAAATGTCAATAGTAAACTTATGATAGAGTTGTTTGGGTATGTCTCAATGTTTACATCTTATCGTCATTTAGTTAACAATTATTTAAAAACATTTAACTTAGCAGAAAAAAAAGAATATTATATTGAAAAAGAAGGCAAATCATATTCAATTGTTGATGATAAAAATGGAACTACTGTTTATTCTAGCAATATTTTAAATGGTCTTTATGAAAGTGTAGAGCTAAACAATTTAGATTATATTATTTTAAATAGTTACAATATAGATGAGGATTGTTTTGAAATAGTAGTAGAGTTATTTAATAATGTAAATGATAAAAATAAGGTAGAATATAAGAAAATAATTGATAATATGTTTAAAACTACAGATTCGGGATTTTTATATAAAGAAACGGTTTATAGGGTGAAGTAAGATGAAAGAAAAAATAAAAAAACCAGAGCTTTTAGCACCTGCTGGTGATTTAGAAAGATTAAAGATAGCAGTAATATATGGTGCAGATGCGGTATATTTAGGTGGTATTGATTTTGGACTTAGAGCTAATACTGGTAATTTTGATTTAGACGATTTAAAGGAAGGTTTAGAATTTGCGCATTCTCATGGAAGTAAAGTTTATGTTACTGTAAATATAGTTTTACATAATGAAGAAGGAAAAAATTTAATTCCATATTTAAAACAATTAGATGAGATAGGGGTAGATGCAATAATTGTTAGTGATCCGGCTATTATTAAAATGGCTAAAGAAAATACTAATTTAGAAATACATTTATCAACGCAGCAATCTACTATAAATAAAGAAGCAATAAAATTTTTTAAAAAAGAAGGAGTAACAAGGATTGTTTTAGCGCGTGAAACTTCAAAAGATGAGATAAAAAAAATAAAAGATGAGATAGATATCGAATTAGAATATTTTATCCATGGAGCCATTTGTGCATCTTATAGCGGAAGATGTGTTTTATCAAATTATTTAACTGCTAGAGATTCTAATCGTGGTGGTTGTAGTCAAATTTGTAGATGGGATTTTGATTTAGTTGGTGATGATGAAAAAATAGAAGGAGATAAACCATTTACATTCTGTTCTAAGGATTTATCAATGGCTGAATGTTTACCAGAACTTATTGAATTAGGTGTTGATTCATTTAAAATAGAAGGTAGAATGCGTTCTGTTTATTATATAGCTACGGTTGTTAATGTTTATCGTAAGCTTATTGATAAATATTGTAATGATAAAGAACATTATGAATATAATAGTGAGTATAAACGAATATTAGATAATTGTTCCAATCGAGATTCAATAGTTCAATTTTTCAATGGAAAAAATGATCATACCTTTGGTTATTATAATGGTAGACAAGAAATATCTAATCAAGATTTTTTAGGTATTGTACTTGATTATAATATAGAAACACATGAAGTTTTACTAGAACAAAGGAACTATTTTGAAAAAGGTGATGTTGTAGAATTTTTTGGACCAAATATAGAATCGTTTACATATCAAATAGGAGATATAGTTGATGAAAATGGTGAAAATATAGAGATTGTAAGGCATCCTAAGCAACATGTAAAATTGATTGTAGATAAAACTTTAACTAAAGATTGTATGATGAGAATAAAAAGATAAAAAAGAAGTTGACAAACGTGTTAAAGTGTAGTATCATTTTGTCAGTTTGATTGATAGAAAAGACACAGAGGTGATTAATATGTCAAAAGAAGTATATTTAACTCAAGAAGGGTTAGACGAATTAAAGAAAGAATTAGAACATTTAAAATTTGAAAAAAGACCAGAGGTAATCAATGCATTAAAAGATGCTCGTGCTTTAGGTGATTTAAGTGAGAACGCTGAATATGATGCTGCTCGTCAAGAACAAGCTATTGTTGAAGGACGTATTGTTGAACTTGAAGCAATGATCGAAAATGCTGTTGTTATAGAAAAGAAAGCTACGGATTCTGTTAGTATAGGAACTAAAGTAAAAATAGAATATGTTGATGATAAAGAAACAGATGAGTATTCTATTGTTGGTTCTAAGGAAGCAGATCCATTCTTAAATAAGATTTCTAACGAATCTCCAATTGCACAAGCAATCATGGGATTAAAAGTTGGAGATGTTGCTCATGTCGTTAGTCCTAATGGACAATATGATGTTAAAATATTAGAAATAGTTTAAGCACTGATTGTGCTTTTTTTCTTTATTGTGGTATAATTTTTGTAGAGGTGATGGTATGAACATTAATAATTTAGATGAATTTATTAGTGAAGAATTGTCACGACGTCTTGGAGAGGAAATTAAAGGAAATTATTTTACTGATAAAATGTTATCTTGGTTGGAAACATTAACTATAAATTCAATGACTTCTCCTAAAACTATTTCAAGATTAACAAATTTAAAAAAATTAAACATTATAGGCCAAACCCAAAGAGAATATGGAGATAATATAGTTATAGATTATGATGAAATAAACGAATTAAAAAATCTAGAACAATTAGTTATTTTAAATAATTATCATATTAAAAGTTTAGATTTGAGTAATTTGGAAGATTTAGAATGTCTAATATTAGTTGCTAATCAAAATTTAGAAGTAATTAAGGGTTTAGATCAACTTAAACATTTAAAGCATGTTGTTATTGTAGGAAGTAATATTAAAAATAAAGAGTGGTTGGAAAGTTATATTTCAAATACAAAGAAGACAAAAATAAATATTTTAGATTATCGTTTATTTAATTACATTGCTAAGGATAAGAATCTTCAGAGTAAATTATTTGAAACAATTGGTAGTTGCCAAACTAACTTATTATTTGCGGAAAAAATAGGAATTGGTGAGATATTCTGTTATACATACTCTATGATTGATGAAATATATACTCGAGCTAATCAAATAATTAAGGAAAATATTTCTGATAGTATGTCAGAAGAAGAAAAAGTAAGAGTATTATATAATTATGTTATTAATCACTTAGATTATGACACAGAAGAACTTGAAAAAAGAGATAACTTGATTTTAAAAGATGAAAGAATTATAAAGGTTTATAAAAATAAGTATAAGTATATAAATAGTAGCTATAGAGCTTTTACTACTGGTAAAGTAGTGTGTGAAGGGTATGTTGGTATGCTTATATATCTTCTTTCTCAAATTGGGATAGAAGCAAGAAATGTATATTGTGTAGTTAAAGCTTTTGGTAGAAGTATAGATGGATATTACAATCATTCAGCAATTAAAATTAAAATAAATGGTGAATGGTACTATTTTGATCCACAGATAGAAGAAAAGAATCAAGATAATAAGTATTTTATGCAAACAAAAGAGGAATTTAGTGTAACTCATGATATTTTGGTTACAACAGAACTACAAGAAAAACAGAAAATAAAAAGATAGGTGGATTTATGGATGATATTTTGCAACAATTGATTATAAATAAAGATAGTGTATATCCAGAATTGAATGAGTTTTTAGAAAAAACAAATTGTGATGAGCTATTAAGTGTTTTAGATAGCGTAAAGAAAAATAAGCTGTTTAAATCATATTTTCATGGCCTTCATCATTCTCAAAAAGTATGTTTTTTTGCATACTTAATTGGTAAGAATTTGAAGCTTGATGATGATGACATGAAAATAGTATTAGATGGGGCTTTGTATCATGATATTGGGAGGATGAATGATAGAGAAGATAATATTCATGGATATAGTGCTGCTTATAGAATAGGAAAAGAACATAAAGACTTTGGTCCATTTTATGAAGATGGTTTAAAGTTTACTTATTTAAAAGCAATATGCGATATGCATAGTGTGGAAGATGAACGATTTAAGCCAATTTTTGAAGATTATGAATTTGAAAATGGCGATATAGAATTTGAAAAATTTAAATTACTTGCTAGTGTTCTTAAAGATGCCGATGCTTTAGATCGTCAAAGATTTAGAAAAACTACTCAAGCTGCTTTAAAAGAAAAATTTTTACGTTTTGACATATCAAAAGATTTGATTCATTTAGCCAAACTTATTAATGATCATTATACTTATAAAATAGATGAAATTATGTATAATAAGTATAAAGAAAAATATGAGGGTGAGGCAGAACTAGGATGTTTTCATGGTATTGGATTTGATTTTTTCAGATTAGAAAGTATTTTAAATTATGGAATTCTTTCACAGTATGAAAAAATCAAACAGGGAATAAATTCAACAAGAAATTTCAATGGAAATAATGGAAATATTTGGGTATCAGTAGTCGATTCTAATGATTTACAAAAAGATGGTAAGGCATACAATACTTTTATTAAAAACGGAATAAGTTTTTATTGCTTAGTGCCTCACTTAATTGAAGGTAAAAAAGGTAAAAATAATAATGGAGAGTTTGAACCTATCAACTCTTGGGAATATGAAGATGAGCATTTTGTTTTTGACAAGATAGATTATAGTAATATTCATTCTTTAGTTATTAAAAAAGAGATTTTAAACAAAAGGATAGATGAAATAAATTATCTATGTGGTTCTTGTAATTATGATATTGTTAGTCAAAAAGTATTAAGCTTTGTTGATGAGATAAAAAAGAGAAGTGGTATTAGTGTTGATTTTGGAGAAGCTAATATAATATTGGATAAGTTTAAAAAAGAAGTTATCGATTATGAGAAAAAAGATGAAAATGAGCAAAAGAAAACCAACAAAGAATTTATGCAAACTATAGATGATTATATTTTGGAATTGAATGAAGTCGTTCGAAAATGGATGATGCAATTTTATTCTAAAATTTTGAATAAAGATGGAAATATTAGAGTTGGTGATGTTATTGCTGATATATTAAGTAGGTACAGCGATAAAGTTAAAGATATTTATAATAATGATGAAGTCATCATAGTACTAAATGATTTAGGAAAGAAATATAGTAAGGTATATGTTTAAATGGTTGAGGTGAGAAAATGAAAAAGGGATTTACTTTGATAGAACTATTAGCTGTTTTAGTTGTTTTAGGATTACTTGGATTAATAGTTATTCCTGTTGTAGATAAAATATTAAAAGATAGTAGAAATGATTTATATGATTTACAAATTAAAAATATAGAAGATGGTGCCAGAAATTGGGCTGCTAAAAATCCACTAACACTTCCTGAAAATGGAAATTCAACAACAAAAACAATAGCTGAATTAGAGGAAGAAGGATTTATTGAGGTTGATGTAAAAAATCCTAAGACTGGTGAAGTTTTTTGCGACGATTCTTATGTAACAATAACTAATACAGGTAGTGGTTTTACTTATAGTTATGATGCTGATTCAGGAAGTTGTTAATAGGTGGATATATGATAAAAATAAAAACAGATTCAAGAAAAATAGTACCTGGGGATACTTTTGTTGCACTTCCAGGAATTAGTAGTGATGGACATGACTACATTGATTTAGCAATAAAAAATGGAGCAGCCAAAATAGTTGCGGAACATGGATCTTATAGTGCTCCAACAGTTATTGTTCCCGATACAAGAGTTTATTTAAATCAGTTATTGGAACAAGAATATGGCTATATTATTGATGAGATGAAAATTGTTGGAATTACTGGAACTAACGGTAAGACAACTAGTTGTTACTTGACTTATCAAATATTAAATAATTTAGGTATAAAATGTGCTTATATAGGTACAATTGGTTTTTATCTAAAAGATAAAGTAAGAAATTTGCCTAACACTTCAGTTGATATTGCCGACTTGTATGGGCTTTTAGTAGAAGCTTATGAAAATGGATATAAATATGTATGCTTAGAAGTTAGTAGTCAAGGATTATCAATGAACAGATTCCAAACAATAAAATTTGATGTAGCGGTATTTACTAATTTAACGCAAGATCATTTAGATTATCATAAAACAATGGATAATTATTGCGTAGCTAAACAACAACTATTTAAGCAAATCAAAAAAAATGGTAAAGCTATTATTAATAGTGACGATAAATATAAAGATCATTATTTATTAAATGATAATGATAATGTAACTTTTGGTAAGAATGGTGATTATAAAATATTATCTATGAAATTTTCTAGTAAAATATCATTATTAGAATATTCATATAATAATAAAAATTATGTAGCCAAAACACATCTTTTGGGAGAGTATAATCTTTATAACCTAATAACTTCTATTTCTATTTGCCATGAGCTTGGAATTGATTTAGATGAAATAAATAGTGTTATAGATAAATTAAAAATGCCAAGTGGACGTATGGAGAAGATAGAATACAACGATAATGTTATAATAGTTGATTATGCTCATACACCTGATGCGATTGAAAATATTTTAAAAACAATAAAACCGATATGTGAAGGGAATTTATATGTGGTTTTTGGATGTACTGGTAGTCGTGATAAAACTAAAAGACCTATTATGACTAATATGGTTTTAAATAATGTTACCAAGGCTATTATAACAATAGATGATCCCCACGATGAAGATCCTAAAGAAATAGTAAATGATATGTTAAAAGGAATAAACCTAACTAATTATGAGATTTGTTTAGATCGTAAGAAAGCTATACATCTTGGTATGGATTTATTAAGAGAAAATGACTTTTTGCTAATATTAGGTAAAGGTCATGAAGAATTTATAATATTTAAAGATAAGAAAATTCCTTTTAATGATAAAAATGAAGTATTAAGTTATATCGATTATAAAAAGCAAAATGCCTAGTAGAACACCTAGTGATATTTGTCATAGAATATCACAGGAGGTGTTTTTTTGTGAATATAAAAAGTGATTCACGTAAAGTTGAAAAGGGAGATACTTTTGTTGCTTTAAAATATTCCAATGATGGCCATCAATATATTGAAGATGCTATTAAAAGAGGTGCGACTAGTGTAGTTGCAGAACATGGTTTATATAGTGTTGATACACTTATTGTCAAAGATACTCATGAATATTTGGTAAATTATTTAAAAACTAATTATTGGGATAAAATAAAAGATTTAAAAATTATTGGAATGACAGGAACTAATGGAAAGACAACAACTTGTTATCTTTTACATAAAGCGTTAAATATGCTTGGAGAAAAAAGTGCTTATATAGGTACAATTGGTTTTTATATTGATGAAAAAATAAAGAATTTAGAGAATACAACTCCAGATATTTTAGAAATATATGAGATGCTACTAAAAGCTAAGAACGAGAATTGTAAATATGTTGTTATGGAAGTAAGCAGTCATGCTTTAAGTTTAAATAGAGTAAAAGGATTAGAATTTGATATGGCACTATTTTCTAATTTGACTCAGGATCATCTTGATTACCATCATACAATTGATAACTATTTGAATGCTAAAAAGAAATTATTTACAATGTTAAAAAATGATAAATTGGCTATTATAAATATAGATGATAAATATTATAAGGATTTTATTATGGAAGAAAATAATAATAAAACATATGGTTTTAAAGATTCTAATTATCAAATAACAAAATATAATTATAATCTTAATGAAAGTAATTTTGTTATTAATGATTGTGATATTTATAAAACTAAATTAATAGGAAAGTATAATATTTATAATCTAACTTTGATTATAGCAGCTTTAAATAATTTAGGTTTTGACTATGAACAAATATCTAAGGTTATAGAAAATTTAGATAGTCCTAGTGGTAGGATGGATAAAATAATGTATGGTAGTAATGCTATTATTATTGATTATGCTCATACACCTGATGCAGTAGAAAATGTATTATTAACAGCAAAAGAATTAAATCCTAATCACCTTTACGTAATAGTTGGATGTGGTGGAGATAGAGATAAGACAAAACGCCCAATAATGGGGAAAATAGCTGTTAATAATGCTGATCATGTGGTATTTACTAGTGATAATCCTAGAACAGAAGATCCAGATGAAATAATACAAGATATAGTACAAAAGCTTGACAAAAAAAACTATGAAATTGAAGTAAATCGAGAAAAAGCTATTATTAGGGGTATACAATTACTAAAAGAAAATGATATACTAATGGTGCTTGGTAAAGGACATGAAAACTATCAAATTATTGGTAAAGATAAAATATTTTTTGACGATAAAAAGGTAGTATTAGATAATATATAGGAGTTGATATAATGTTAGTTTTAGCAAAATCTGCTTTAGCACTTATGGTAGCGTTTGTAATCTCAGTTGTGTTTGGGCTTATATTAATACCATTTTTAAGAAAAATAAAAGCTAATCAAAAAATTAGTATATTTCTAAGTGAAAAGCATAAAAAGAAAGATGGAACGCCTACAATGGGAGGGTTAATATTTATTATTCCAACTATTGTTTCGATGATTATTCTTATTTTAATGAATAAGTTAGAGTGGACAGATAACTTGTTTATTATAATGTTTGTCTTCTTGTCATATGCGTTACTTGGTTTTATAGATGATTTTTTAATTATAAAAAGACATAACAATGAAGGTTTAACAGAAATTCAAAAACTTATAGGGCAAATATTAATTGCTGTTATTTTCTTTTTTATATTTATGAAAAGTGGAAGACAACCAGTATTAGATATTCATACATTAGGAATAAAAATTAACTTTGGTTGGTTTTACGGTTTCTTCATATTGTTTGTTTTGGTAGCAAGTAGTAATGCGGTTAATTTAACAGATGGATTGGATGGATTGGCTGGTGGACTTTCTGCTATAGCATTCTTATCGTTTGGTATTATAAGTTTTGGTTCTTATTGGATAGCCGGAAGTGAAGAAATTGGTATCTTCTGTTTTATATTAGTAGGGGCATTATTAGGATTCCTTGTTTATAATTCATATCCAGCTAAGGTTTTTATGGGAGATACTGGTTCTCTTGCTTTAGGCGCAACACTAGCAAGTGTAGCAATTATTACTAGTCATGAGATAACATTGATTGTTGTATGTGGTGTGTTTGTTGTTGAAACATTTTGCTGTATTATTCAAATGATTGCAGGAAGATATTTTAATAAAAAGGTATTTTTAATGGCACCTTTACATCATCATTTAGAAAAATTAGGCTGGGCTGAAACAGATATTGTTAAAATGTTTTTAGTTGTAGGTACAATTTTAGGATTGTCTGCAGTCTTATTTGCAGTATGGTTATAAATAGCATAATGCTATTTTTTTCTTGCATTTTTTAGAACTATTATATATAATTGAATTAGTAATAATAAGGATGTGGAAATATGAGAAATAAAAAAGGATTTACTTTAATAGAATTATTAGCCGTAATAATAATATTATCTGTGTTAGTAGTTATTACAGCGCCTGTGATTTCTAATTCAATAGAAAATTCTAAAAGAAGTAGTGCGATGGAGAGTGCTAATAGTTTGATTCAATCGGCGGAGTATTATTTTTTAAGTGCATCGCCAAAATATGGTAAGATTGATGTTTTAAGTGATAAATTAAGTTATAAAGGTGAAAAACCGGACTTGGGAGAAGTTGAAATAAATAAACAAGGAAAATCAAGAATTTATACATATGTTAATGGCTATTGTATAACAAAGGAGTTTGGTACTGAATTATATGCAAATAAAATGAATAAAGAAGATTGTAGTTGGTTTGGAACAGATAATTATGAGACAACAGAAGGAACAACATTTACATTAAATAATCAAACAATAAAAAATTATTTAATATATGGCAATAGTATTCAAGATGGTACTCCAACGCCAGATAATTCTGCCGAAGTAAAAAGTACTGGAGATTTACTAACAAGTAGTAATTGTGCTAGCTATGGAAGTGATGCATGTAGTAACATCGGTAAGTATGTAGTACAAGTTAAGGATAGAGGTAAGAATCTGTTTGATTATAGTTATTTAAAGCAACAGGGCTCATCGGGTGGTTTAACAATGACAAGCACTGGTGACGTTATAACAATTAATGGAACATTAACTAATTCTGGTGATATAAAACTTTCTGATGTTTTCCCAAATATATTTGATGTAAATAAAACCTATACATTAAAAATTGATGTAGTAGGTGGAAGTGGGACCATTGGAGAAGGAACAGGAATAACGTTTGCGTTTTCTTTGTTTAATTCAGCAAACACTAAATATATAAGAACAAACGTAAATGCAACAGCGCTAGATAATATAGCTTCTGTAACCTTTTCTGGAAGTGTTTTTGCAGGAGAAGAGAAATTACACCTTTTATTACAAAATTGGAGATTAGGAAATACTTACAGTAATTATCAAGTAAGGATTCAAATAGAGGAAGGCAGTAGTGCAACATCTTATGAAAGCTACAAAGCAGCTTTAACAAATATATATTTAGATGAACCATTAAGAAAAATAGGAGATTATGCAGATTACATAGATTTTTATAATAAAAAAATAGTGAGAAGAGTTAGTAGTAAAACTTTTGATGGAACAGAGCGTTGGACTATAATGACAGATGTAGGGGTAGCTAGAGCAATGCAACACACATTAACAGACAGCAAAGCTAATACCACAAAATCTTTATTAGCACAATCTAATTATTATGTTGGCGCTACTTGGGAGGATGTATATAATGGTAAGATTGGTGTTGCAAGAAGTAAAGATGCAATAAGAATTAGACCTAAAGAAACCTTGCCAACTATTGCTGAATGGAAAGCGTTTTTACAGCAACAAAATAATGCAGGAAATCCGTTAGTAGTAAATTATGTATTGGCAGAGCAATCAGAAGAAACGATAGATTTACCAAATATAGAATTATTAGATGGTAGTAGCACACTATTAATTAATACTGAAGTAAGTCCAAGTAAAGTTACATTAACAACAAATAAATAAATTTACATGAATTTTACAAGAAAAAGAGTTTATAAAAAAAACTCTTTTTAATATTAGTAAAAATTGGTATAATATTTATGGTGATAGTATGAATAAGACTAAGATAATTTCACAATTAACCCAAAGTAATAGTAGTGATGAATCTATTAGAAGTTTAATGGAAAATGGTATAGATTTGTTCTTGATGGATTTAAATGAGGTAAATAAAGAATTTTGTTTAGAAGTAATAAGAAAAATTAATGATTTAAATGATGAATTGAAGACTAATGTTGGGAGTATTTTAGAATTAAGAAATAATAAAGTTCGTATAAATAAAATATCTGGTGGTAGTGCATATTTAAAAGAAAAAGATAAAATTAGAATTTACATGGATCATACTATTGGTGATGAAACAAAATTGTCGGTTGATTATGATGAAATAATTAACGAAATAAAATATGATAGTATTATTAAACTTTCAGATGGAAATGTAGAATTAGAAGTGTTAGACAAGAGTGAAGGTTTTATATTATGTTTAGTAAAAAAAGGTGGACTTGTTTATGAACATAGTGAAGTAAATATTCCTGACATAAAAATAAGTAAGAAATTTTTAACTAAATATAATAAAGATATGATTAAGTTTGCAGCTGAAATAGGAATAGATTATGTTATTTTAAATTCAGTTACAGAGCAAGAAGATGTTTTAGATATTAATGATTTACTTATTAATATGGAAAATAATCATTTAGGAATTCTAACTAAGATTAATAATAAATTCGCTTTAGAAGAAGTTGAAGATATTATAAACATGAGTGAAGGTGTTATTATTTCTCGTGATGATCTTGGATTAGAAGTTCCAATTGAAAAGATTCCAAGTATTCAAAAGAAAATAATTGATAGATGTCACATGAACGGTAAGATTAGTGTTGTTTCTGCTGAAGCAGATTATGACTTGGAAGCTCAAACATTAAATAAAGCAGAAGTTAGTGATTTAGCTAACGCAGTACTTGATGGAACAGATGCTGTTATAATAGGCAACAAATCTCATAATAAAAACTATTCTATTAGTTTGGTTGAGGAAATAGAGAGAGTAATAAAATCTGCTGAAGAAGATATTGATTATGATAAGTTTTTACTTAGTGCTATTGAAACAGAAAATCAAGATACAACCGGTAATATAGCTTGTTCAGTTGCAGAGATTAGTAATCGTTTAAATTGTAAAGCTATTATTGCACCAACAGTAAGTGGGTATACAGCACGTAAAATGAGTCGCTTTAAACCAAAATGTCCTGTTATAGCAATTAGTACTAATCCAGAAACTTTGAGAAGTTTATCAATATATTTTGGTGTGTGTCCAATATACATTGAAAATTTAAAATCTCTTGATGATATAGTAGATCAAGCTAAAAAAATAGCTATGAATAATGTTGATATCAAAAGTGGAGATAAAATCATAATTACTGGTGGTTATCCATTTAAAGAAGTTAAACATACTAACTTTGTAGAAATAGAAGAATTATAAAAGGAAAAGGGGTGGAATTATGTATCCACTAGGTGATAATTTTAAATTAAAAATAAATCCTATAGCTAATAATAAAAATATTATTAAGGGCGATAGATATAGGATTACTATTTTAAGTGAAAGATTGATTAGATTTGAATATAACGAATCAGGAATATTTGAAGATTTACCAACGGAGTTTGCTTGGAATCGTAATTTTCCTGAAGTTAAATTTGACTTAAAACAAGATTCTAGATTTTTGGAAATTACAACTTCATACTTTAAAATATCTTATACTAAAGAGAAAAATTTTAGAGGTAGTAAATTTTCTCCTGAATCAAATTTAAAAGTTGAAGTATTAAATTCAAATTCAGTGTGGTATTATGGACATCCAGAAGTTAAAAACTATGGTTCACCTTTTACAGAAATTAATAAAGAAGAAGGAAAAATTAAATTCGCTAGAAGTTTATATTCGTTAGATGGTTTTGCAAGTTTCGATGACTCAAATTCAAAAGTTATTGAAGAAGACGGAACTATACGTGATAGAAAAGAAAAAGAATTGGATATCTATGTTTTTGCTTATTTAAAAGATTTTTCTAAAGCTTTGAAAGACTATTTTGATTTGACAGGTTATCCTGCTTTAATCCCAAGATATGCATTAGGTAACTGGTGGAGTAGAGATTTAGAATAT
Organism: uncultured Bacilli bacterium; assembly: GCA_934120265.1. Lineage (GTDB taxonomy): Bacteria > Bacillota_I > Bacilli_A > RF39 > UBA660 > SIG204. Next base: position 54,440 of record CAKOTU010000004.1, read on the forward strand.
AATGATGAATCATTAAAAAAGTTGATAGATACATTCGAAAGAAAAAATATTCCTTTATCAATACTTTTACTTGATAATGATTGGCATAATAAGTTAGATAATACAGAAGCTGGATTTACGTTTAATAAAAAATTATTTGCCGCTCCTTACGAAATGATTTCTTATGTTCATAATAAAGGAATTAGATTGGGGCTTAGTGTAAATCCAACAGACGGCTTTTATCCTAATGATGAATTTTATAATCAGGCTACCAAGTATTTACAAAAGGATAGTAAAGGAATAATTCCATTTAACGTTCTAGCACCACGTTGGATAGATGTTTATTTAAAACTTTATATTCATCCATTAGATGCTTTAGAGGTTGATTTCTATTGGATTAAGAATGGAACTAAGACAACTAGTACTGAACTTAATATGTTAAAACATTATCATATGTACGATATGATGAGAAATTATAAGAGAAGACCAATGATATTAGCTAACGGAACAAGCTTGGCTGCACATAGATATCCAGTATTATATGCTGGTAAGACAACCGTTGGTTGGGATACTTTATCGCTTATGCCATTTTATAATTTAAATGCAACTAATATTGGTGTATCATTTTGGAGCCATAATATTGGTGGTTATTATAAAGGTATTGAAGATAGTGAGTTATATATAAGATTTGTTCAATTAGGAACTTTTTCACCAATATTAAAATTTGGTAGTGATGGTGGAAAATATTATAAAAGAGAACCTTGGCGTTGGGGAGTAAAAACTTATACTATTGTAAAAGATTATTTGACACTTAGACATCAGTTAATACCATATTTATATTCTGAAGCTTATAAATATCACAAATTTGGTGATCCAATGTTAATTCCTCTTTATTACAAATATCCAGAAATGTATGATGATGATATATGTTCAAAAGAGTATTATTTTGGTAGTGAATTGTTTGTTGCACCTATAACAAAGAAAAAAGATTATACGATGAATAGATCAATTCACAAAATGTATATTCCAGAAGGTGTATGGTACGACTTTGTTACTGGGAAAAAATTCCCTGGAGGAACAAATTATGTTGGTTTCTTTAAAGATCAAGATTATCCAGTGTTTGCAAAAGCTGGGGCAATTATCCCAATGGCTAATAATGAGAAATTGAATGATACTAATCCACCACAAAATATGGAAATTCATATTTTCCCTGGAAGAAGTAATTCATATAACATCTATGAAGATGATGGTACGACTGATTTATATTTAAAAGACTTTTATTTATTAACTAATATTGAATATAATTATTCTGTTAGTGATTATAAATTAGTTATGAAATCAGTTGAAGGTAAAGCTGGAATAGTACCTGAAAATCGTCATTACAAATTTAGATTTAGAAATACAAAGGAACCTGCTAGTATATCTGTAACTTTTAATGGAAACCCTATTAGATTTATGACTTATGTAGATCTTAATGATTTCGTTGTAGAAATATTAGAAGTAAAATCAATTGGTAATTTAACTATTAATTTAAAAGGTGACAACCTAGAAGTAAATGCTATGAGAATAATAAATGATGATATTGCTGAAATTATTAGTGATTTACAAATTGAAACAGAAATCAAAAATGAATTGGATAAAATATTATTTGGAGATTTATCTAATAAGAAAAAGAGAATTGAAATTCGTAAGTTAAAGAATAAAGGATTAGATAAGAAGTATATGAAATTATTCTTAAAACTATTAGAATATGTTGATGAAGTGTAGATTAATAAAAACCAATGAACAAATCATTGGTTTTTTTGTGCTATAAAAAGGAAATCGAATACTTTTGTGGAATATTAGAAGTGAAAGGAGAAAAAATGAAAGAAGATAAAATACATTTAATAAATAAGATATTTAATAATAAAATGATAAGAACTGTTTGGAATAAAGAAGAAGAGAAGTATTATATTAGTGTGGTTGATATGATAGGGGTATTGACAGAGAGTGATAGACCCAGAAAATATTGGAATGATTTAAAGAAAAAAATTATTGATGAAGGAAATGAAGTGTCCGAAAAAATCGGACAGTTGAAATTAAAGTCATTGGATGGAAAATATCGTTTAACTGATGTATGTGATATAGAAGAAATGTTTCGAATAATAGAATCAATACCTAGTAAAAATGCCGAGCCAATAAAACAGTGGTTAGCAAGATTAGGAGGTGAAAGAATAGATGAGACATTTGACCCATCACTGGCAATACAAAGATCAATAGATTTATATAGAAAAAAAGGTTATGATGAAGAATGGATAATAAGAAGAATAAAAGGTATTCAAGATAGAAAAAAACTAACAGATGTGTGGAATGAAAATGGAGTAACGAAAGAAATAGAGTATGCAATATTAACAAATGAAATATATAAGGAATGGTCAGGGATGAACGCTGGTGAATATAAAGAATATAAAGGGCTTAGAAAAGAATCATTAAGAGATAATATGTCTGATTTAGAGGTAGTACTTGCTGATATTGGTGAAATTACAACTAGAGAACTTGCCAAAAAGTATAAACCGTACGGATTAGATAATAATCTAAAAATTGCTAAAGAAGGTGGAAAAGTTGCCAAAAATACACGGAATGATATAGAAAAAAGATTGCGTGAGTCTGTTATTAAAAATGATAATTTATTAAAATATAAATATAACGAAAATAAAATAGAAACAAAGTAAAGATAATACTTGAATAATAAAAAAAATTATAATATAATATTCTTATATTAAAAGACAAACGAAGAGAGTAGTAATAATAAATTATGTTTAGAGAAGAAGTGGTTGGTGAAAACTTCTAATAAAATATTATGAACTTGCTTTTCTAGTTGCTTATAGCCGTAGTTCTGCGTTAAAGATTTGAGAGTGTAATAAAATATTATGAAATAAGGTGGTACCGCGATTAATCGTCCTTATATTTATAATATTTTTGTTTTTTAAGGAGGATTTTTTATGAGATATATTATTATGTTTGTGGTATCGTTTTTAGTGGTTTATTTAGCATATCTTTTTACAGTTATTTTAAATAAGAAAAAATTAAAAAAATTTGAAACTAGTAATCAAGCTTTATACTTTAACAAAAAATATAATGTTAAAGTTAGTGATAAAAATGTAAAGTTACTTGCTAATTTAGTAGCGCTTTCTAATGCATTTATTATTAGTACTACTTTAATTATTATTGATTTAGTACCAAACTATATATTAAAAGTATTAGTTGCGTTTGTAATAATAATTCCACTAATTTTAGTTTTGTACCACATTGTTGGTTTAGTAATGTTGAAAAGAGGTAATAAATAATGTATGATTTTACAAAGATAGAAAAGAAATGGCAGAAGTATTGGGAAGATAATAATACTTTTAAAACAGATATTTATGATTTTAGTAAACCTAAATATTATGCCCTAGATATGTTTCCATATCCATCTGGTGTGGGTCTTCATGCAGGACATCCAGAAGGATATACAGCAACAGACATTGTTGCACGTATGAAAAGAATGCAAGGATATAATGTTTTACATCCAATGGGATTTGATTCTTTCGGCCTTCCTGCTGAACAATTTGCTATAACAACAGGAAATCATCCAGAAGGATTTACAAAGAAAAACATTGAAACATTTAAAACACAATTAAAAATGTTAGGATTTTCTTATGATTGGGATAGAGAAGTTTCTACTTCTGACCCAGATTTTTACAAGTGGACACAATGGATATTTAAACAATTATTTTTAGATGGTTATGCTAAATGTGTTGATATGCCAGTTAATTGGTGCGAAGAGTTAGGAACAGTTCTTGCTAATGATGAAGTTATTGATGGCAAGAGTGAGCGTGGAGGATATCCTGTTGTTAGAAAAAACATGAAGCAATGGGTTATAGATATTCCTGCTTATGCTGAAAAGTTACTTTCAGGTTTAGATGAAATTGATTGGCCTGAATCAACTAAGGAAATTCAAAGAAATTGGATTGGAAAAAGTATAGGTGCTCATGTTGATTTTAAAGTAAAAGGTACTAATTCTAAATTTACAGTGTTTACAACACGTTGTGATACTTTATTTGGAGCAACGTATTGTGTTTTAGCACCTGAACATAAACTTGTCGATATAATAACTACCGAAGAACAAAAAGAAGCTGTTGAAAATTATAAGAAGGCATGTGCTTCTAAATCAGATTTAGAAAGAACAGAATTAAATAAAGAAAAGACAGGAGTATTTACTGGGGCATATGCTATTAATCCTGTCAATAATAAGGAAATACCTATTTGGATAAGCGATTATGTTTTAGCAACATATGGTACTGGAGCAATTATGGCAGTTCCTGCTCATGATGATCGTGATTATGAGTTTGCTAAGAAGTTTAATATTCCAATTATTCAAGTTCTAGATGGTGATAGTATTGAAGAACACGCTTACACTAAAGATGGTGTTCATATTAATTCTGAGTTCCTAGATGGACTTAATAAAGAAGATGCTATTAATAAAATGATTAGTTGGCTTGAAGAAAATAACTGCGGGAAAAAACAAGTTAATTATCGTTTAAGAGATTGGATTTTTGCTCGTCAAAGATATTGGGGTGAACCAATTCCAATTATTCACTTAGAAAATGGTAAAGATATAGCGCTTGCTGATTCCGAGTTACCTTTAATTTTACCACCATTAGAAGATTATAAAGGTAAGAATGGAAAGGCACCACTTGAAAATGCTACTGATTGGGTTAATGTAGAAGTAGATGGAATTAAAGGAAAAAGAGAAACTTCTACAATGCCTGGTAGTGCAGGTTCAAGTTGGTATTTCTTAAGATATATTGATCCACATAATAATGAATGCTTAGCTGATAAAAAATTATTGGAACATTGGATGCCTGTTGATTTATATGTTGGTGGTCCAGAACATGCTGTTGGACATTTATTATATTCTAGAATGTGGAATAATTATTTATATGATAAAGGAATTGTTCCAGTTAAAGAACCATTTAAAAAATTAGTACATCAAGGAATGATCTTAGGTTCAAACGGTATTAAAATGGGTAAAAGATATCCTGAATATGTTGTAAATCCAAACGATATTGTAAAAGAATATGGTGCTGATACATTAAGACTTTATGAGATGTTTATGGGGCCATTAGAAGCTGATAAACCATGGAATGATGATGCTGTTGATGGTGCTAAAAAATTCTTGGATAGAATATGGAGACTTTATACTGAAGAAAATAAAATAACAGATCAAGCGAATGCAAATCTTGAAAAGATTTATCACAAAACAGTTAAGAAGGTAACTAGTGATTATGAATCTTTAAGTTTTAATACAGCTATTAGTCAAATGATGATATTTATTAATGCCATTTATAAAGAAGAAGTATTTCCTGTAGAATATGCAAAAGGATTATTAAAACTATTAAATCCAATTGTACCACATATTACAGAAGAACTATGGAGTGAAGTATTTAAAGAACAAAATACTATCGCTTATGAACCATGGCCTACATATGATGAGTCAAAGACAATAGATGATACTTATGAATTAGTAGTTCAAGTAAATGGAAAAGTACGTGGAAAAATAGAAACACATACAGATACTACAGAAGAAGAAATGAAAGAAAAGGCTTTACAAATTGAAAATGTAAAGAAACATTTGGAAGGATTACAAATTGTAAAAGTTGTTACTATTCCTAAAAAATTAGTTAGTATTGTTGCAAAATAGATAGATTTTCTATCTATTTTTTGTTATAATTTTAAACGAAAGAAGAGATACTATGATAGATATAATATTAGATACTTTAGTAGATGGCTTAAAACTATTACCATTTTTATTTATTGCTTTTTTGATTATCGAATTAATAGAACACAAATTAAATAAACAAACAAAAAAATTAGTTAGTAAATCAGGTAAAGTGGGACCACTAATTGGTAGTTTACTTGGTCTATTTCCACAATGTGGTTTTTCTGTTATGGCAACTAATTTATATGTAACAAGAATAATTACTTTAGGAACTTTAATTTCTATTTATCTAGCTACTAGTGATGAAATGTTACCAATTATGTTGTCACAAAAGATAGCCTTTATAGAAATAGTAAAACTGTTAGGAATTAAGTTTATATGTGGAATAATATGGGGATTCATTATTGATTTATTATTAAGCAAAAAAACTAAAAAGGAAAATATAAACTATGAAATATGTGATGAAGATCATTGCAATTGCCATGAAGAAGGGGTAATTAAATCAACTTTAATTCATACTTTAAAAACATTATTGTTTATTATATTAGTTTCATTTCTATTAAATATATTATTACACTTTATAGGTGAGGATAACTTATCGAAAGTATTCTTAAAAAATAGTATCTTTGGACCATTTATATCGAGCCTTATTGGCTTAATCCCTAATTGTGGATCAAGCATTGTTATCACTGAACTTTATTTAAATGGTGCGATATCGTTAGGATCAGCTATGGCTGGACTTTTAACAGGTAGTGGAGTTGCCCTTTTAGTTTTATTTAAAGAAAATAAAGATATAAAAGAAAATGTAACTATATTGAGTTTATTATATGGATTAGGGATTATTAGTGGAATTATAATAGAGCTAATAACAATGATATTTTAGTTAGTAAAAAATAGTATTTTAGATACTATTTTTTAAAATTACAATCGGATTAAAAGAAAATGGTAAGTCGTTTGACCTGCCATTTTTAGTTTATATTATCTGGAATTAATATTTTTAGATATTCCATAATTTGATCTTTAGTATACTTAGAACTATCACTTAACCATTCAACACCTAAGTTAATAACACCACCTAAATAGAATTTAGCAATTATATCACTAGGTACTTTTTTGCTAATACTATCAGTTTTGATTTTATTTAAAATATCTTCGTTAACAACGCTTAGTAAAATATCCATCATTATGCTATTACGATTGTTAATCATGATAGAACTATAAACATTTTTTTTACTTTCAATATGATCTAAAAATAATTCAATTAATTTTATATAATATTCTCTAGTATTTAGGTTATTACTATTTTTATTAAGTTCATTGACAAACTCCTCTTTTAGATTACTAATAAAATCTACTAGTAGTTCGTATTTGTCTTCATAGTGGGCATAGAAAGTAGAACGATTAATCATGGCTTTAGAACAAATATCAGAGACTTTTATTTCTTCAAAAGTTTTGTCTTTCATTAAGTCTATTAAGGTTTGATAGAGTAAGTTTTTAGTCTTAACAACGCGTAAATCTTTTTTCTTTTCCATTTATATCACCAACTATATTATATGCATAAAAACCAACATATGTAAAGATAAATTACATTTTGTTGGTTTTTATGTATACATATTTAACGAAATGTTGGAAAACATACATTTTAATAAATATGTTTGTGTTCAAAGAAATAAGTTTGTAATAAACTATCATAGTGGATGGAGGGAAAAATATGAAGAAGGTTGCAGAAAAGATTTGCAAACACAAAAAAGTTATTTTGATTGTTTCAATTATACTTGCATTCTTTTCATTTATAGGAATGAAGTTGACTAAAATCAATTATGATATTTTAGTTTACTTACCAGAAGATATTGAAACAATTAAGGGTCAAAATATTTTAACTGATGATTTTAATATGGGTTCGTATTCAGTTGCGATTATTGATAATATGAGCAGTAAAAATATTGTTGAACTAGAAAATAAAATAAAGAATGTTGAAGGAGTTAACGAGGTAGTATCTTTATACGATGTTATTGGAACAAGTATTCCGGTTGAAATGTTACCAAGTGAAGTAACATCAAAACTACATAAAGATAATACAGATTTAATTCTTATAACATTTAAAGATGGTACTTCTAATGAAAAAACTATTAATGCGGTAGAAGAAATTAGAAGTATTACAAAAGATAGTTGTAAATTAAGTGGTATGAGCTCTATGGTTTTGGATACTATGAACTTATCTGAACAAGAAATAATGATATATATTATAATTGCTGTTATTTTATGTTTAACAGTTTTAGAGTTATCGTTAGATTCTTATTTAGCTCCAGTATTTTTACTTCTTAATATTGGATGCGCAATATTATTTAACTTAGGAACCAATTTATTCTTGGGTCAAATTTCATACATAACTAAAGCCTTGGTTGCAGTATTACAACTAGGTGTTACTACTGACTTTTCTATTTTCTTATATCATTCTTATGAAGATAAGAAAAAGAAATTTAAGGATAAAAATGAGGCTATGAGTGAAGCAATAGCTGAAACTTTTGTTTCCGTATTAGGTAGTTCTCTTACGACAGTTGCAGGATTCTTAGTTTTATGTGCGATGAAATTAACTTTAGGAAAAGATTTAGGTATTGTAATGGCTAAGGGAGTAATATTGGGTGTTATTACTGTCTTAACATTATTTCCAAGTTTACTTCTTATTTTTGATAAGTCTATTGAAAAAACAAAACATAAAAGTTTAAATTTAAACTTTACAAGATTTAATAAATTTATTGTTAATAATCATATTATAATTTTTATTGTTTTCTTGATTTGCTTGGTACCAGCTTATCTAGGTTATAAAAAAGTAGATGTGTATTATAAAATAGATAAATCACTTCCAGATACGTTAGAGAGTATTAGTGCAAATGCAGAACTAAAAGAAAAATATAATATTGTTAGTCCAGAAATAATTATTGTTGATAGTAAAATGAAAACAAACGATATTGTTAATATGGTAAATGAATTAAAAGGTGTTGATGGTGTTGATTTTGTTTTATCATTTGATGAATTAAAACAATATGGTGTAACAGAAAATATGTTACCAACAAAATTATTAAGTACGTTTAAAAATGATAAATATGAAATGTTGCTTTTAAATTCAACATATGAAGTTGCTAGTGATGAGCTTAACAATCAGATAGAAACAATTAATAATATTGTAAAAAAATACGATGAAAATATAATTGTTGCTGGTGAAGGACCTCTTATGAAAGATTTAATTAACATAAGTGATACTGATTTTACAAATGTTAATTCAGCATCTATCATTTGTGTTTTAGTAATTCTACTTATTGTTTTAAAGAGTCTATCTTTACCATTCTTACTTACATTAACAATTGAGTCAGCAATTATTATCAATATGTCATTCTCATACTTTGGTGGAGTAACATTACCATTTGTCGCACCAATTGTTCTTGGAACTATTCAATTAGGAGCAACAATTGATTATGCAATATTACTTACTTCATCATATTTGAAAAATAGAAAAGATAATTTAGCACCAAAAGAAGCAGTGCTTAGAACTTTAAATTATAATGGTAAATCTGTTTTAATTAGTGGACTTTGTTTCTTTGCAGCAACATTTGGTGTTGGTTTATATTCTAAACTTGAAATGGTAGGAAGTTTATGCACATTAATATCTAGAGGTGCAATTGTTAGTATGCTTGTGGTAATTATGGTATTACCATCAGTCTTACTTATTTTTGATAAATTAATTACAAAAACAACGAAAGGAAGTAAAAATATGAAAAGTACATTAAAAAAAGTAACAGCTTCAATGCTTGTTATAACATTATTATCAACTAGTTTCCCTGTTTATGCTTTAACTAAAAATGAAACTGTATATGGAAAATTAGAATCAGATGGTAAGGTAAAAAATGTTTATGTTAATGAACAATTAATCAATAATGAAAAAGAAAGTACTATTGAAGATTATACTGATTTAAAAGATATTTTAAATATTAATGGTAATGAAACATTTACTATGGATAATAATAAAATAGTTTGGAACGCAGAAGGTAATGATATTTTATACCAAGGTAAATATGAAAATAGTTTACCAATTGATATTTCTGTCAAATATTCATTAGATGGAAAAGAAATGAATTTAGATGATATGTTAGGATTGTCTGGTAGGGTATCTATTACATTAAATTATAAAAACAATGATAAACATATTGTTCGTGTTAATGGAAAATTAGAAACTTTATATACACCATTTGTAGTTATGTTTGGTACCGTTTTAGATAATGAAACTAATAGTAATATAAGTGTTATTAATGGTAAAGTTACATCTAATGGTACTAAAAGTGTCATCGCAGCACTTGCTACTCCAGGATTATATGAAAGTCTAAATTTACAAGAGTTAAAAGATATGAACCAAATAACAAT
>CAKOTU010000005.1 GCA_934120265.1 uncultured Bacilli bacterium
GTATGAACCGATCATTCTAGCCAGCTGAATTACCTCGCCATAAATCAAGTAAGCAATATAATAATATCATAAATATTTTTAATTGACAATACTAAATTTAAAATTTCAGTTAAAAAGTAATTACATAAGTATTTATTTCAAAATTAAACTATTATTGCTTACTATTAGTATAAATTAACTTAGCCTCTATTATACTTCTTTCTATATAGTTTCGTAATAAACAATGACGCATAAGAAGATACTAAACTAATAGCCACACTAAATATAAAAACTGCAGCTAATGAATCAGAGTTTGAACTAAACTTTGTTAGTATCAAAAAGTAAATAAATAGTGGTACTATCGATAAAATAGTTCTGATAAAATATCCAAATATATGAAGATATTTTTTATATAAGAAAATACATATAATAGAAGAAACTGTAGCTCCTACTACAAATGGTAATATTACCCATGTTAAATAATTGCCATTATAAATTGGAGCAACTACCTCTTCCCAAACCTTAGTAAACGCTGCTCCTATAAAAATAAGCGTTATACATATTCTAGTTAAAATTTTTCCAAAAGTTAGTGGTTTATCAGATATTCCAGAACTTCCAGATGGATATTTATTTTGACTATCATTAGGCATATGAATACTATTTGTTGGATTATTTAAAGTAAAATTCTCTTCTTTTTCTTCTATAGGTGTTCTAAGTTGACCTGATTCATCATAAAATTGATCTCCAGGTTGTCTTAAGATACCTTTAGCATCATAATATTCTTCACCGGGCAATCTAAGTATTCCTTTAGAATCATAAAATTGATCTTCTGGACCTCTCAACATACCTTTGGAATCATAATACTGATCTCCTGCCATTCTTAATTGTCCATTAGAATCAAAAAAAGTATCTTTTTTATATTTCTTTACCATATATTATCTCCATTTCTATCTTTCACTATAAATAGTATATCATACTTTTTTATTATTTAGCTAAATAATAAAATTGCTAGTATTATTTACTAGCAATCATTCTTTTATATGTATCATTTACATTTTTTAGTAACATAGCAACTGTCATAGGTCCTACTCCTCCAGGGACTGGGGTAATATACGCAACTTTATCTTTTACATTGTCAAAATCAACATCACCGTACAATTTACCATTTTCACGATTAATTCCAACATCAATTACAGTTGCCCCTTCTTTTACCATATCTTTAGTAATTAAATGTTTATGACCAACAGCTACTACTAAAATATCAGCTTTAGAAGTAAAATCTTTTAAATTATTAGTTTTTGAGTGACAAACAGTTACAGTTGCATCACTATTTAAAAATAAACTAATTAGTGGTTTACCTACTAAATTACTTCTACCAACAATAACAACATTTTTACCGCTTACTTCAATTTCATATTGTTTCAAAAGTTCCATAATACCTTGTGGAGTACAAGATACTAAACATTTCTTTTTATTAACTAGTTTTCCTACATTAATATCTGTTAAACCATCAACGTCTTTATTACGAGCTATATAATTAATTAATTTTTCAGTATTAAATTTTTCAGGAAGTGGAAGTTGAAGTAATATCCCATTTACGTATTCATCATTGTTTAATTCAAGAATTTTGTTTATAACTTCAATTTCACGAGCTGTCTCTTCAAATTTAATATGTTTAAAATAGATTCCAACTTCGCCGCAAGCTTTTTCTTTTGCCTTAATATAAACTTCACTAGCAGGATCATTACCTATTTGAATCACTGCTAAACAAGGTTTTATCATATATGTTTTTACTTCAGCTTTTAATTCTTCTCTTATTTTTTCGCTTATCTCTTTTCCGTTTATTATCATATTTACCCCAATCTATAAAGCACTTGTTAATTTTAGTACTTCTTCTTTTAATATTTCTTTATTCTCTTTTCCATTAAGCGCGTCATATATAATGTCCGCCACTTTAACAAAATCTTCCTCTTTAAAGCCACGTGTTGTCATAGCAGGAGTTCCAACTCTAATACCACTTGTTACCATTGGTGATTCAGAATCATAAGGAATAGTATTTTTATTTACTGTAATATTTATTTCATCAAGAATTTTTTCAGCTTCCTTGCCAGTTAAGCCAAATGATGACTTAACATCAACCAACATTAAGTGATTATCAGTATCACCAGTAATTATTTTGACTCCCAATTTTTTAAATTCATTACACATTGCTTTGCTATTTAAGATTATTTGTTTTGCATAATCTTTAAACTCAGGTTGCAATGCTTCGTAGAAACATTCTGCTTTAGCGGCAATTACATGCATTAAAGGCCCACCTTGTATACCAGGGAAGATTATCTTATTAACTTTTTTAATTATGTCTTCATTATTAGTTAAAATAAGGCCACCGCGAGGTCCTCTTAATGTCTTATGAGTAGTAGATGTTACTACATCCGCATACATTACAGGATTTTGGTGAAGACCTGCTGCAACAAGTCCAGCAATATGAGCCATATCTACCATTAAATAGGCACCACATAAATCAGCTATTTCTCTAAATTTTTTAAAATCTATAAAACGAGAATATGCACTAGCACCAGCAATAATCATTTTAGGCTTTTCTTTAAGTGCTATTTCTTTTACTACATCATAATCTATTAAGTTAGTCTCTTTATCAACTGGATAAAATATAGGACTATATTCTATACCACTAAAGTTAATAGAATGGCCATGCGTTAAATGACCTCCCTGATCTAAGTTCATAGCAAGAACTTTATCTCCCGGAGTAAGCAATGCTTTATAAATAGCCATGTTGGCACTACTACCACTATGTGGTTGTACATTGGCATACTTAGCTCCAAATAACTTACATGCATATTCAATAGCTAAATTTTCTACCGTGTCAACATTAACGCATCCACCATAATATCTACGTCCTGGATACCCTTCCGCATATTTATTTGTAAATATACTTCCTTGTAAAGCTAACACATCATCAGATACATAATTTTCACTTGCAATTAATTCTATATTATTTTTTTGTCTTATTTTTTCTTTTTCTAAGGCTTCTTTAATTCTTTTATCCATTTATATCACCTACATTCATTATATCAAAAATATGAAAAGTTCTAACATAAAATACCATTTTTTCATCTACTTTACACAAAAAAGCTATAAAAATTATTTATAGCTTTCACATTTAACTTCAAAATAGCTTTGAGGATGTGCACAAACTGGACATACCTCTGGAGCTTTTTCTCCATAATGAACATGTCCACAGTTACGACAAATCCACATTTTAGGTGTATCTTTTGTAAATACTTTACCACCTTCAATGTTAGCAATTAAAGCATTATAACGTGCTTCATGTTCTTTCTCAATTTTACCAACTTCTTCAAATAAGTACGCAACATGATCAAATCCTTCTTCACGAGCTGTTTTAGCAAAATCTGCATACATATCTGTCCATTCATAATTTTCTCCAGCTGCAGCATCTTTTAAATTAGTAATTGTATCTGGAACTGCTCCATCATGTAATAATTTAAACCACATTTTAGCATGTTCTTTCTCATTGTTAGCAGTTTCTTCAAAAATACTAGCTATTTGTTCATAACCATCTTTTTTGGCACGCGATGCATAATAAGTATATTTATTACGAGCTTGACTTTCTCCTGCAAAAGCAGCCATTAAATTTTGTTCTGTTTTACTTCCTTTTAATTCCATTTTAATCCTCCTTAGTAGTTATACTACTTACATGATAATTATATAATTTTTATAAATTACTTGTCAACTACTTTTCTCTTTTAAAAAACGCAATAACTTTAGAAAACATAAATAATATATCGTTACTTTTTGATATAGCAACACCTTTTCCTAAAGCTTTACCACCTATTGTTAAAGCTGCTATTAAAGCTGTAACTATAAGAGATACTAAAAATGTATTAACATTTAATATTGTTGCTAGCTTAGACGCTATTACAACACCTGCAGAACCAGATATAATTCCACATATATCACCAATAACATCATTACAAAACGACGACATTTTTTCAGCATTTCTTTTTAATAATACTGCTGTTTTGGCTCCTTTAACTTTTCTAGAACTCATTGAGTGAAATTGCTTCTCATCAGAAGCTGTAACAGCAACACCAATCATATCAAATATAACACCAATTATAATAAACACTAAAACTAAAATAATTCCCATTATTAAATTAGCGTTTGGTAATATTTTTTCAGAAACGAAGGAAAATAAAAGTGATATTGTAAACGCTGCTACTGTTATTTTTATAACCCAATTATAATCTGTATTACTTTTCTTTTTATTTAATTTCTTTTTCATATTTCTCCTCTAACTGTAAAATAAAAAAGGATATCTCTTATCCCTTAAAATTTAAAATGGCTACTACAATAGTTAACTTTGCGTCATAGGTCAAGTTGGATTTCCCCATTTCGTACTTCCCGTTACCAGGATAGCGGTTTCCCTTTAAAGAAGAGGTATATCGTCACCGAATATACGACTTGATTGCCACTTAGTACGCACTGCAATCCCATTATAATAATACATTCTAGGAGATTTCCTCAACAACTTCCTTACTATTAATTCTTTTTTGCAACAGTAGTTTCAAATTGCGATAACAAATAATTTTAGCTATAAACTATTTATTTAGATCAATTATTCCCCACCATCACGCAAGACAAGCTACGCTACTCATAAGTTTCCCCACATAGTAGGTTCAAGCCTAGTTCGTATAATATCCATCAACTAACAGTGTATAGGTATTACACAAAGATAGGTCTCCATGAATACTGGGTCGGAATCGTATGCCATTACGAGCGCCCAATATTCTACCTTCCAGCATTCACCCCAGACTGGGCGTAAGAAGCAAACACCAGAAGTTTCACAGATGTGCTCTTTAGTGGATTTTTAGCCCCACCTTCATAGTAAGTCCATCGACTAGAATAATGTGCCATTTTTCACAACACATCTAAATATTAACATTTTTTTACACTTTTGTCAAATTGATGTGTCAATATATTATATGAACATAATTTCAAATATTTAACTATAAATAACTAAAAAGATACTCAAAACTGAGTATCTTTTTAGTTATCAAAATCATCAATCATGATATGTACAATAGTAAAAATATTGTTAGCCCATAAAGAGCACATAACATTATTAAAGTTTTATCATTTGTTAATACATCTACAGGATCACCAAAAGATTCTCCCTCTATATCCAAAGAGTATTTAAGAGAAATTGTAATTACCCAAAATATCGTATAAATCATATATGGTGACGAAACGCTAATTGACCAAAGAGAATAAAATGCAATAAATAAACCTAAAAACATATACATAACTTTATCTAAAAAATCTTTATTATAATACATTAATACTTTTCTACTATTTGATTTGTTCTTTAAAATTTCATTTCTTCTTTTTCCAAAACCAAGATAAAATGAAAATGAAATAATTGTTAAATATAACCAATTTGAAGTAATAACATTAGTTATTAAAGAACCATATATAACTCTAATAACAAAGCCACTCACTAGGATTAAAACATCTAAAATCGGAATATTTTTTAATCCCAACGAATACAAAATATTCAGCAACAAATATAATACTAAAAGTATACTTGAAATTATATTTATTCTTCCTAAAAGATAAATCAATACAATAATTAAAATTAAAAATATTGCTAAAAGAACAGCTTGCGTTTTTGATACTTTCCCTGCTGCTATCGGTCTATTTTTCTTTATAGGATGCTTTTTATCGCTTTCGCAATCATTGATATCATTAATTATATAAACAATTGACGCCAATAAAGAGAAGCAAATAAAACCTAATATATTATTTTTTAAAATAGACAAGTTAAATAAATTTGAACTGAAGATTAATGGAATAAAAATTAATAAATTCTTTATATAATGCTTTGGTCGCATTAATTTAATATATTCTTTCATCTTACACCTCCCACTTTCGAATTATATCTCCCTTTACTAAATAACTTTGTTTTGCTATTTTAGCTAAATAGATATCACTTGTAGAATCAGAATAGAATTTGTTTATTTGCTTATTTTGATATGTCTTTTTAAATTGCTTTACTTTTTCTTCGCCATAGAAGTTATTAATATATTTACCAGTTCTTTCATCAACTTCCGAAGCGATGCAATTAACATTTAATATTTCGCATACTTTCGCTATTAGAAAAAATGGAGAAGCAGAAATAATTAAATCGCTTGTTTTCTTATTTTCTAAATACCATGGTTTAATTTTATTAATATTTTTATTCCAAAATAAATTAACCTCTTTTTTTAAATCTACATCTTTAATCATCGCAAAAAAGTTACTTTTAAACTCAATTTTAGAGCACTTTTTTAATTTATATTTAATAAATGTATACAAAATTTTTGGATAGTATTTTATTAATGATAAATGATTTTTTGTTAAATATAAAATAAAATCTATACTACTATCTCCCCTATATATAGTCTTATCAAAATCATAAACATTCATGTCATTGTACCTCGTATAAAAATAAAAATTTTTCAGCAGCATCCCATACATGGGTTGGTGAAATGTTATTTTCTTTATAAAAACCAATATTTTCATCTAATTTTTTATAATCAGCAAAAGCTGCATTTTTTTCATAACTAAGTGGATATAAATTGTCACAAATATATAAATTACTTTTTTTATTTGTATGGTATCTAGCCCACCCTAAATAAGGAAATTGAATATCATCAATATTGGCGTCAATGTTTTTATTTTTGTCATAAAACCACACTAAACTAGCATAATTATCATATTCTTTAGGTAGTTCAACAGAAATATCATAATCTTCCTTTTCTATGGCAAATTTCAAAATTGCAGTTGGATAATATGATAAAATTTGATTATCTGTATACCCCATTATATAACTTGTGTTATTTTCATTCTTTATTCTTTCTACTTCAGAAAAAATTTCATCTATAATAATGTTGTTGCTATCTGTGGCTGATATTAAATATAAAAGCTCTCCTAGATTATCAGCTTCTTTTGTGCCGTTTTGTTCATCATATATATTATCAATTCTATCAATCCAAGGCTTAATTAAGTTCAAATTAGAAGTTTTTTCAAGTGCCATCGCACCCATCATTGCATCACGATACCAACCATTATCATACACTAGTATGTTGGGTTTTAATTCACTATTATCTATATTAAACAAAATTTCTTGATGCAGTACTTTCAAAATTTCAGAATATTTAAAATTATTAAAATCTGGTAAATTAATTTTCTCATTATTGTCCAAACTTACCTTATCTTCATCATTCGTTTTTAAATATATACCATCTTCATTTTCATATATAATATATTTATTTCCATTTTTATCTTTTAAAGATACTGTATACATATTTGGAATTATCATTTCACCTGTAGGATAAAAGTTATATAAAATTGTTTTATTTTTTAAATCATATAATATTCCATTGGTATAAAGTAATTTTTTTCTGTTTCCCATACCAAACAAGTATAATTTACTACTGTTATTGTAAGCAACACTAACATTATATTCTTTTTTTAGTTTCCCAAGTTGATTTAAATATAAATCATATTGTTTTTCATATGTGGCATCTATATAATTTAACATTTCATTTTTTGCTTTCAAGGTATAATTTATCTTATTAAAAGTAAAAGTTAAAATCACTGTTAAAATTATACACAAAGCTACTTTCAACTTCCTGTTAATACTTGCCAAACAAATTATAACGCAACCACAAATTATATAAATTATAAGTAATACTAAATCAACATTCATTCTAATCTCATAAACGTTTTTTAATAAATCAAACATTTTAGATACCGATATCATATTTAAAACAAACTCTAATATTAAAAAAGTAAACAAAACAATTTCACCAAATTTTTGATACTTTTTATCAATGAATTGTATTAAGTAAGCAATAATTAAAATTAAAAGAAATTGATAATGTAAAATGTAAAGGAAACCTTCACTATTGCCATAAAAAAGATGTAAACAAAAATTAAACATAAAACTAACTATTAAAAGAAGAAAGAAACTATGTTTCATTAAATTTTCTTTTTCTTTTTTTACAAAATTAACCATCAACGTTCCTACTAATAAAACAGTAAAAATAACAATTAATTTATTTATAAAATACATTGAATCAAAACTTAAAACCATATTAGTTTCATCAAATGTCAAACCAACTTTTGGAGATATAAAACTATAAGAGAAAACTGTTTTCATCTGTCTTACTACAGAAAATAAGGAAAATTTTTCTACATAGTTAAGTTCTTCAGATGAATGCGTAAATATAGCTTTTAAATTATCTAAGAAAAATAAACTAGAATCCGGAAATAAAACAGCTTGTAATTCTGATAAAACAACAGTTATTCCAAAAGAAGCCAAAATACATAAAAATAATATACCTAATTTATTAACTATCTTTTTACGCGATTTATCGTTAAAGAATATCATATAAAACATTACTAACAAATATACAAAATAATTAGTTAAGGTTACAGATAAACAGCATACACCCAATAGAGTAAAGACAGTATAATCTCTAAGCAACAAGGTTTTATCTTTTTTACAATATGCAAAATAAAACAATAAAATTAAAAAGAATTGCGCAAATGGGTAAGTTTCTAAGGTTGCAGAATAAACTATCTGTCCAAAGGAAATAGTCATTATTAAAAATAGATATTTTTTTACTTTATTATTTAAATTCATCTTTTCTAAAAATAAATAAATTATAGTTAGAGAACCAGCATTGAAAAAGCTTTGAAGTGTTAAAGATGCTAAAACATTATTATTTAAACCAAAGTTAAGTATTTTAACTAGTGGTTGAAATAGAATAACAAACAATGGATGCACACTGGTTCTATAATGATTAGCTACTCTTACTGTTAAATCAATAAAGACACGATTGCTATCAGATCCAAAAAAAATATTATAATAATCAAGAGTATTTAAAAAATAAGAAAA
The DNA here is from genome assembly GCA_934120265.1 of uncultured Bacilli bacterium. Taxonomy (GTDB): domain Bacteria; phylum Bacillota_I; class Bacilli_A; order RF39; family UBA660; genus SIG204. The sequence continues at coordinate 8,963 of CAKOTU010000005.1, forward strand.
TACTAATCCTATTGTAAAATAGAATAAGAATAAAGTTAAAAAAAGAATTAAAATTCTTCTAAATCTTTTATCCATAAACACACCTCTTTCAACGAAAATATTAAAAACAGTAGATGAATATATTAATTATTAATGTCTATAAAATTTTCTATTAATTTAACCATATTTTTAGTATTACTCTTATATTTTTTCGGTTTAAAACTTTTTGCTTTTTTTATGGTTTTACCTAAAGCAGAAAAATCATCTACACTTAATATATACCCACTTTTTGTAAAATTTTCAATAATTTGTAACTGATGATCATTTGTATGCTCACCATATTCTTTTAATCTCGCTGCAGCAATTACCTTTTTATTATTTTTTAGTCCTGTTAAAATTGAAGAAACGCCACCATGGGTAATTAATAAATCACATTCACTTATTAGTTTTTCAAAATCATCTTTAGGAATTAAATCAAACATTTCCATATCTGCACTATCATAAGTTGTACACCCCGCTTGAACCACTACTCTATCTTTTATATTTCCTTTATCAATTTGTTCTTGCACAGCATCAAGCAACCTTGTAAACGGTTTGTCCTGAGTACCTAATGTTACTAATATCATTAAAAGATCCACCCTCCGTAAACAGCTTTGGGATATAGTTCTAACATACTTTCCCATTGCACAATAAATAAATCAGCAAATTTATATACAAGTCTTCCTGTTATCGTTTTAGTGTGTATGTTAGCAAAAGACTCAATAAAAATAATTTTTGAACCAAGCAATTTTCCTATACAGCACATCGGACCAGCTGTATGAGCTCCTGTTGTTATAATAAATTTAGGTTTGATTTTAATATATAAAATTAAAGATTTAAAACAATTATACAATAATTTAAAGGGATAAGTTAGTTTATGATCCTTTGTTCCATAAACCAAATAATTAACTTTATGTGGATATTTGTTTTTTAATCCCATATTTGATTTTGTTTTTTCTGTTATAATATGAAAATCATATTTATTAAACATTTCTTTTAACTGTAGCATTTCATCCAAATGTCCACCAGTGCTTGAAATAAAAAGAACTTTTGTCATTATATCACCAATAATATAATATCATATAAACCACTAAGAAACAAGAATTATAGATTAACATAATAGTATTTTACACAGTATTAAAAATAATATTTATAAATAACTAAAAAGATACTCAGTTTTGAGTATCTTCTATGTTAGATTCTGTAGACCCACTTCCTGTATTACTACCGTTTTCACTAGATTCACCACTACCTTCTGTAGTTCCTGTGCTTTCACTCGGTAATATTGGTCGTAACGGACTTTGTTCATCACTATTGCCATTAATTCTTACAATGCATGTTGCTGTTTTATTTCCTATTTTAGCAGTAATAGTGACAGTTCCAGTCCTTATTGGTGTTATTTTACCATTATGTACACTAGCAATACTTGTATCACTAGATGACCAAATGACACTTTCAGTACTATTTGTTACAGTAGCACTCAATGTTGTTATTTCACCAACTTTTACAGTTATATCTTCACTACTAAGTTTTATACTTGGTTCACTAGACTGAACGTTATTGCTGCTAGAACTTGAATTAGTACTTGAACTTGGAGTATTAATATTTGAAACTTTACTATATGAACTTTCTCGAACTGCCCCACCTAAAATTTCTGATAAAGCTTGTTGTGCTTCTTTAATACTTGATTCATAAGGAACCATAACATATGCTTTTGAGCGACCGTAACTATATGTATAGTTATATGCATCACTACCATCTAATGAAATTGATTTTACAGTCCATTCTGGCATTTTATCTAATTGATATTTTGCTAAAGATGTTATTTCTTTAGTACTCATATTAGTTTGAAAACTACCATTTATACTATCTAGTAATGAACTATATTTAGTTATAACAGCTGCACTAGAACATTTTCTAATTAAAGCTTCTATAACAGCTTGTTGATTTTTGCCTCTTTGTCTATCACCCGAAGCAAAAGCTTTACGAGTACGAGCAAAATCTAAAGCCTGTTCTCCATTCATATGATTATATCCTTTAGTGAAATTATATCCTGAATATGATTTAAAAGTGTATTCTGAATATACATCTATTCCATCTAAAACATCAACAATTTTAATAACACTACTAAAGTTTACTTTAACATAATAATTTATATTGATACCAAGAAGGTCTTCAATTGTTTTAACTGACATATCAACCCCATATATACCAGCGTGAGTTAATTTATCATTATAACCTGTTGTACCGTGCAATTTAACATAATAATCACGAGGTATAGACACTAATAATATTTGGTTAGTATTAGGATTAACCGTTACGACTATATTAACATCACTACGTGATACAGAACTAATTTTACCATAAGTATCAATACCGCTTATATAAATACTAAATGGTTCTTTCGTTACACTAACATCTTTTGATATATCTTCTGTTTTCATTTGAACAGAGAAACTATATATAACTCTAGTTAAAGACTCAAAATCTTCATTTATCTCTTTAAACATCTCAACATAAGAATCTTCAAGCATAATAACGTCTATATCTTTATCAAGTAAAGCATTTTCTAAATCTTGTGGAGTTTCAAAATCTTTATAATTCACACTTACTTTAGAGCTTAAATGTTCCTTTGCTTTAGTTTTTCCTTCACTTTGGTATGAAACTAAACCAACCTCCTTATCTTTTATGTCTTCAACTTTTTCATAAGCACTATCGTTTAAAACAATAACAGAATAATTTTCTGTCTTTTGATCAGACTTTCCTAGTCCACCCATAAAATTAATTGTTTTAAATAGATAAAAAGAACCAAATATACATACCAAGCACCATAATATATTTAAATTTATATATATAACACTACCTTTTTTCTTAAGCTTCTTAAAATATCCAAATAATATTATTAACGCATCAATTCCAATAAATATTATAACAATGGGAATTAAATATTTCGTTGGAAGAATATTTAATACTATTAAAAGAATCGTTAATACTAAATTAAACAGTAATGTTGTTACCCCGACTATTTTTCTAACATTCCACTTCGCTTTTTTGCTTTTCTTCATTAATACCACCTATTTAATTATAACACGTTATTTATTATTTACAAGAATGTAAGAAATATTATTTTTCTACTTTACAGCATCAAATTTTTATATTTTCAAATTTGACAAAAGTATACAAAACTAAAAAACTAGCATTTGTCTTTGATAATCAGTTGTGTTATACTTTAAAGGAGGTGCATTATGAAAATTACTAAAAAAACTTTTATAATTTTAATATTAAACATTATTATATTACCCTTATTAGGTAACGATCAATTAAATACTTTTTTGCATATTTCTAAACTAGCAACCATTATAAATTATATTTTACCAATATCTTTATTTGGCTGTTTAATTTACGATAGCAAAGGGCAAAACAAATATAAATTAAACATTATTAGCATATTATCGATGATATTTATTGTAATATTGTTTTTGTCATGGAATTTTTCTATTTGCAACAAAATATACAATATTTCTAATTTTATAAAATTTAGTTTAATGATTTATTTTCTATATATAATAAATCAAATTGATTTTTCAGAAAAGCAAAAAAAAATAATTAACTATTCCATTATATATCTTTTGATATTTGTATGCATTATAGGAATATTGCAATACATATTTAAATTAGGAATAAATTTAAATGGTATAGAAAAGTATCCCGGAGCAAGAGGAAGAATAAATTCTACTTTCTATATTGCAACAATATATGATAAATATCTATTAATTAATATCCTTTATTGTTTATTCATATTAAAAAATGATTTATTAAATAAATATTTAGTAATTATAGCTTTCTGTCTTGCAAATTTAAATCTTTTCTTTACTTTTTGCAGAACATCACAAATTATAATATTAATTATTTATTTTATTATGATAATTTATTTCTTTATTAAAAAACAAAGATTTATATCAATATTAATAATATTGATGATTTCACTCTCATTTGTAATTCCTGGGCAAAATTATCTATACAGTGCTACCGCTAAATACTTTGAAGATATTGTTGATAAAATAGATAGCAAAACGCATACTCAATTTTTGTCAACAATCACTAAACCTATTTTTAATATTTTCATAATTAAAGTTGATAACAATTCTAGCTCAAATAACGGAAGTAATACTATAGAAAAAGATCCTAATAATAATGATGGACAAGAAAACGATATTCAATTAATCGAGAATATAGATTATTCGTTAAGCAGTCGAAAATATTTTAAGTCAGTAGCAAAAAATATAATGACATCCAATCCTGTTTTGGGTATTGGAATTGGTTCTTATAATTACATATATGATAATCAAAATGCCAGTGATTATATTAGGGATAAAAGTTTTGACACCACATCAAGATATCTTTACCCTCACAATATGTATTATCAATTAGGAGCAGAAATTGGAATCATAGGAATGTTTATATTTTTTATAATTATTTTATATTATTTATTAAAAAATAGAAATTTATTTTCTATTATGCTTCTTACAATTATCATATTGTCTTGTTATACAGAAAGCATATTCTATATGAAAGATGTGGCGTATTTCACTGTTTTAATTACTTCTTTATTTTCAAATAAAAACTTTAACAAAAAGGATAAGAATTAATTTTCTTATCCTTTTAGAATTTCATAAATCTTATTCATTATTTCATCATTATATTCTTTTATTTGAAATTCATTATGTTCAAATTTCTTATTATTATAAAATTCTATTATTTTATCCTTCACTTCACTATTTTTGCATATAAATCCCATACCCTTAGGTGTACAATTTTCAAAAATTTCTTTAGATCCTGAGTTTATATTTGATATATAGGGTACGTTTAATATTAATCCCTCAATTAATATATTTCCAAAGCTTTCAAACTCTGACATTGAAAGTAATAAATTTGCTTGTTTTAATATGTTGTAAGGATTAATTTGATTTCCCAACATACTTATATAGTCATTAGCACCATAATTACAAATTAAGGCATTTAAAGCATGAAATTCTGGACCATCACCAAGTATATATAAATGTATTGTGGGATATTTCTTTTTAAGTCCTTGAACAATTGTTATAATTTTATCAAAATTTTTCGACTTTACCAATCTGCCTATAGCAATAATATTAAAATTTTCTTTATTTAAACTTACACTTGTAGACTGTTTGGATAACTCAATAATATAGTCTTCAGATATGTAATTATGAATACAAATACTTTTATTTGAATCAACTTCAAAAAAATCATCAAAATTTTGTTTAGTATATTTTGAAACACAAACATAAGAATCAAAATACTTAAATTTTCTTCCCATTAATTTATACATAAATTTATATAACATTTTAAATTTCTTAGTTTTAATGGCATTTTTAAAATCGTTATGAACCCAAATGATCTTTTTCTTACTTTTTATAGAAGCAGCCACTAAATCGGTATAATTATCAAAACCATAATAAGCTATGGAGACATCATATTCTTTATTTATATTATTTTTATACATTTTTAATAATCTTTTAACTACAATATTTTTATTAATATTATATAGTTTTGTGTTTAAATTTATATTAGGAAATAAATTGTCATACAAAATAATGTTAACCCTCTTATCAATTTTTTCTTCTAATTCACCCTTGTTCATAACCAATAAATCTATTTCATATTCATCAATCAATTTATTTACTAAAAATACTAAAGATGTTTCTACTCCACCTATTGCCAAATTTTTCGTTGTTATCAATAGTTTTTTCATTTTTTTGCTCTTTTCATTAAGTAAATAAGCTTAGTAGGAAAATAATATGAAATAAAAATATATTTTTTATTCCTGAAAGGTAGTTTTTTATAATATATATTATTTATAATTTTAGGAAATAATTTTTTAACTTTTTTTCTTAAAAGTGAAGCATTTCCAATTCCCTCTTTAAAATCACAAAATCTAAAAACTCCACCTTTTAAGAAACTATCTAAATAAATGTATTCAATTTCAGAATAGTATTTTTCTAAAAGTTCTTTATCTTTAAAATTTTTATACGTAATATCAACAGAGTCAAAAACATCTTCCAATTTTTTATTGTAACTTTTTTTACGAATCGAAGAAACATTTGAACAGTTATAATAATAAAGAGCTTCCGGAATCCTAATGCTTTTTTTTGATAAAGCCGCCAGTACTGGAACTATTGCAATATCTTCAAATAATTTACCTTTCATAAATTCTAATTTGCTTTTTTTAAAAAACTCCAGATTATATAATTTACCCCAAGGGGCATAATTAGCTAAAATGGCATTTTTTATCTCATCGTCAGTAATATAATTATAGACAATTTTATCGTTATCCTTATAATGCTCATAATAATCACAATATACAATATCTGCTTTTTCTTTAATTGCTATATTATACATTTTATCAAGCATTGTTTCATTAATATAATCATCAATATCAACAAACATTACATACTTTCCTGAAGCAATCTTCAAAGCATTATTACGTGCGACAGCTTGCCCTGAATTTTGTTGATCAATTATCTTAATTTTTTTATATTTTTTTGCATATTCATCTAAAATTTTTAATGTATTATCCTTTGATCCATCATTTACAATAATAATCTCAAAATTGCCTTTAAAATTCTGATTTAATATTGTATTTAAACACTTATCTATGTAAAGCTCTGCATTATATGCTGGTATTATTATACTTATATCCATATTGTTTTATTCTCCCTTATAAAATTCTTCGTTTTGTGAATAAACAAATTTCTTTAAGAATAATTTCATATATGTATTTATAACAAATTGTTTAAAATTTAACGAATAAATATTAGACAATATATTATCTTTTTCTATATAATCTATCTTGTTATCTAGGTCATCACCTTTTAATTCACTTATTTTATAAACTAGAGATCTATTAGAATAACTTAATATATATTTATTTTTAATATTTTTTTGATGATATTTGTTATGAAATATAAAATCTTCAACACGATTCTTTATTTTTTCGTAAGTTTTAGTTCCCATAATTCCTGTACCTCTTTGAACATAGTTATATCCGTTATAATTTATAACGCCAATATTTTTGGCTTTATCTAAAACTAATAATGTTAAATAAAAATCTTCATGGATTTTTCCTTTAGGAAAGGTAAACTTATTTTTCAAATAAAAATCTTTTTTATAAGCATAAAGCCAAGCTGGTTCAACATACTTATTTAATAATATGCCTTTTACTGGATCACAAGTTAAATCAATATCATCATTTTTCAAAATTATTTCTCCATCTTCTGATACAACATTTAAGTTATATCTAATAACATCATAATTTGACGTTTCAACTAAATTATTTATTTTTGCTAACAAATCTCTTTCTATATAATCATCCGAGTCTACATAAATGATATAATCACCAGTAGCATAATCCACGCCATAATTTCTAGCATCAGATAATCCACCGTTTTCTTTTTCATAGTATTTAAATCTTTTATCTTTTAAAAATGGTTTAATTATTTCTTTTTCATTTTGTTTTGAACCATCATTTACAATAATTGCCTCAAAATTTTTATAGGTTTGTTTTTTTATGGATTCTAAACATTTTTTAATATATTTTTCTACATTATATACTGGTATTATTATACTATATTTCATTCTAACACTCCTTCAATCTTTATAGTTATTAATTATACTAACAAAATTTTGATAAAATTTTAAATAATCATATTTTTTAGACTCTAATAGATTGCTCTTTCCCATTTCATCACATTTTTCCTTATTTTGACATAGATAAATAATAGATTCTTTTAAATTCTTAATAAAATCTTTGTCTGTTTTTAAAATAATTGCACCATCCTTACAAATATATTCAGAAAGACCACCATTATTAGTAACTATCAAAGGTTTTCTCGAGGCCATTCCTTCTATTGCAGTAAGCCCTGCAGCTTCATTTCCGATAGAAGGAACACATAATACGTCTATCAATTCATAATATTTATATAAATCATGATTGTCAATATAACCTGTAAATTGAACTTTATTTTTACATTCCTGTATCTCTTTTTCTAAATTTAAAATATATTCAGTTTTTCTAGCGTTAGCAAAATTAGAAGAACCAACAATTAGCAATTTTATATGTTCATCATCAATACTTTTTACAGCTTTCACTAATTCTAAGACACCTTTAGCTTCTATAAGTCTACCACAATACAACAAAATAAAGTCATCTTTTTTAAACTGAAATTTATGAATTAATTTCTTTTTATTTTCAATATCACTTCTTTTAGTAAACTTGGACAAATCTATTGCATTTTTCAAGACATCATATGTATTTATATTTGAACTTTTTTTAAATTCTTCAGTTACATAATCACTTACGCCAATAACCTTAGAAAAGGTTTCATCAATTATTTTGTTGCTATACCATTCATGGTGAAGATGTAAGACCATTTTATTTCTATCAAAATGTTTTAATATCTTTTTATAAGATGCATACTCTCCACCTTCTGCTACAATATAATCAAAACATTCATTTTTTATCTTATTAATAACAAAATGATTATAAGTGCAATAATTTCTTTTGAATAGTTTATTCATTAATTTAAATATACTAGAAATAAAATAATATCTTATATTTTTTTTAACATAAATAAACTTAGTATATTTATATTTTTTACTTAATATATATGCATGTTCATTGTAAGGCGCTACAACGGTTAATTCTAAATCATTGTATTTTTCATTAGCATTTATAATTAATGTAACTAGAGTTTCAATTGCTCCTCCTAAAACGTCAGGAACTGTCAATTTATTGGGAACTATCAAGCAAACTTTTTTCAAGTTATCACCTACTCTAAACTATTCTTTTTAAACTTTTTCATAAATCTCTTTAAATACAAATAATTTCTTTTTTTTACTCTTAGTCTATCTAAAAATTCATCTTTTTTTGATTTAGGGCATTGTTTCGTTTCTTTTACTGTTAAATTTTTATTTCCATAATCTTTAATTGGTAAAAACCAACCACTTTGTTTTATATCAAATAAACTTGGTTCTTTTCTGGTAGCCATAATCATAAGCAATTGATCATCATCCATCAATCCTAAATCCAGTAATTCAATCATTGCATTTTTTATTAAACAATAATGTTTTTCTGCCAGTTTAGAAGGAACTATAAAAGGTGAGCCAACAATATCAACTTCCATCGATTGAACTAGATAAAAAATGGGTTTATCTGATAAATCATTAATGTTGAAATATGTGATTTTATTTTGATCAAAGTTATATTCCCAACTAAAAGCAAACTCTTCTGGATTAACAAATACATCTCCTCCGTGATTGTAGCCAAAATCAATCCAAGCCAAAAATTCAGTATCAACACCTTGTTTAACAGCATCTGCAATACACCAAGATTTAATTAGCATTACGTAATTATATAACGCTTTGTTTTCTGGGGTTACTTCCTTATAACGATAGCTCAAAAAATAATCACTATTTTCTATTTCTTTCATACGACTAAAAATTTCTGGTTCTAGCTTCGTAATATCTTCTATAATAATTATTTTAGTTTTTTCTTCTAAACCAAACTCTTTTCTAATCTTTTTAACCTCTTTAGCCATCTGCTTATCAGTATAAACAACTAAGTTATTTTTCATTCTTGCCCAAAATTTAAAATCATCTAAATACTTTTTGTTTGATCTAGCATAATCACCATAATCTTTCCTTCCAATATCAAAAAATGATGTTACTAATGTTATTTCTTTATTTTTCTTCATAATTATTTTCCCACTTTCTTTAATACTATTTCTTTTAAGGCATTTCTATCTTCCTTAGTAAACAAAATTAAGCCATTAACAATTAGTCCTATAAATCCGCTAATTATTATACTTATAAATATTTTTATCCATCCGATTGGATTATAAAATAGTCTTAATATATAAATTGAAACAACGATTGTCAATGTTGTTAATATATACATTAAAACGGATGGGATAAATTCTTTCCAATCTCTATCTAAACATTTAGCAGCATATATTGGAACGATTATAAAACCTTTTAATAATCCTATAACTGTACTGACTCCAACAACTGCGTAAACACCTAAATTTGTGGTTTTTAATAATGCTAAAACTACTAACGTTGATAATAATCCGCTTCCAATATTTAGCATGGCATTCAGTCTAACTTTATTAGTAATTGTAAATATATTATAAAGTGGACTAATAAGCCCTCCTACATAAACATTTATAAATGTTATAACACACAAAATTGTTAAAACATTTGTATCCGTAGAAGGCATCCAAGTTGTACAAAAGCAAGATCCAAATATAAGAATATAAGCAAATGGTATGTTTCCAAAAATACCACTAATTTTCATATTTCTTTTAGTTTCACTTACTACCATTTCTATATCATCTTTAGCGTAATATTCTAATGTTGGAGGTTGAAAAACCGTCATTATACTAGAAATCATTGAGTTTAAAACATTTCCCGGAAGTTTAGCTAAAGCAACAATTCCCATTACTTGTGAATCAATTGCTAGATTACTAATTAATAAATCAAGCCCATCAGTTAAAACATTTCCAAGATTAGTAATAGAGTTCCATAATCCACTCGAAAGTAATACTTTAATCTTTTTCCAAGAAAAATTTTCTTTTTTAATTTGTATTTCTGGTAATAATTTCTTTGTATAGTACATGTTAAATAATGACAAATATATCCCTGATATAAGTGTAGCCACACCTACATAAAATACTTCTGGTTTAAAAAATATAAATAAACCAATTATCACTAACAATTTTACAATATACGATTCTGCTTGTCTTAAAGATGATAAATAAAGTTTGTTTTTACAATAAGTCGCAATTGTAAATACTCCAGATATTAATGTTACAAAGAAATTTAAAAATATAAACGTAAATAATAGTTTTACATCCACAATTAAATCTGGTGATATTTTTATAAACTTTTCTAAGTATAAAATCAGAATCAAAGATGGTACTATTAAAATTAAAACTATCAAGGCATTAGCAAATAAAACTGAAGTAAAATATTCATTAGCACTTCTCATGTTTTTCTTATGAATGTCTATTGTTATAAAGCGACTACACATCGAATTTAATGCCGTAGTGAAAATAGTAGCAAAACTAACGAAATTAGTCGCTAAAGAAATAAAACCATAAGCTTCTTCTCCTATTTTTTCTACAATGTAACTTGATAATCCAAAATTAATCAAAGTATTTATTAATAATACAAAAATTGTTGTAATTAAGTTTATAATAAGTTGTTTATTTTTACTCATAATCTCATAATCCTTCTATGTTTAAATTATACCATATAAATAGTCTTATTTCTACAAAACCAAAGAAATTAACAAAAAATAGACACAAAAGTGTCTATAAATAAAACATATCATCATCTTTTTCAGATTTTTTATCTTTATTTTTTTTATCAAGTTTTTTTTGATTTTTTTCTTCAATACGCTTTTGTTCTTCTAAAGCTTCTTCTTTTTTTCTATTTAGTTCTTCTTGTTTTTCTTTCTCTTTTTGTTGTTCTTTCTTTAATTTTTTTAGTTCTTTTTTAGAAAGATTCTTTTCTTCTAATTCTTTAACTTGATTATTTATATCATTTGGATTTAGTTTCATAGTTTTTTCTATTTCTTCTTTTTTCTTTGTTAATTTTTTCTTTCTAGCAATACTTGAAACTAAAACTATAAATAAAATAAATAAAATTAATCCTGCCTCACCAATAATTATATATGAATATAAATCAAACTTATCAAGCATTTTCTTATACATATCATAATTAAATTTTTGAATTGTCATATCAGTATTTTCAAATGTATAAAAATTAGCTTCTCCTGTTGTAATACTCTTACCATATATAATAGTAATACCTAAATCATTATTTTTATAACAAGTAACTGTTTCATCACCTATTGTAATAGTGTCTTTAATAAACCCTTTAGGCGCTTTTACATCTTCATCCAGAATAACTAAATCTAGTTTGTTAAATGATAAGAAGATGTATGGTTTGTATGCGCCATTATCATAAATAAATAATTTTACTTTACCAGTCACATCTTTAAGGCCAACTAATGTATATCCTAAAGTATTATTTTTAAAAGCTGGTACTTGGTTACCATTAATATCGACAGACGTCTCTTCATAATTATCAGGTTTTGTAAGTTCAGACTTTTTTCTAACAACAGTATAATCACTACCATCTATTGTTACATTGATAGGATCATATTCTTTTACATTAGCAGTAATAGTATACGTTCTTTTACTACCATTTTCCGCTGTTACAACGACATTAATTTCATTATTACCTTCTACTACAGCAATATCTCCAGTACCACTAATACTAGCATATTTATTCTCTTTTTCAGCATTTACTTTAATACTAGTAGTACCAGGTTCTAAATCAACCACATAAGAGGTTGTATCTTTATTAAAACTTGGAATTAATTCCGTACCATCAACACTTAAACTAGATAAATAATTATTAGTTTCTAAGGCACGAGGTACATAAGCTGTTAAAATGATTGATTTTGCAGTAGAAAATTGATTACCATTATTATCTGAAACATTAGTTGGTTTAACATTGATTTTAACACTTCCTGCAGACTTTGCTGTAAATGTTACTGTTTGTCTATTCTTTTCTACCCAGACTTTACCCCCACCAGAGAAAACATTTGAATTTGATGATGAAACATCAAATCTTCCTGTTAAATCAGAACTTGAAATATATACTGTTACCTTTGACCCAACTGTTACATTATAACTACTAGCACTTGCCGAAAACGAAGCTGCTTTAATAGTGTTTGGAACAATAAATAAGCAAACAATAAATGATAATATAATTAATAATTTTCTTTTTTTCATACTTCCTCCTAATTATTCATAATATAATTTTTAATAGCCACGTAATCACCCGCATCAACTCGATTATTACTATTCATATCAGCACCTAGCTTTTGAACATTTGATAATGAACTTATCTCCATGATACTATTTTTTATAGCAACATAATCAGTAGCAGCTATTTTACCATCACCATCAACATCTCCAGAAACAATAATTGTTTTACTATATGTTGTGCCATCTTTACTTAAAGTAATAGTCGTTCCTGTTCCTACCAAATTACCTTTATTACCGCTTATAGAAATATCAACACCAGTTATCTTATTTTTTACAGTATCTATACTTGTATTGTTACTAATACCATATATGTAACTACCACTTATTTTATACCCTGCATCAGTTATATATTTATCTAGATTGACAGGGGCTACTATTTCACCCTCACCCGTGTTATTTCCATCTAAATCTTTAAGGAATGAATAAGTACTAGGATCTCCCCCACTAGCCCAAACAATACCACCGCAAGCTGTAAATGAACCGGACGCTCCAATATTATAATAATTATACAGTGATGAATATTTGATTCCATAATATTCTATAGTAGCACCACTAGCTTGAATTGATTTTCCACTATAACCTAATTCTTGAAGTGATAGACTTGCTAAATAAATGGGATTTACGCCATGTTTTTGCCCTGCCTCTAAAAATAATTTAGCATATGTTTTGTTATCTTTTGAAGAAATACCTGCCATAAACGAACCAGTTAAAGTTCTTTGTACCATTGTTTCTGTTACACTATCTGAATACGACAGATCTTCAAACATAAATATTGATTGTTTATCAAAAAAGTTTCTTGGATCCATAAAATATCTTACTGATTCACTATCAGCCATTGCCCAACTAGCGCTTTCGTTTCCACATCCATCATGAGTTCCGTGACCAGTTGATGTTTCAATACAACTTTTACCAATTTCTTCAGAAACAGCTGTTTCAAAATCTAAATTCGTCTTAAGAGCTTTAAATGTCCATTTAGGATATGTTTTGTGAAGTGAACGTAAATATTTTTTATAGTCTTCTGGGAATCCCTGTTTATCTAGTTCTGCCTCAAAAGTTTCATCATTTAACTCTTCTTTTGTTAAAGTAGTACCAACATTAGTCATACCAGAAAGCGTTGTAGAATCTGGCATATTATTATATACAGGAATAGAGAATATAAATTCTCTACTATCCAAGTATTGGCTATAACCAGTATAAGTTTTAGCAGCTTCAAAGTAAGGCCCTCTAATATTAGTCATCCACTGATGTTGGTAAAGCCCAACACTAGCGCCAGGATTTACTTGAAACTTCTTTAAATAAGAAGTATATTGTCCACTTTTTATATATCCTGCTGAAATATACTCAGCACCACCTATAATGGCTTTACCAGGAGTAGTCCAAGGTCTACCATAAGTTGTTGTCGGTTTTTTACTGTTTTCTACAGTATGGTAAGTTATCCAGCCTGTTTTGTTATCTCCATAAACTATTTTATAAAATAAAATACCATCTGTTGTTTGCGAATCAACAACTCTAAAGCTTATATATGGTGGTATCTCCTCAATTGCATTAAAATTACCCATTGCAGGAGTTGAGTGAACGGTTTTTGATGGGGAAACAGTTACATATCCAACCCAAATATCATAAGCATAGATATCGTTTATAGGCACTAAAAAAGTAATTGTTAAAATAATCAAACAACTTATTATATTTAATAATTTTCTCATTTTACCACCTCGCTACTATCATAATTATATCAAAAAACCACTGTTTAGTACAGTGGTATAATTTAACAATTACATTTATTGACATTATTTAAGAGAAAGAGAATAAGTATAGTTAGTGTGATTGATATATCTTTCAGCAAGTTTATCATAATTTGGTTTAACTTTAGCTCCCAACATAATATTCTCCATAGCTTCATTAACTTTATTTTTATACCCAGCATAATAGCATTCTCTAAATTCCAATGCAATTAAAGTAGAAACAAGATAATCATAACCTCTTAAATATGGATCCTTTAAAATTTTTTTATATAACTCTAGTAGTTGTTTATTATTGGAAACCTCCAAAATATCATAGATATTATATATATTAAATTCTCTTCCCCAACTATCGAATCTTTCTAAAAAATTAATGTATTTTCCCATGCCAGCCATAATATTACCAACATCGTTAATTCTAAAATTATACAAATTATCACAATCATAATGTCTATTAATTTTATCCGTAAATAATAGTTCTGAATAAATAGAAGGTAATTCGCCTAATAATGTTCTCATTCTTTTTCCGTATAAATAATATGTTGCCGCATGGCGTAATTCATGAACAGTAATAGGATATTTTAAATCATCGTGACACGTTATATTTACAAACGGCAAATCTAAATGATCACATTCAAATACATAACTAGAACCATCATCATCTTTCTTAAATATTTTTTTAGGAACAAAATTGACAAGTTTGTAATCAGATTCAACAATTCGCTTACATGCTCCATAAATATTTATATCAAGGTTTTTGTAAAAATTTAAGGATGCTCTCAATGTGCTACCATCACCTCTAGGAAGTTCTGAACTGTTAGTATCTTTACGATGATATTTTGGCATATGTTGACAAAAGTGCTTTAATTCACGCCATTCATCTATTTTTATTAACTGTAAATCATCATTCATAATATTATTAAGATTAGCAACCATTCTATCCAAACTTATTTTTGGAATCTCTTCATCTTTCTCTATACCTAATAATTGTTCAAAATTATCAATCATGCTTATTATTTCGTCTGCTTCTCTTGAATTTGTATCTATATGTTTTAAACGTATTTTTCCCCTTCTTATTTGTTCTTTTAAAAAAGCTTCATCAAAACTCCACTTTCTAATCATATAAATCCCCCTTAGTTGGGTCATATTTTAGCACAAATCTTCAAATAGTGCAAATTGAAGTATTTAATATTATTAAACAAAAAAGGTAATCTCGCGACTACCTTTTTTTAATCTAATTTAGATTTTAATACTTCTATAACTGGGCGTACACCAGAACCACCAGTATTGTAAACAAAATTGTATCCCACCTGAGCGTTAGATGACACATTCCAAGCGACAGCAGAGTAATTGGCATAAGAAGATGCTGTCCAATATACAGACACACCTGATGAATTAGATACATCCGAATTATTTAAACATCCATATGTTGTACAATCTGTCTTTGTTCTATCATATAACCACCCATAAGCACATCCACTTGTATTACCACTTTTACATGTATCACTTTGTTTCGTTGTATTTGTATCAAGGTTATATGTACTACTAGCAGTCTTTTCATCCCATGTTGTATTTCCTGTTATTTGTGCTACTTCATTAGCTGTTATTAATCTTGCCTTATATCCACTATAATCTATTGTATATTTTGCATTACTTGATTGCCCTGTTTGGTCCATTGTATAATTTGTTGGAGATTCTGTTCCTTGCCATGACGCTGTATCCATCTTTAATTGCTTTAATATAGTTAATGGACCTTTATCATTCTTACCAAGTGATCCATAATCGCTTTCAGTTCCACCAGCGGCTACGTAATCTTCTTTAGATACCCATTCCACATCTGTTGCTGTATTATGATCTAATAATAAATTTACTGTATTTGCCCCATTGTCATTAAAAGCATAAAACTTCATACAGCCACTCTTTGTCCCTGTATTACTTTGTGTTTCTGTATAATCAGATGAAGAACATTTTTCTCCTGTTGTTACATTAAAATATACTACTTCACCATTCGCATATGTTTTAGTTGAAGTTCCTTTTTCTGTTGCTTCATATTTTTTAGCAGTTTCATTATATTTAACCTCGTAGTCTCCTACTATCATTTTCGATTCGGTTGTTACCTGACCATTGCTTATTGTTATGGTTCCTCCAGTTGGTTTATTTCCATTCATTTCGATTGTTAATTTCCCATCTGATAGACTTGGTACTAATAGATTTCCATTCTCATCTATTGTGTATGTTCCATCAGAAACTCCATCGCTATCTAGCTTTGATGTTGCAACTGCTGTTTCTACAGCATCAATATAATTCTCCGCAGTTCTCTCGGCTGCTCCTTTCTTCGCACTCTTAATTGTATTCATTACTATTGGCGTTGCTATCAATGCTATTATTGCTAATACTACTATTACCGCTAGTAATTCTATTAGTGTAAATCCTCTTTTGTTTTTCATATTATTCCTCCTTCTTTTATTAGATTTACTTAGTAAAGGATTAGCAAAAAAACACAAAGAAATCTAGACTATCAAAAAGTCTAGAAACTTTGTGTTTTCTTTTTTATTTATTATTATAGTATGATTAAATAACCCCCCCCCCCAGGTTGGTATTTTTGCTAATTTTTTAACAACTGCTTTAACCATACTACCACTGTCCTTTACTATACTAATTATATAATTTTATTTTTAAAATTGTCAATAATTTTTTACACTAACTCATACATTCTTTGATATATTCTATCATCACTGCAGTATTCCATTATAAACTTATTATCTTTCTTACATATAATTATTCCTATTGTTTTATCTTGGTCTACTCTTCTTATATTTTTATCAACATAATTCATATATGTTTCTATTTGCCCTATATGTTCTTTTTTTAACTCTGTTATTTTTAACTCTATTACTATAAAACAATTATATATATAATTAAACAATAATAAATCTATATAATTATATCTCTCGCCTATTTTGATTTTATACTCATTTCTTATAAAGCAAAAACCACTTCCAAGTTCATCTAAAAAGTTAGACATATCCTCAAGTATTAGCTTTTGTAATATCTTCTCCGATATTTCTTTATAATCATAACTATTTTTGATTAAAATAGGATTCTTTATTAAATCACTTACTTTAGGATCTTCGTTATTTATTAATTTTTCTTTTGTCTTATCATCTAATCTTTCATATTCTTTATTTTTAATTCTACGTTCTAATTCTCTAATAGATAGGTTTAGTTTACATATTTGTAATATATAATAGTTTATCTCATTTATATCATTTAATGTAATCAAAATTCTATAATGTGACCAACTTAATAAGTGCCGCAGTGTGGCACCTTTTTCAATTATTAAATAGAATTGTCTCATTCTTTTTAATGAGGTTGTATTATAACCTTTCCCTAATTCAGTTGTTAATCTCCTTGAATACTCTTTAATAATACTTTCTCCATAATGTTTACCTGCTTCGGATAGTAATTTTCCTACATTATAATATGTATTTAAATCACTTCTATTTTTACTATAATCTTTTACTCTCTTTATTATCTCGTTATTTATAAGTTCTTCTTTTATTTCTCTATAGTAATTAATGATTACCTCCTTCTAATTATAATATACGAGATATCTTTTCTATTTCCTTTTTTACAAACAAAAAAGAGAAAATTATATTTTCTCCAGTTCAATCCAAAATGTACTACCAGAATTTTCTTTTGAATCAACTCCATACTTAATATCATTTTGAACACAAATGTTTTTCACTATTGAAAGACCTAATCCGGTGCTTTTAGCGTTTCTTTGATAACTTTTGTCTATTTTATAATACTTATCCCAAATATATTTCAATTCTTCTTTTTTAATTCCTTTACCAGAATCGACAACTTCAATTCTAATTCTTTTCTTTAAGTCAACAATTTTTACTACAACTTTTTTATCTTTCCCAGTATATTTTAAAGCATTATTAATCAAGTTATCAAGAATTTGATTAAGTCTTTTTTTATCTTCATTAACAAGAATATTTTTTATGCCATTATAAATTATTTCATAACCATCTTCTTTTAAATAATCATACTTTTTTACAATACCACCAACAAAATCATTAATGTCTATTTTTTCTTTTACATATTTTTCTGTATTGGCTTGGACTTTGGAAAGTTCTAAAATATCATTAACAAGTATATTTAATCTATCTACTTCGTCTACAATAATATTAAGATTTTCCTCTCTCTTTTTTTTATTATTATAGTTAATATCACGAGCCATTTCAGCATACGCTTTAATCATTGTAAGAGGCGTTTTCAAATCATGACTAACATTAGCAAGTAATTCTCTTCTTAATGTTTCTGTTTGTGATAATTCTTTAGCAGCAGTATTTAATGTGTTATTAAGTTCTTCTATTTCTTCTATTCTAGAAATGTTTTCCGTTTCTATATCAAAATTACCTTTTGAAATTTCATGTGCTTTTTTATTTAATTTAACAATAGGTTTTGATATGTTTTCAGATATGAAATAACTAAGTAATAAAGAAAGCGCTAAAACAGCAAGCGATACTATGGCTAATTGTCTAGATAAGATAAGTGAAGTTGTTCCGACTGGTTCTAGTGATGCATTAATAAAAATTGTATAATCATTATACTTGATTGCTTTAACAATTGTTTTATTATTAAATCTAGAATTATAAAAAGATGCACTCCCTTCTTCTTCATCACCTGAAATAAATTTGTTTTTATATTGATAAAAAGTTAAATCTTTCTGTTCAATACAACCTTTTTCTAAGGAATTAGAAGAATATATAAGAGTATTATTAGAAAAAAGTTCTATACACACACCATAATCATACGCTAAATTATCTATTTCTGTTGTAAGCAAAATATTATCTGTATTATTTAGTTTTCTAGCAATGGTATTTAATTCTCTTTTTTTATTTACTTCATAATACGCATTTGAAAATAATGTTTGAAAAGTCCAAAAGAAGATTAATATTAAAAGAGAAAATATTATTAAGTAAATCCAAACTTTGTTTTTTAAATTATAAGTTTTCTTTCGCAACAAATTTATATCCCATTCCTCTTACTGTAACAATTAAGTTACGATACTTACCTAAATTATTTCTTAACATTTTGATATGAGTATCTACAGTTCTATCTTCTCCATAAAAATCATAGTCCCAAATTTTACTTAATAATTGTTCTCGTGATAAAGCAACATTTTGATTTTTTACGAAATATACTAATAAGTCATACTCTTTTGGTGTTAACTTTAATTCTTTATCTTTAATATAAACCGCATGACCTAAAAAATCTATTTTTAAATCTTTATAGTTAAAACTATCATCACCATTCTTACGTTTTAAAATAACTTTAATTCTAGCAATCAATTCTTTTGGACTAAATGGCTTGGTTACATAATCATCAACACCCAATTCAAATCCCACTAACTTGTCATACTCCTCACTTCTAGCAGACAAAATAATTGTAGGAATCTTTTTTATTTCTTTGATTTTAGAAAACGCAGAAAGTCCATCTAACTTTGGCATCATTATATCTAGTACAATTAAATCAATATTATTATTTTTAACTATTTCTAAAGCTTCAAGTCCATCACTTGCTTCTAAGACATTATAATCTTCTAACAAACAATATTCTTTAACTACTTCTCTTATTCTTTCTTCATCATCAACTATAAGTATTGTTGTCATATCTACACCTCACTACCTTTATAACACAAAATTGTGTATTATTTGTGAAAACAACTATATTATATAACAATTTTGCAAAAGAAAAAAGTAACCTAAGTTACTAATCTTTTGGTTTAAAAAATAAACTTAAAACAAATGAGAATATAATTGCAGAAGAAATACCTGATGCAGTAAGATCAAATATTCCTGCAAAAAGGCCAATAAAACCATATTCACTAGCACTTGCCATTGCTCCATGAATAAGTAGATGCCCAAAACTAGTTATTGGTACTAGTGCTCCACCACCAGCCCATAAAATTATTTTATCATAAATATTAAACGTATCAAGGAATGCTCCAACTACAACAAATATTGTAGTTACATGTCCTGGAGTAAGCTTTGTATTATCAAGAATTAACTGACCTAGAACACATACAATACCACAAAAGATAAAAGCATTTACATAAATCATTTTACAACCTCCAAACTAATCGCATGGGCAATACTTGGAATAGTTAATTTTTGATTAACTGTCGTCGGTGACATCAAAGCACCTGTAGCAACTAACAATACTTTTTTTAATTTTCCTTGCCTCATTTGATCTAAGATGTAAGAATATGCTACTAAAGGTAGACATGCAGGGCCACTGCCTCCAGAATATACAGGTTCATTTTTTATATCAAATATCATTGACGCCGAATCATCATAATTTTTTAAATCAATACTATACTCGATTTTCATATATTCTTTTAAAATATCTTTACCATATATACCCAAATCTCCAGTTAATATCAAATCATAGTAATCAATAGTTCTATTTAAATCTGATAAATGTCTATAAATTGTATTAGCAGCAGCAGGAGCCATAACTGCACCCATACTGTATACATCTTTTACTCCTAAATCTTCTACTATTCCTATAGTTGAACTTTCAATTTTGATATCAGATTTATCACGTGATAGATAAGCACAAGTACCACCAGTAGTTGTAAATGTTGTAGTTTTTCTTTTAGGACCACCATATTCAACCGGGTATCTAAATTGCTTTTCTGCGCCATTATTATGTGAAGAAACAGTTACAATAGCATTATCTATTTGTCCAGTTTCAACCATGTTAGATGCAATTATTAATCCTTCCACGCTGCTAGCACACGCATTATAAATACCAAGATATGGTATTTTAAGACGCGAAGCTGAATAATTGGATGCAGTTAATTGATTTAATAAATCACCAGATATATGTAAATCAATATCAAAACGAGTTTTGCCTATTTTTGCAAGAACAATGTCAACACTATCATCAATTAATTTACTTTCTGCTTGTTCCCAAGTTTTTGTACCAAAATAAAAATCTTTATAACTTTTATCATACAATTTGCTAAATGGTCCATTTGCTTCATAAGGTCCAGTAACAGTACCTGTTTCATTTAAATAAACATTATTATATTTGAATGTCATACTAACCTCCCATTATTATTAGTCTTACAAGTCCAAAAAACCAAGCACTAACAACTCCAAAAATAATAACACTTCCAGCAAGCTTCATCATATTAGCTCCTATTCCTGTTACCATACCTTCCTTGCGATATTCTAAGGCCGCACTCATCATTGCATGAGCAAAACCAGTAATTGGGACTATTAAACCACATTTAGCAAAATTAACAACTTTATCAAACCAGCCAAAACAAGTAAGCAAGCAACCAATAAAAATCAACGTTACTATCATGAATACTGATGCATCTTTTGTTGAAACATGAAGTAAATTGGCGTATAAATCAATTAATCCTTGACCTATAACTCCCATTGTTCCTCCTACAAGAAAACAAATTAAACTATTTGTAAGTCTATTTTCTTTAGGAGTATATTTATCAACTATTCTTTTATACTTTTCTTTTTCCATATAATCCTCCTAAATCTATTGTGAGGAAATATTATTTTTTTATACAAAAAGAAGAAATTAGTTATTAATTTCTTCTTCTATTCTCATTAATTGATTATATTTACAAATACGATCAGTTCTAGACATCGAACCAGTTTTTATTTGCCCTAAAGACAAACCAACAGCAAGGTCTGCGATCGTTGTGTCTTCCGTTTCACCACTTCGATGTGAAATAACTGTTTTATAACCATTTTCTTTAGCAAGATTAATAGTTTCAATTGTTTCAGTTACTGTTCCTATTTGATTTAATTTCAAAAGAATTGCGTTACCTGCTTTTTTATCAATACCAATTTGTAAACATTTTTTATTAGTAACAAATAAATCATCGCCAACTAATTGAATCTTGTCACCTAATTGTGCAGTTATTTTACTAAATCCTTCCCAGTCATTTTCATCAACGGGATCTTCAATAGAAATTATTGGATATGAATTAATTAATTCTTCATAAAAATTAATTAATTCATCAGTTGTTAAATCTTTATTATCGATGCGGTATTTACCATCTTTATAAAACTCAGATGCGGCTACATCTATTGCTATAGAAACATCTATACCTGGATTATATCCAGCTTTGTTAATAGCCTCAATTATTAAATCAAAACCTTCTTTATTAGATGATAAGTTTGGAGCAAATCCACCTTCATCACCAACACCAGTAAAATAACCTTTTTCATTTAAAACTTTTTTTAATGCATGAAACACTTCTGCTCCAACGCGTACTATTTCTTTTATAGTATCTCTATTAGGCACAATCATAAATTCTTGAAAATCCAAGTTATTATCCGCGTGAGCTCCGCCATTTAAAATATTCATCATAGGACGAGGTAATTCTTTACCATCTCCTACATATTCATATAAAGGTTTGTTTACACTTAAAGCTGCAGCTTTAAGTACAGCCATTGATACTCCTAAAATTGCGTTAGCTCCAAACCTTGACTTATTTTCTGTACCATCTGCCTCTATCATTTTATAATCGATTGCTTTTTGATCTAATACATCCATTCCTACAACTAAGTTTTTTAATTCATTATTTACATTGCTTACAGCTTTTAAAACGCCTTTACCATTATAACGTGTATTATCGTTATCTCTAAGTTCTAACGCTTCACGAATACCAGTTGATGCACCACTAGGCACTATAGCTCTTCCTTTAATTCCATTTTTAAGTATTACATCTACTTCAACTGTTGGATTACCTCTAGAATCTAACACTTCTCTTCCTATTACATTTGTTATTTTCATATTATTCTCCCTTATAAACTTTTTACAGTATTTTTAAATTCAGTTCCTCTATCTTCAAAACATGCATATTGATCCCAAGATGCACATGCAGGACTAAGTAAAATCGTATCTCCTTCGTTTGATTTGTCATAAGCAAGTTTTGTTGCTTCTATTAAATTATCAACTACAATACATTCTTTACCAATTTTATCTGCATATTCTTTTATTCTTTGCTTTGTTTCCCCAAAACAAACAATTAATTTTGTATTTTTTAAATAATCTGTTAGTCCTTCAAAAGAATGTCCACGATCTAATCCTCCTAATAATAAAATAGTTGGATTAGAAAAGGCAGAAAGTGCGATTTGAGTCGATTTAACATTTGTTGCTTTTGAATCATTATAAAATTCACGACCATTAACATTTGCAACAAATTCTATTCTATGTTCAACTCCACTAAATGAACTTAATAATTTATATATATCTTCATTAGATACATTAAACTCTTTTACAGCTGCAATTGCGCACATAATATTCTCATAATTATGCATACCTTTTAATTTAATATCTTTTAATTTAATAATCTCTTCATCACCATAATATATTGCATCATTATTAATGTATAAATCAGCTTTATTTTTTGATGAAAAATATATTTTTCTTGATTTTATATCTTTAGTACCATTCATCACATCTTCATTATCATAATTTAAGATTGCAACATCACTAGGAGTATGATGAGCAAAAATCTTACATTTATTTAGTTTATAATTTTCATAAGTACCAAAATGATCAATATGAACCTCACTTAAATTAGTCATAACACTAATATTAGTCTTGAAGTTTATTGTATCGTGTAATTGATGTCCAGATATTTCTAGTACCAAAATACTATCATCATTAACAACATCTACTAAAGAACAAACTGGATAACCAATATTACCACCTAAATATGCATCCCTACCTGCTGTTTTTAATATTTCATAAATAAGTGTCGTAGTAGTTGTCTTACCATTTGATCCTGTAACACCTATTATTTTATTATTTTTAGATAGAAAACTATATGCAACCTCTACCTCATTAGTAACAGGAATATTTAACTTTTTAGCCTTAACAACAATAGGATGATCTAGTT
This sequence comes from uncultured Bacilli bacterium, assembly GCA_934120265.1. Classification (GTDB taxonomy): domain Bacteria; phylum Bacillota_I; class Bacilli_A; order RF39; family UBA660; genus SIG204. Next base: position 33,598 of record CAKOTU010000005.1, read on the forward strand.
TAATACCAGGATTTTTGATAACATAATCAAATGTTTCATCTAATAAATCTATAGGATCATCACATATTCTTATATCAATTCCTAAATCAGTTAATTCTTTAACGTGTTCTTCTTTCTGTTCTTTTTTATCAGTAATTAGAATAGCGTTACCATGTTTAGCTAGTAATTTAGCCGCTTCATATCCACTTCTTGCCATCCCCAATATAAATATCTTTTTATTTTCAAACATAACATAGCCTCCTATTTAATTATACCACTAATATTAATGTTTTTTACAAAAAAAGCAAGAAATGATCTTGCTAATGTTAACTTAATTTAGATTTTAATACTTCTATAACTGGGCGAACACCCCAGCCGATGTCATCGGCAACATCTAGGTCGGAAACGTTGCCACTGTAACTCACGTTCCAAGCGTATCCATTAAAACTAGCACGAGAAGAAGCTGTCCAATAACCTGATGTAAATATAAATTTATTTGAACTATTTAAACATCCAAAATCTGTACAATTAGTACTTGTTTTATCATAAAGCCATCCATAGGAACACCCACTTGTGTTTCCACTTTTACATGTGTCACTTGGATCTATTGTTTTACTATCAAAATAATAACCACTCTTAGCATTCCTCTCATCCCATGTTGTATTTCCTGTGATTTGCGTTATTTCTTGAGCTGTTATTAATCTTGCTTTATAACTACTATAATCTATCGTATACTTCGCATTACTTTTTTGTCCTGTTTGATCCATAGTGTAATTTGATGGTGTTATTGTCCCTTGCCATGATGATGTATCACCTTTTAATTTGTCTAATACTTCTTTTGGACCACTTGCATTAATTCCGATTGAATTCCAAGCAACTGTTGCAGTAGTATTATGGTCTAGTATTAAATTGACTGTATCTTTTCCATCATCATTAAATGCATAGAATTTCATACATCCACTCTTTGTTTCTGTTATACTTACTGCTTCACTGGATGTACATTTTGTTCCATTATCTACATTAAAATATACTACTTCTCCATTTGCATATGTTTTTGCTTTTTTCTCTTCTCCAACAATTGTTACAACTACATCTCCGGTTGCTTTTGATAGTATTAATGTTCCTGTTTCTTTATCCCATATATGTGTTGCTCCTGTTACTGTTATACTATCTGGTAATTGATATCCTGTATTTGCTGTATATGTTAATGTTTTTGTTTCTGTACTGCTTATATTTGTTATTTTTTCTCCACTTACATTTTTTAAATTATATGATAATCTATATGTTTCTACTTTCATTGCTGTCCATTTATTATCACTATATACTAAACTATAATCCCCTATTGTCATAGTTGATGAGTTTTCCACTTCTCCATTGCTTATTGTTATAGTCCCTGATGTTGGTTTTTTCCCATTCATTTCTATTTTTAGTTTACCATCTGGTAAGAGGTCACCTGTTAGATTTCCTTCTTCATCTATTTGATATGTTCCATCTGGTACTATTTTGTTATCTAACCTCGCTTCTGCTACTGCTGTTTCTACTTGTCTAATGTAGCTATCCGCACTTCTTTCGGCTGCCCCTTTCTTCGCATTTTTAATTGTATTCATTACTATTGGTGTTGCTATTAGTGCTATTATTGCTAATACTACTATTACCGCTAGTAATTCTATTAAAGTAAATCCTTTCTTTTTCATATATACCTCCTACTCTTTACTTTCTCTTAAATTATAACCCCCAGGAACATTTGCCCAGGGGGATTTATAATATTTTTACTGTTTTTATTATACAAATTTATATTTGTTGCTGTTAATTGCTTTTATTTAACTATCCAAGCATTCGGTAAATATCTTTCACCTGAATATCCAGAACCACCAGCAACACTTAACACTTCACCATCTACAACCATAGAGCTAGAACCTCCACCATCTAAATTAGAAGCATTATAAGCACCATACTTAACCATAATATTAGTAAGTTCAACCATATCAACACCCATACTGTGTCCAGGTCTTCTTCCATCTATAACAAGCATTAAAACAATACCATCTTTTCTTTGTCCAATAGCAGTACGAGGTGCTATACCATAACCACCATTTCCTTTGAATTTAGATGGTTCTCCATTAACAACTAAAAATGGACCAAAACTCATACCATCTCTAACACCCATTTTTACAGCTTCATATGCGGATTTTTTAGTAAGAAGTAGTTTGTTATCATTTGTAAAGCCAACAATTCCTCCACCCCAACCAGTGGCACCACCATTACTAACGACCTTACCATTCATTATAACGCTTCCTGCTATTGTATATTGATATGTATTATAATTCACAGAAAATCCTGATGCATTAGTTCCAGCTTTAGCACCAGCAAGCTCAAGCATTTTATCTAATTGCTTACCTCCATGGCTTATTCCTTCATATTGATATAAACGAACACGTGATGGATCATACACAACTAACAAATGTCCTTTATAGCCATTGCCTTCAACATCTATAACTTTATATAAATCGTTACCGGGATCTCTTTTTAGGACCTGTTCTTCATATATTGATTCATAAATTCCAGGATCTTCACCAGCAATATCCACACCATCTGTTGTTCCATCACTACCTGATTCAATTACTTTATTGTTATCTAAAATATGATTAATAGTATTTTGATTAAAGAAAATATATGCTAAATACTTATGACTCATTGTTGTCATGGCACTTGTTACCCAAAGATTTCTAAAATAAGAAATTGGTCCATACATTAAGAATAAACAAATAATAGCTATAACATCTAAAATACTAAAAGTTATAACCCAGCCCTTACTGCTTTTTTTCTTATTCGACTTATCTTTTTTCTTTTTCTCTTTTTTATTTTTCTTTTCGGCATCTTTTATATAATCTACAACTAATTCTTTAGTTTTTTCATCATCTAAAATTTGCTCTATTTCATCTATACTAACAATATCATCATTATCAGTAGTCTCATCTACTGAATCTTTAATTTGTTCACTTGGCTCTGAAACATTAATTATCTCATCAGGTTTCACAGATACTTCTTGGCTATCTGAAATTTCAGGTTCTATAATTGTAACAACATCCTCAGTGTCATCAGAATTTTCATTTTCAACTATTTTTATATCATCATCTATTATATTAGGTATTTCTTCTTTATCTTCAATTACTATAGGTTCTTCTTCTATATAAACTATATTGTCATCTTTTACAATATCATCATCTTTTATATCGATAGAATTAATCATATCATTCATTTCATTATACATACTATATAAATCATTTTTACTCATTATTTCACCTATCTCATCTTAATATAAAAATATATTAATCTTGCCACATAGTTTATAAAAAGACCACCTAAAAAAACAATACTACATAATATAAAAACTTTATCTTTTTTTATTTTTCTTTTTTCTTTCATATTAACACCTACTATACTAGAATATAATACCATTTTTATTAGCTTTTATAAATAGTATTATAAATAAAATTAGCAAGCTTTACACTGCTAATTAATCAATAAATCACCAATAGCATTATAAATAGAATAAAAAATATCTGCAATATTATAAAATATATCTTTAAGTGCATTATTAAATGCCTTGGTATTATCAATTTCTATCAATACATCTTTATCATACTCTGTTATATTTATAATAACGTTATATCGATTATATCTTTTTTCAATCAACTCTAAATCAATATTATTTTTAGAACCATATATATAAAGTTTTTTCTTATTTATATAAACACTATCTCTAATAAACGTTCTTAAAAATCTATTTATATCTTCTATATTGCATATAATATAATCTATTTTTTTCTTCTTAAATATTTTTCTAATTTTCTTTATAGATACTATCTTATCTCTTTTTTTACCTTTTTCTTTTTTCTTACTTCTTTTCTTACCATTAAATTGCATACTGTATAAATTAACTATTTTTTCATTTTTATCAAGCTCGTCTAAAACGGTCTTATAATCAACACCTATTGTTACGACATTGCCACTTATTTCTTTACATAAATTTTTTAAATCATTAATTAAAGTCATACTATTTCTCCTTTATAATATCATTTATAACAAAGCTTGCACATAACAATCCAGAAGTTGCTGGAACAAAAGCCGTAGAACCAATAGGATTTGATACTTTTAGTGGTAACTCATCACTACACACAACATTCACTTTATAGTTAATTTTATTATCTACAACAAACTTTCTTATGTTTTTAGCAAGTGGATCATAACTTGTTTTTCTAATATCCATTATTTTTAAACGTGATGGATCAAATTTATTACCTGTTCCCATACTAGATATTAGTTTCACTTTATTTTTATGACACGCAAGAATAAGTTCTTTCTTTACTTCTAAAGTATCGCATGCATCAATCACATAATCAATATTATATTTAAATAAATCATTAACATCTTCTTTAGTTAGTTTTTTAGTTGCTGCCTCAACATTACAATTAGGATTAATATCTTTTATTCTTTCCTTCCATACTTCTGTTTTCAAAAGTCCTATATTGTTATGATTAGTCATTAACTGTCTATTTAAATTAGTTATGTCTATTTTATCATAATCAACTATAACAACATTACCTACACCACTTCTTACAATGGCCTCTAAAGCGTAACTACCAACTCCGCCAAGTCCTAAAACCAAAACTCTAGCATCATTTATCTTTTTTATGTTTTCATTTCCCACTAATAACTCAAATCTCTTTAGTTGTTCCATTTTACCACCTATTTAATTATAACATATTTTTATAAAAGAAAAAGGTATATTTCTATACCTTTTTCAAAACCCAAATAATCGGCGCCCGATAACGATAAAACCTAGTCTCCCAGGTGGGCATCACATCACATACTTTAGGATTCTTATATAAATATAAGCATTCAACACCATACACGAATTAGATTCCCAATCGTTTTTAATTAGTAGGTTTTTTTTGGAACAAACCATACTATCTAGGCTACTTAAATTATAGCATACATTTTTATTTTTTTAAAGAGGTTTAACAACTTTTTATTTTATTTTAATATTTAATTCTTTTAATTGCTTTTCATCAACTAAATTTGGAGCTTCACTCATCAAATCAGTTGCACTTGCTGTTTTAGGGAACGCTATTACATCACGAATATTTTCAGTGTTTGTAAGTAACATTGTTAATCTATCAAATCCTAAAGCAAGTCCTCCATGTGGTGGAGTTCCATATTTTAAAGCATCAACAAAGAAACCAAATTTTTCTCTTATTTGCTCTTCTGTTAACTCTAAAGCCTCAAACATTTTCTGTTGAACATATTGATTATGAATACGAATAGATCCACCACCAGCTTCATAACCATTAATAACAATATCATAAGCCTTAGAATAACAATGTGCTTTATCTGTTAATAACTTATCAACATCTTCATCCTTAGGTGCTGTAAAAGGATGATGACATGCCATAAATCTATTTTCTTCTTCACTCCATTCAAATGATGGAAAATCTACAACCCAAAGTAATGCATATTTATTTTCATCTATTAAGTTTAATTCACGAGCTAATTTGCATCTTAAAGCTCCTAACGCTATTTTAGTAATATTATATTTATCAGCAACAAATAATACTAAATCATTATCTTCAATATTTAATTTTTCCTTTAAAGATTTTAATTCAACATCTGTTACAACCTTAGCAATACTTCCTGCAACTTCTTCGTTAAATTTTAAATATGCTAAACCTGAAGCTTTATATGTTTTTACAAACTCTGTTAATTTGTCTAAATCTTTTCTTGAATACTTATCACTAGCATTTTTTACGACTAAGCAGTTAATTATTCCATTATTTTGAATTACATTCTTAAAAACGACAAACTCTGTATCTTTAAATACTTCTGTTACATCATTTATTTTCATTTCAAATCTTAAGTCTGGTTTATCAGAACCATAATCTTTAATTGCATCATCATATTTCATCTTCATTAAAGGTAAATTAATATCTATATTTTTCACTTTTTTAAATACTTCTTTTAATAAACCTTCCGTCATTTCCATAACATCTTCTTCGTTTACAAAGCTCATTTCCATATCTACTTGTGTAAATTCTGGTTGTCTATCTGCACGTAAATCTTCATCCCTAAAACACTTAGCAATTTGATAATATCTTTCCATGCCACCAACCATTAACAATTGTTTAAATATTTGTGGCGATTGAGGCAAGGCATAAAATTTACCTTTATTAACACGAGACGGTACCAAATAATCACGGGCCCCTTCAGGCGTTGATTTACAAAGTACTGGAGTTTCTACTTCAATAAAATTATTCTTATCTAAATATTCACGTATTGTATGAGCAATTTTATGACGCATAATAAGTTTATTTTTAATCTCATCTCTTCTTATATCTAAATAGCGATATTTTAACCTTGTATCTTCAAGTGCGGTTGTTTTAGAATCAATTGTAAACGGTACTTCCAAAGATGTATTTAAAAGTTCTAAATTAGAAACTATTACTTCAATCTCCCCTGTTGGAATGTTAATATTTTTGCTTTCTCTTTCTGATATAACACCATCTACCTCAATAACATATTCATTGCGAAGAGAACTAGCCACATCATAGTTTTTATTATCTGGTTTAACAACTAATTGGATAATTCCACTTCTATCACGAAGGTCAATAAATATTAAACCACCTAGGTTTCTTACTTTTGAAACCCAACCATATAATTTAACACTTTCACCAACATTTTTTATATTAAAGTCAGTGTTATAATTCTTTTTCATTATATCTACTCCTCTATTTTTTCATCAAAAAATTCTATTAACTCTTCTTCTTTTATCTTATACTCTTCTTTTGTTTTATTATCTTTTATAGTAAGTATTCCAGTCTTAGTCTCTTCATTACCAACCAAAACTACATACTTACTATTTAATCTATCAGCTTGTTTAAAATTAGATTTAAAATTTCTTGCCATATAATCCATATCAGCTTTAAATCCATTCATACGTAAATGATCAAGAAGCGCTAGCGCATAATCATTCTCAAGTTCACTCATTGGAACAACATAAACATCTATACTATTTTCATCTATTAAGTTTATTTTTTCAAAATCTAACGCAGTTATTAATCTTTCTAATCCTAAAGCAAATCCAACGCCTGGAGTTTTTGGCCCTCCCAGATTTTCCACTAAATTATCATATCTTCCACCTGCTCCTAAAACATTTTGACTACCAAAACCTTCTACCGAAGCCTCTACTTCAAATACGGTGTGAGTATAATAATCAAGTCCTCTTACAATTTTAGGATTAACAACAAATTCAATATTCATAGCGTTCAAATACTTCTGAACATCCTCAAAATGTTTTTTACTTATTTCATTTAAGTAATCAATCATCTTTGGAGCATTTTTCATTATATCCTTATCAGCATCAACCTTACAATCTAAAATACGTAAAGGATTCTTCAAAAATCTAGCTTGACAATCTTCACAAAGATCATCAATATATGGTTTAAAATATTCAATTAAAGCTTCACGATAATTTTTTCTTGATTCTTGGTCACCTAAACTATTAATATTAACTTTTATATTTTTTAAACCTAATAATTCATAAAAACGAACTGGAATACTTATTACTTCCGCATCCATCAATGGGCTTGGAGTTCCAAATACTTCAACACCAAATTGATAAAACTCTCTAAAACGTCCAGATTGTGGTCTTTCATAGCGATACATTGGCCCATAATACCAAGTTTTAACAGGCATATCCGCACGCCCATACATTTTATTTTCAATAAAACTACGTACTACTCCTGCTGTTCCTTCAGGACGTAATGTCATATTTCTTTCACCACGATCAACAAAATCATATGTTTCCTTAGTTACAATATCACTCGTTTCTCCTACACCACGGTGAAACAATTCACTACTTTCAAAAAGTGGAGTTCTAACATATTCATAATTATATTTTTCCATCAATGATTTCAGTAAATCTTCTAAATATAATACCTTTCTTCCATATTCACTATTGACATCATAAGTTCCCTTTGGTTTTTGTATCATAAAAATCCTCCTTTTAATAAAATAAGTCTATATTGTAAGGGCGTATATAACGCGGTACCACCTTACTTTATAGACTCTAATTCTTAACGCGAATAACGATTATTTAACGTTTGATGTCTTCTTATAAATTTATTTATATGTTCTCACCAACCACATACTCTCTTAAAAACTATTTATAATACTCTTTCAAACAAATAATTAATTTCTGCTTATAGTATATATTATTTTCTGTTTTTAGTCAATTATCATGATATATTTTTATAAAAAAATAAATAAAATCTAAATTAATTTTATTTGTTTTTTATATAATATCATTATTTAATAATATTAGATTCTAAGATGTAGGGCGCACAACTAGAAGCTTTAGCAATACGAACTACCATCACTATCGACGCTGCAGGGGCCATCATCCCCGATCGCACTAACGTAACCATCCGAATGCGCAACCAAATAAATGGAGTCATCATGGCAGCGAGCGTTGTCCACATAGAGGTCGCATCTTATTCCCTCTATTTTTGCATCTTTTATTTGTTTTAATATTAATGCATTTCCTGTATAATCTACTTCATTTTCTGCATATCCATAGAATGATGCGTTTCCTCCTCTTACACAATATTCTTTACTATTAAATATAGCACATGCATATGATTCTGTTACTTTATTATCTTTATCTAATACATGTTTTAAATAATAACTTTTTCCTAATGTACTTGCATCTTTTGTAAATTTAGATGTATCATTTGGATTTATTGTATCGCTTATTTTTATTTCATCTGTTGACCCACTATACACTACTGTTGTTGATGGTGTATTTGGAGTTGTGCTTCCTTTCTCTGATGCTTCATATTTCTTTGTTGTTGGGTTGTATGCTACTTCATAAGATTTTACTGTCATCTTTGAATCTGTTGTAACTTGGCCATTGTTTATTTTTATGGTTCCTGATGTTGGTTTATTTCCATTCATTTCTATTTTTAATTTACCATCTGGTAATCCTGTTCCTATTAGATTTCCTTGCCCATCTATTTGATATGTTCCATCTGGTACTGTTTTATTATCTAACCTTGCTTCTGCTACTGCTGTTTCTACTTGTCTAATGTAGCTATCCGCACTTCTTTCTGCAGCTCCCTTTTGTGATTTTTTGATTGTGTTCATTACTATTGGTGTTGCTATTAATGCGATTATTGCTAATACCACTATTACCGCTAGTAATTCGATTAAAGTAAATCCTCTTTTTTTCATAATTTGTCCTCCTACTCTTTACTTTACATTTTAATTATATAGCTAGGTTTTTTTATTGTCAATCACATTTTTCTTGTCTTTACACTAACTCATACATTCTTTGATATATTCTATCATCACTGCAGTATTCCATTATAAACTTATTATCTTTCTTACATATAATTATTCCTATTGTTTTATCTTGATCTACTCTTCTTATATTTTTATCTATATAATTCATATATGTTTCTATTTGTCCTATATGTTCTTTTTTTAACTCTGTTATTTTTAACTCTATTACTACATAACAATTGTAGTTTATATTATAGAGTAATAAATCTATATAATTATATCTCTCACCTATTTTGATTTTATACTCATTTCTTATAAAACAAAAGCCTGTTCCAAGTTCATCTAAAAAGTTAGGCATATCTTCTAATATTAATTTTTGTAATATCTTCTCCGATATTTCTTTATAATCATAACTATTTTTGATTAAAATAGGATTTTTTATTAAATCATTTACCTTAGATTCTTCATTGTTTATTAACTTTTCTTTTGTTTTTTCATCTAATCTATCATATTCTTTATTTTTTATTCTTTCTCTTAATTGCCTTACCGATAAGTTTTGTTGTTCTGTTATTTTAATATAATAATTAATTGCACAAATATTGTTAATAGGTAATAATTCAGAGTAATGACTCCATGTCAAAAGTTGCGACACTGTCGCAATTTTTTCATCTTTAAACATTAGATAAAAATTTCTCATTCTTGTTAATGATGTAAAAGTATATCCTTTACCTAATTCGCTTGTTAATCTTCTTGAATACTCTTTAATAATACCTTCACCATAATGTTTACCTGCTTCTGATAATAATTTACCTACATTATAATATGTATTTAAATCACTTCTATTTTTACTATAATCTTTTACTCTTTTTGTTATCTCATTATTTATTAGTTCTTCTTTTATTTCTCTATAGTAATTCATGATTACCTCCCTCTATTTATAATATACAAGATAACTTTCTTATTTCCTTTTTTACAAAACAAAAAAGTCATGAATTTCATGACTTTTTAAGTACTATTATTTAGCTTTTTTACTATTCTCTCTCATATCGACTATTTTATCACTAATATCTTCTTTAAAGTACTTATAAGTAGTTATAAGAATAATAGCAACAGGTAAAGAAAGAATAATTCCAAGTATTCCAAATAATGTTCCTCCAACAAATACTGATAAAACAACTACTAATGGATGTACCTGATTTGTTTTACCATATACAAGTGGATTTATAACATAACCGTCTAAAGTAGATAAAATTGCAAATGTTATAATTGTTCTAATAAATAATGCTGGAGATACAACAAACGCTGTGATAGCAGCAATAATATTTGTAAATATTCCTCCAAAATATGGTATTAAACTACCAAGAGCAGCAAGTATTCCTAAAAGTAAAGCATTTGGATGACCTATTACTAAGAATGCAAGTGAATATTCAAATAAACTTATAAACATTATTTTAAAGAAACCTGATAAGTAACTTTTCATTTGTTCATCTAAGATTTCTACATAACGATACATTTTTTTTGATCTTCTTTTTAAGAATATTTTTACTTCTGATCTAATTTTATCCATATCTATTAAGATATAAACAGCAGCCGATAAAGCAATAAATGCAGAAGTAATATATCCAATTGATACATTAATAACATTAATTGCACCATTAGATACCATTGTACCCATTCTTTCAATTATTTTATTAAATGTAGAAGATAAACTATCTTGTAACCCCCCTACATTAATATCAAATTTTAATGACATTTCTTTTATGAATGTAATAATACCATTAAATAAACTTGATAATTGATTAAATACTAGTGGAACAGCTAAACCAATAATTAATCCTAATACAACAAGTACTGTAAAGACTACTATAACGAGTGCTAAAGACTTTGGTACTTTGTGATCCATTAAAAACTTCAAATAAGGATGTAAAGCATATGCAATAATAAATCCAAAAAATAGTGGACCTAAAATACTTAACGATATGCTTAATAATCCTAACCAAATGTTTGATGTTTGATACATCAAGAAAATAATTAATACTATTAAAGCTAGATTAATTAATTTAAAATCTAATTTATTTTTTAACATTTAAACACCACTTTCTAAGATAATAGTTATAGGTCCATCATTTGTTATACTAACCTTCATATCAGCACCAAATACACCAGTTTCAACTATTACTCCTTGCTCTTTTAATTTTTTATTAAATAAATCATATAAAGGACTAGCTAAACTGCCATTTAAGGCCTCTATATAGCTAGGTCGATTTCCTTTTTTTGTATTAGCATACAAAGTAAACTGTGAAATACTTAATATGCTTCCATTTACATCTAACAATGATTTATTCATTACTCCATTCTCATCATCAAAGATACGAAGATTTATTACTTTTTTTACCATTTTATCAATAATTTCTTCATTATCTCCTTCTGTAAAACCTACAAGTAAAACTAATCCCTTATCTATTTTACCAACTATTTTATTATTAATACTAACTGAAGAGGCTAAACTTCTTTGAACTACTACTTTCATTATTTTATAAGTCTTTCTACATCAATAATATTAGGTATAGAATAAATATCATTCATATATTTTAATAGCATTTCCTTATTTTCAACTAAAACAGTTATATGAAACAAATAATTATCAGCAGTACTAATATTTTTTACACTTTCAACATTGATGTTGGTATTAGAAGTTTTAGCAATAACATTTAATAAAACATTTTCTTCGCTACTAGCATGAACTAAAATAGTTGTAGGGTACTTTTTCGATGTTACATTATTCCAACTAACATCAATTATTCTTTCTTCTAATTCACTAACATTAGGACAAACAGCTCTGTGAACAGTTATACCATTACCTTTAGTAATATATCCTACAATTCTGTCACCAGGAATTGGCTTACAACAAGATGCTATATTTACTTTAATATCATCAATACCTTCAACAATAATATCGGCTTTTATGTTATCTAAGTTTACTTCTTTATCTTGCGTTCTTTTTAATATTAATTCCTCTTTAGTATCATTAGTATTATCAACAACCTTAATTACTTGAAGAGGTGTATACTTGCCACTACCAATACCAATGTATAATTCATTTAGATCTCCACACTTTAATTCATTTAGTATCTTGTTAACATTTTCATCGGTAAAAAAGTCATTATAAGCAAATTTCTTTTTTCTTAACTCTTTATTTAATAACTCTTCACCATTTTTTAAATGATCATCTTTATCGATACGATTAAAGAAAGCTCTTATTTTGTTTTTAGCTTGACTAGTTTTAGCCATATTAATCCATTCACGACTAGGACCATTACTATTTTTATTAGTATTAATTTTAATAATATCATTATCTTGAAGTTCATAATCCAAAGGAACTATATTGCTATTTACAATAGCTCCAACCATTGTATCTCCAACTCCACTATGAACTTTATATGCAAAATCAATTGGTGTTGATCCACTAGGAAGTTCTACAACATCTCCCTTAGGTGTGAAAACATAAATAGAATTTTTAAATAAGTTTTCTCCTGCTTCTGTAATAAATTCTTCTTCAGAAGAATTTTCCTTTTTTAAATCCATAATAGATTTAAAAAACTGCAATTTTTGTTCCATATCATTTTGCATGTTAGCTTTTACATTACTTCCGTGTTCTTTATATGACCAGTGTGAAGCAATACCATTTTCTGCAACCTGATCCATCTCATAAGTACGTATCTGGATTTCAAACAAATTACCATCTATACCAAAAACTGTTGTGTGCAGTGATTGATACATGTTGGTTTTAGGCATAGCTATATAATCTTTAAATCTTTTAGGCATAGGTTTAAACTTAGAATGAATAATTCCTAAAGCTTGATAACAATCTTGTTCTGTATCTACAAAAACTCTTAAAGCAAGTAAATCATATATATCACTAAATCTCTTACCTTTATCTAACTTTTTATAAATGCTATAAACGCTTTTAGCACGACCTTTAATTTCATGCTTAATACCATGTTCATTAAGTAAATCACTAACAGCATTTTGCATTTCTATAACTAAATTATCTCTTTCACCTTTTGATTGATTTAGTTTTTCAATAATTGAATAATACACATCTGGTTTAGAATAACGTAAACATAAATCTTCAAGTTCACTTTTCATTTTATTCATACCTAAGCGATGAGCGATAGGAACCAAAATATCTAGCGTTTCTTTTGCCTTTTCTTTTTGTACATCTTCTGGATGAACCCAAAGAGTACGCATATTATGAAGTCTATCAGCGAGTCTTATGATAATAACTCGAACATCCTCTGACAACCCAACAATTATTTTACGGTGATTAGCAAGTACTGCCTCGTTATCTCCTGTTAGTGTTAAATTATTTAATTTAGTAACACCATCTACTAAAAGAGCAATATCATGACTATACTCTTTTTCTATTTCTTCTAAAGTTAAATCCTTGTTTTTTAATGATTCATGTAACATAGCTCCACAAATTGTTTCAGCATCTGCTTTTATTTCGGCAAGAATATACGAAACTGAAATAAAATGATTAATATATGGATCCCCTGTTAACCTTTTTTCACCTTCGTGTTTTTCTTTAACCATATTATATGCTTTATCAATTAAATCAAGCTTATCTTGATCAGTTATATAAGTTTTTAATAAAGACATTAAATCTTCATAAGAAACACTTTTCTGTATCATATTATCACATACTTTCTCTTATTCATTATATCATATTCTACTTTATTTTAAAATAATATAAGCAAAAATAAAAGAGTGTTTAAATCACTCTTTTACATATTCATTTGTTTTGCTACTTCTTCGGCAAAGTTTTCTTCTCTTTTTTCCATTCCTTCGCCTACTTCATAACGAATCATAGTAGTAATAGTACCACCATTATTAGCTACATATTCAGCAACAGTTTCTTTGTTTTGTGCCTTAACAAAGATTTGATTTTCTAAACAAACTTCTTCATAGTATTTTTTAACTTTTCCAACTAAGATACCATCAATTCTTTCGGCAGGTTTACCTTCATTAATAAGTTGTTCTCTCATAATTGCTTTTTCTTTTTCTAATACATCAGTTGGTACTTCACTTGATTTAGTATATAGTGGTCTCATAGCAGCAGCATGCATAGCCACTTCACGAGCTACTTCACTTGAAGCATTATCAATTACTGTTAAAACAGCAATTTTACCACCCATATGAATATATTCTCCAAATACCTCAGAATCTTTCTTTTCGATTCTTGTAAATCTTCTAAAACTTAATTTTTCTCCAATTTTAGCAGTTTTTTCAACTATTAAATCGTTAATAGTCATTCCATCAACATTTAAAGCTAATACTTCTTCATTTGTTTTTGGATCGTTCTTAACAATAGCTTTTAAAATTGCATCTACCATAGAAACAAATTCACTATTTTTAGCAACGAAATCTGTTTCAGAGTTAACTTCAACAATAGCAGCTACATTACCTTCAGTATAAATAGCAGCTAATCCTTCAGCAGCAATTCTTTCAGCTTTCTTAGCAGCTTTAGAAATACCTTTTTCTCTTAGCCAATTAATTGCTTCTTCAATATTAGCATTAGTTGCTTCTAAAGCTTTTTTACAGTCAAGCATACCTGCTCCTGTTTTTTCTCTTAGTTCTTTTACTAAACTAGCACTTATCATAAATATCCTCCTTATATTAATAAAAGGTGATTAAACATAATCACCTTAGTAGTTTTATTGTAAAGCTTCTACAAGTTCAGCTTTTTTCATTGTAGAATAACCTTTAATTTCTTTATCTTTAGCCATTTCACGAAGTTCTGCTACTGTTTTAGTTGATAAATCAACAACGGCTTTTTTTTCTGTAGTTTTAACTTCTTTTTTAGCTTCTTTTTTAGTTTCTACTTTGTCTGATGATTTTTTTACTGATTGTTTTCTATCAAAATTTTTATTTCCTTCAAATCTTCTTGGTTCTTTTTTCTTTACAGAATCTACAGCTTTTTGCATAATTTCAGCATCATCTTTTGCTCTATCATCTGTACTTACATAGTCTACTAATTCTCCACCATTTGCTTCTACGATTGCATTAGCCATAACACCAGTAATTAACTTAACAGCACGAATAGCATCGTCATTACCTGGAATTACATAATCTACATCATCTGGATCACAGTTAGTATCAACAATACCAAATACTGGAATTCCTAATTTTCTAGCTTCTCTAATAGCAATATATTCTTTTGATGGATCTACTATAAATAAAGCACTTGGTAATTTGTACATATCTCTAATACCACATAAAACTTTATTTAATTTTTCGTATTCTTTCTTTAAACCAATAACTTCTTTTTTAGGTAATAAATCGAAAGTACCATCTTTTTCCATATTTTCGATTTCTTCTAAACGTTTAACTCTCTTACGAATAGTTCTAAAGTTTGTTAAAGTTCCACCTAACCATCTTTCAGAAACATAGTAAGATTGACTTCTTAAAGCTTCTTCTTTAATTGCATCACTAGCTTGTTTTCTAGTTCCAACAAATAAAACCTTTCCACCATTTTCTGCAATTGTTTTTAAAGCAGCGTAAGCTTCTTCAATTTTCTCTGCAGTTTTCTTTAAATCAATAATATAAATGTCATCTCTTGAAGTAAAAATGTACTCTTTCATTTTTGGATTCCATCTTTTTGTTTGATGTCCAAAATGTACACCAGCTTCTAATAAATAATTCATAGACACAACTGTCATAATATTCCTCCTTTTGTTTTTTCTTCCGTAAATTTCAACTTATTACATCACCATTTGGCACTAGACATAATAATCGATTTACGTGTTTTTTAAAAAGCCATATTAATTATAACACAAATATATTTAAAGTCAAACATTTTCATTTATATTATATAAAAAGAAGAACTATTTATTCTTCTTTATGCTATATTGTTTATCATAATTTTCTTTAGCGTCTTTATAAAGTGTAACTTCTCTGTTTTTTGAATTTAAACAATACTTTAAAAGTTGTAATGTTATTTTACCTTCACTTATTTTTGTATCACCTTTATTATCTATTAATGATGACAAAGGTACAATATTAGTAACCGTCAAAAATTCATCTGTTCCCACTGTATAAGGTCCCATAACAAAGTTCTTGTCTATTTTTTTATAAAGATTCTCTTCTACTTTTTGTAACGCTACAGGATAACTATAGTAATACCCGTCACTTCCTGTGTTGTATACTAACGAACCAAAATATATCGAATTAAAATCATAAGTTTTTTTCATAATTCCACTTCCTTGTTCAAGTATTATAACACAAACTATTTATTTTTCAAAGCTTTAAACATCTTTTTCCATAAATTCTTAGATGAATAGTTTAATATTCCTATTTTATAAACTCTTAAACCATATTTAATTAATAAATATATAACTCCAACCATTATGACTATTGAAATAATTACTTCAACTACTCCTATTTGTCCAAGCATTAACAAAGATGGTGAAAGGATTGCGGAAACAAAAGGTATAAATGACAATATCTTTATAAATAATGATCCTTCAAACATACTAGCCATCATAGATGTATAATAACCAAGTAACAATACAACCATGATTGGTGTTTGCAATTGTTGAAAATCCTCAGTGTTAGTTGTCATTGAAGCAAGAACACCTGCAAGGAGTGAATAAGCTAAAAATGTAAGTAACATTAATATTATTGTTAATGGTAAAATTATTTTTAACTGTTCTCCTATATTAGAACTTAAAACAGTAGTCATGACATCTTTAACTTGCGATGTAACTCCATTAGAAATCAAATTTCCGCCTATAAATTTACGAATAATCATCCCTATAAAGGTATATATAAATAAAAGCCCTGCTTGTAATAAAACAAATAAATTACCTGCAACTATTTTAGAAAAGAAATGTGTCTTAGGAGAAACATTCGAAATAATTATTTCCATTCCTCTAGTAGTTTTTTCATCGTTAACTTCTGCACCTATCATTTGAACTAAATATATAATTAACATAAAAAATGGTAATATTAGAATTGGAAATACAGTGGTTAAAATCATTTTAGTATTTTCATCTTGAGCATTTTTATCAGTATCCAAATATATTCTTTCAATATTAGCCGGACTATATATAGCACTTAACTCTTCCTCAGAAATATTAGAATTATAAATTGCAATAGTCGTCTTAGTGTTATTAAGAGCTGTTGTTAAAATTTGAGTATCCGCTAAATCAATATATTCTTTAGTTATAATAGATATGTCTAAAAAATTATTATCAGAATTATTAAACTCTAAAATAATATTATTCTTTTCTTTTTCTTCGTTAAGAATTAAGTCTTTTAATTCATCGATAGCTCTCTCTTCTTTAATAACATTATAATCAGTATCATCATTCAATAAGGTTTCGGTATTATCAAGTTGGGATTTAAAAATATCAAAAGTATTTTCAGTATTATCAATAACGTAAATTGTTGTTTTCTCATTAAAATCTCCACCAAACATTGTGATAATACTATCAATGTTAATTATTCCAACAAGTATAATAGCAAGAACAATATTGGCAATCAAAAACCATTTTGTTTTGATTTTCCTTTTTAAACTCATGCTAATTAAATAATTAAATTTACTTTTCATATGATTCACCAACCTTTTCTACAAATATTTCATTTAAGGATGGCTCTTCAACCACAAATTTTGAAATATCACTATTTTTAATTGCTTTAAAAACTTTAGGAGCAACATCTTTATCTGATATTTTTATTTGATATTCATCTGTAATATCATTTTTAGAAACATCTATAGCACCATCAATTTTGGCAATTTTATCAACCTCTATATCGCCCTTAATAATAATATTTTTCTTTCGATATTTTTCTTTGATATCTTTTAGTTCACCCTCTAGAACAGCTTTACCTTTCATAATAACAACTATCTTTTTACAAAATAGTTCTACATGTTCCATACGATGTGAAGAAAATATAATCATGCTACCACTCTTAGACATTTCAATAATTTCGTTTTTAAAAAGTTCTACATTAAAAGGATCCAAACCTGAAAAAGGTTCATCTAAAATTAAAAGTTTTGGATTATTTAAAATAGCTGTTATAAATTGAATCTTTTGTTGATTACCTTTAGAAAGTTCTTTAATTTTTTTGTTTTTATAATCACTTATTTCAAACTTATCAAGTAAGTAATCAAGTCTTTCATGAATAGAATCTTTATCCATTCCTTTTAATGCCCCATAAAATTCACATTGTTCCAACACTGTTAATTTTGTAAGCAAACTTCTTTCTTCTGTTAAAAAACCTATTTTATCTGTTACTGAATAATCGATTGGTTTTCCATCTAGAGTAATCTTGCCACTAGTCGGTTCTAAAAGCCCCATAATCATTCTAAACGTTGTAGTTTTTCCCGCTCCATTAACACCTAATAAACCAAATATTTCACCAGGTTTCACTTCAAACGATAAATTATCTACTGCCAAGAATTTATCATAATATTTTGTTATATTTTCTACTTTTAACATAATTCACCTCTAAATCCAAATAGTACTATCTACTATCTTAAGTTTATTATCTTCATATTCACTATATAATTTAACTAAAACTTCAAACACCGGCAAAATATCACCAGATTCTAAATAAGCATTATAAACGTACTCATTAAAATTTTGATCCGTTATATAAGTGAAAATGATAATATCAAGTAACTTGATATTATCACTACTGCTCCAATTAAAAAACACATAATCTTGATAAAAGCTTATTAAATTTTGGGATAAAGTATCACTAACAGGGATAGTATAATTAACAATAAAATCATAATTTTTACAACTACTTAATACTTCTTTTAAGTGATCTTTCACACTATCACCTCTTGATTATATTTGTAATATCATTAAAACATATAAAAACCATTAATAACATCAATAAAACAAAACCAATAGAATGTATTATATTTTCTACTTTAGGATTAACAGGGGAACCTTTTATTTTTTCTATAATTAAGAATAAAATTCTTCCTCCATCAAATGCCGGTAGTGGTAAAAAATTAATAAATCCCACATTTATACTAATAAGTGCTAATAAATATATCAAATTAACGAATCCAGTCTTCGCAGTTTCTCCTACTAGAGTAAAGATACCTATCGGACCAGATAAACTTTTTAAACTAAGTGTTCCAGTAAATAAATAGCAAACTATAAAAAACATCTGTTCAATTAATGAAAAAGTCTTTCTAAATCCAAATTTTAATGCCGCTATAAAGCCATACTCTCTTGGTATTTCTAAAGAAAAACCATACTTATAAGCTTCTTGTCCGTTATTGTCAATTTTTTCAGGAGTTATAGAAATTGTTTTAGTCTCTCCTTCTTTTGTTACAACTTCAAAATTAATAGTTTTACCATTTCTTACTTGAAATTCTAATATTAATTTATCATAATTATTAACTTTTTTATTATCTATTTTAGTTATTGTACTACCTATTTCAAGACCAGCTTTATATGCCATACTGTCTTCTTCAACAGTTCCGACAAATGCCTTATTAGTTGGACATCCACTAATTAATCCTATTATAAAAAGTAAAATGATTGATAAAATAAAGTTAAACATTATTCCTGCAATTACAGTCATAAATCTTTGTAGCCAAGTCTTTGATTGCATTCTTTTTTCTTTAGGAATTTTTTCATCAACTTCAACTTCTTCTCCAGCCATTTGAACAAAACCACCTATAGGAAAAAGTCTTATTGCATACACTGTTTCATCATTTTTTCTTGTCCATTTAAAAATTTGTGGTCCCATTCCTATTGAAAACTCATAAACATATATTCCAGCTTTTTTAGCAAACAAGAAATGTCCAAATTCATGAACAAACACAATAATACCCAAAATCAAAATAAAATATATAATTGTCATCGTATCACTCTTTCTTATATAATTGTCATAAAAAACATAAATCCTAAAACTACAAAAATAATACTATCTAACCTATCTAATATTCCCCCATATCCAGGAAGCACATCAGAGAAATCTTTCTTACTAAAGTAACGTTTTATAGCCGAAAAAACTAAATCTCCTAATTGACCTAGTATACATAGAAATAGTGTTATTAAAACTATTACATATATAGGGTTTGCACTATTAACAAATAAATTATAATAAATTGTTGGTATTATAACACCAAATACAGTACCGCCAATCATACCTTCTAAAGTTTTATTTGGAGAAATCACTTCTAATAATTTTCTTTTTCCAATTAATTTACCTATAATTAATGAATAAAGATCTGTAACAAAAGGTATCAATAATAAATAAACAATTAAAGATAAACTTTTTTCACGAATAATAACTAGTGTTGATAATGAAATGCCTAAAAACATTATTCCACCAATCATATAAAAAGCGTCATTTATACTATATTTTTCACGATTATGATATAGTACTGTTGGAATTAAGAAGAGTATAAAAAGTGCTGCTAAAACACGATAATCTATTGCGAATGCGAACAAATTATTATCAATATTCATAAGTATCATCAATGTCATAATTACATATGAAATAAATTTGATAAATGCAGGTAATTTCTTTTTTTCTTCCTTTATCTTCATGAATTCATATAATGAAACAATGGATATAATTAATACTGCTACATCAAATAAAAAACCACCAACAATTAATAATGGTACACAAACTAATAATAAAATACTTCTACTAAGTAAACCTTTTTTCATACATCCTCCAATTATTTTTCTCTAATAACATTATATTATAGAAAAGATATAAAAACAAGAAAAAAGAACTAATATCTAAATAGAATCGATATTAATTCTTACCTTTTTATTATCATGCGCATAAGACGATGCATAAACAATTGTACGAATAGCGCTAGCTACTTGTCCACCACGTCCAATAACTGCTCCAATATCATCTTCTGATACTAAAACTTCTATTGTAATAACATCATCATCTTCCATTTGACGAACTGAAACTGTCTCTGGATCTTCAACTAAATTTTTTACTAAAAATTCTGTTAATTCAACTAACTTCATAATTATTTTCCTTCTTTTTTAGTTGATTTACTTTCATGAAATTTTTTCATAATACCAGCATTACTTAATAAATTTCTAACTGTATCAGTTGGTTGAGCACCATTATTTAACCATTTTAATGCAACTTCTTCGTTAATTTTAACTTCTGCTGAAATTCCAACTGGATTGTATGTTCCAACAAGTTCAATAAATTTACCATCTCTAGCAACTCTAGAATCTGCTGCTACAATACGGTAAAATGGTTTTTTCTTGCTACCCATTCTTTTTAATCTTAATTTAACTGCCATAAAGCACCTCCGTTTTCTGTAATAATATTATCACATTAATTATATTCTGTCAACCTTTTTTTGTTGACAGTTTACTAAATGAGCTTATACATTCTTTGATATATCCTATCATCACTACAATATTCCATTATAAATTTATTATCTTTTTTGCATATAATTATTCCTATCGTTTTATCTTGTTCTATCCTTTTTATATTTTTATCTATATAATTCATATATGTTTCTATTTGGCCTATATGTTCTTTCTTTAACTCTGTTATTTTCAATTCTATTACTATAAAACAATTATATATGTAATTAAACAGTAATAAATCTATATAATTATATCTATCTCCTAGTTTTATTTTATATTCATTATCTATAAAACTAAAACCTTCTCCTAGTTCCTTCATAAAATTTGATAAATCTTCAAGTATTAACTTTTGTAATATCTTCTCCGATATTTCTTTATAATTATAACTATTCTTAATTAGGATAGGATTCTTTATTAAATCATTTACTTTAGGTTCTTCATTATTAATTAACTTTTCTTTTGTCTTTTCATCTAATTTTTCATACTCTTTGTTTTTGATTCTCTCTTTTAATTGTCTTTTACTTAAATTTTGACTAATAGTTATTTTGATATAATAATTGATTTTATTTATATCTTTCAAAGTAAAAAGAATTCTATAATGAGAAATTGTCAATTGTGCATCCAGTGGGTGCACTTTTGAAAATAAATATAATTTTTTCATATCAAATAAATATCTAACACTGTATTTTTTATACAACTCTAAAGTTAATCTCCTTGAATATTCTTTAATAATTCCTTCTCCATAATGTTTACCTGCTTCTGATAATAATTTACCTACATTATAATATGTATTTAAATCACTTCTATTTTTACTATAATCTTTTACTCTTTTTGTTATCTCATTATTTACTAATTCTTGTTTTATTTCTTTATAGTAATTTATAATTATCACCTCCTACTTTTAATATACGACATACCTTTTCTATTTCCTTTTTTTCAAAGAAAAAAGTTACGTACAATACGTAACTTTTAATATATATTAATTACTTTTCTTTAGCTTTAAAGCAGCTCCACTTAAGATAATTAAGCTTAATCCGCCAAGAATAATAATCATACTTAAATTATCTCCAGTATTTGGATTGTTAATTGAAGCACCAGCAGCGTTATTATATCCAACAATACCATAAACACTTAAGTGTGATGTTTCAAATACAATTTTTCCATCTACTAATTTAGCATCAATTGTTTCACTAATATTTCCTTGATCATCAATGTATACAACTTTGTAATTGTCATATTTTTTAGCACTATCTTCTAAAGCAATTGAAATTGTAAATTTACCATTTTCCATTGGAACAACTTCAAATCTACCATTTTGTTGAAGGCCAACTTTGATATCATATAAAGAAATTAACGCTGTATCTTTTACATCTTTATTATCTTTGTATAAATCATCTACTTTTTTCTCTGCTACTTCTTTTTCTTCTTTAGTTGCTTCTTCAATTCTTAATTCAAGGTCATTATCTAAAGCTTTATCACTTTCAAAAGTTATTTTTTCATCGTTAGATTCAATAACTTTATTTTCTTCTACAACATATTGTCCATCTACTAATTTAGCTACATATTTGTCAGCTACATATTTAGTAACATCAGTACTAAATGTACCACCTGTTACTTCAACGTTTACTTTAGTCCAAGCTTCAGCACTATTTCCTTGAGTGTTGTTTACATATAATGCTTCAGCACCTTTAATTGTACCACCAAGTACATTTACAGTTATTGGTAATTTTGTTGTATGTTGTACCACAGCAATACCTGCTCCTACAGTAGTTGCTCCATCACCGTTTGGCTTAGAATTTAATTTTTTTGCTGTACTTGTTAAAATACCACCTTTAACATTTAAAATACCAGCTCTTACTTCAACAGCAGTAGCACCTGTAATAGTTGTTCCTGCTTCAATGTTGTAAGTACCGTTTCCTGCCTCGTATACTGCAACTCCATCAGCACCAGTTGTTGTAATACTTGCTCCATTTTTAATATTTACTACTGGACCATTACTATGAGTAATAAATCCATTTGTTGTTATACCATATGATACGGTATTAATTTTTCCTGCAAAATTAATTTCTGTTCCATATGCACCTTTATCATTATATCCTAAGAATATTGCAAGTCCTGTATCTCCTTCTAAAGTTACATCTTTTTCAACATTTAATTTTGAATATACTTTTGTAGTTTCTGTATCACTACCCCATACATTAAGTGCATTTTGTGTTTCATGTTTAATAGTACCTTTACCTTTAATAGTTAAAATACCATTGTATACAGTAATAGATCTGTAATCTCCATAAGTTTTTCCTTCTCTAAGTTTTGGATCTACAGTGATATTAAACCCATTTAAATCGAGTGTAATATTCTTTCCATCCGTAACCATAAGTGAATAACTATCTCCCTTATGTTCAATATTAGCTGTAAGCTTAATTGTGTCACCAGTAACAGCATTTTTGAACGCATCCATAAGTTCAGCATCTGTACTAGCAGTTTTTTCAGCAGCCATTACACTAGGAACAAATAATGTAAGTACTGCCACTAAAAATAATAATTTAAAACTCTTTTTCATTTCATTTTTCCTCTCTTTCATCTTCATGATATCACAGTATGTTTTTCTTTACAACAGATTTCCATTTTTTCGACAATACTTTACACAAAAAAATGTAATCTAATATTTCATATTAATAATTATAAAAATCGCACTCCTTTTATAATAGCTTTCTTTTAAATTATCCCCCCCAGATTGATTTTGTCAACCTTTTCTTTTTTTGAATGTTGTACTATTTTTGCATAGCATAAATTTAACAAAAAAGAAGCTATTTCTAGCTTCTTTTTTAATCCATTAATTCTTGTTCTAAAGCTTCTAATGGTTCATCGTTTAATAAGTCTAATTCCAAGTCATAATCAACTTTACGATATTTTTTAGCACCTGTACCAGCTGGAATTAATTTACCAATGATTACATTTTCTTTTAATCCTTCTAG
>CAKOTU010000006.1 GCA_934120265.1 uncultured Bacilli bacterium
CAAAAAAGAGAAATGAGAAAAAATAAAAAAATGAACGAAGATACAAAAAGTTTACCATCAACGAGTATCAACTGGTATCCAGGTCATATGGCCAAAACCAAGAGATTGATAAATGAAAGTATAGATGCAATTGATGTTGTATATGAAGTAGTTGATGCTAGAATACCATACTCAACTCGTGTTAGAAACCTAGATGTAAAGGTTACTAATAAACCACGTATTTTAGTTTTTACAAAAATGGATTTATGTGATAAAGTAGAGACAGAGAAATGGATTAGATATTATGAATCTAAAGGTGAAGAAATAGTATGTCTTGACTTGGAACATAATCCTAACTTAAAGCCATTGTTCAGTAAAACTAAAGAACTTATGAGTGAGACTAATCTAAAACGCGCAAATAAAGGCATGAATGAAAAACGTGCTAGAGTATTAATTATTGGTGTTCCTAATGCTGGCAAATCAACACTAATTAATCGTTTGGTAGGAAAAAAAGCTGTTAATGTCGGTAATAAACCAGGAGTTACAAAGAATCTAAACTGGATTAGAATTAATGATGATGTTGAGCTTTTGGATACACCGGGTATCTTATGGCCTAAACTAGAAGAAGAAACAGTAGCGTTTAATCTAGCGTGTTTTACAGCAATTAGGGAAGAAATATTACCAATATATGAAGTAATCGAATATTTCTTAAGAACTTTACAAAGATATTATCCAGAGAAATTAGAAAGTCGTTACGGTATAAAAGAGATAGATGAAGATATTATTAATACCTTAGATATCATAGGTAAAAAAAGAGGTTGTCTTATTAAAGGCGGAGAAATAGATTATGATAAAGTAATTCAAGTTATAATGAGTGATATTAAAGATGGTTTAATTAAAAATATTACATTTGATAGATTTGAGGAGTGAGTTTATGGATAATTTAAATTCTTTAGCGCTTGCGTATATTGGTGATGCTATATATGAAGTTTATATAAGAGAGTATTTGCTTTCTAAGGGGATATGCAAGGTAAATGATTTGCAAAAAGAAGCAATAAAATACGTGAGTGCTAAGGCGCAATTTAATTACTTATCCAAAATGATAGATGAACATTTCTTTACTGATGAAGAGTTAAATGTTATTTTTAGAGCTCGTAATCATAAAGTTGATCATAGACCAAAAAACTGTGATATTTCAACTTATAAATATGCAACAGGATTAGAAGCAGTTATTGGACATTTATATTTAAAAAAAGATAATAAAAGAATAGAAGAGATAATGAATTATATAAAGGAGAATTAATATGTTTATATATGGTAAAAATGTTATTAATGAAGTTTTAAAAAATGAACGTCATATTAAAGAAGCAATCTTATATAAAAAGTTTTCAGATAATGAAGTTATTGATAAATTAAATAAAAAACGTGTTCCAATCAAGTATGTAGAAAAATATGAACTTGATAGATTAGTTGATGGAAATCATCAAGGAATTATTTTTAAAGTAGATGATTATAAATATGTTGATATTGATTCATTACTCGTGAAAGAAAATCCATTACTTGTGATTCTTGATCATTTAGAAGATCCACATAATTTTGGGGCAATCATTAGAACTTGTGAAGCTGCTGGAGTAGATGGAATTATTATTCCTAAAAATAGAACAGTAGAAGTAAATAGTACTGTTATGCGTACAAGCGTTGGAGCTTTAGATAATGTTAAAATTGCTCAAGTTACTAATTTAAAGAATACTATAAATTATCTAAAAAAACAGGGCTTTTGGATTGTTGGAACAGATATGGATGGTACTGATTATACTAAGATTGATTATACTGGGAAAATGGCTATAGTAACTGGTAGTGAAGGATTTGGTATGAGTAGAATAGTTAGGGAGTCATGTGATTTTATAGCTACTATTCCAATGAAAGGAAAAGTTAATAGTTTAAATGCATCAGTCGCAACCGCAATTGTTATATATGAAGCTATTAAAGGTAGAAACTAATGGACTATAGAGACTTTAACGATTATGAATTATTAACATATATAAGTGAAAGAAATGAAGAGGCAAGTGAAGTATTATTTGAAAAATATCGTCCTTTAATAATTACAACCGCAACTCGTTTATTTGGCTATTGTAAGAATACTGGTCTTGAATTAAATGATTTGATTCAAGAAGGTATGTTAGGACTCAACCTAGCTATGAATTCTTTTGATGAAGAAAGAGATGCTAGCTTTTATACGTATGCTAAAATGTGTATCGAAAGAAAAATAATAACCCAAATAGTCGCATCTAGAAGATTAAAACACAAAGTTTTAAACGATTCATTATCTTTGGAAAGTACAGATGAAAATAATACTGATTATGTTTTTGATAAAAGTTTAACTGATAATAGTTATAATCCTGAGGAAATACTTTTTAATACAGAAGATGAGAAAGATTTAGTAAAGGAAGTTAGTAAAGTATTAACTGATTTTGAAGTACAAGTATTTGAATTAAAAATAAATGGTTTTGACTATAAAGAAATAGCTGAAATTTTGGATAAAGATATTAAAGCAATCGATAATGCTTTACAAAGAATAAAGTTTAAAATAAAAAAAATGACAGATTAAAATGAAAAAAATAAAAGAATATGCTCGTGTTTTACTTTATCCTATATTATTAATTTTAATAGAGTTTTCTTTAATCTTTGTGTTTACCATTATCTTTAATTTAAATACCAATTTAGAAGTTGGAACGGTATTATATCAGGAAAAATTAAATCTTTTTCTATCAAATTATAAACTATTAATCGTAATAATTACATCATTTATTTTGGTCCCATTATTATTAAAAAAAGTAAAAATAAATATAAAGGGTATTGCAAATAATAATTTAATAATTTATATTATGTTAGGCGTTTGTCTTAGCCTTAGCTATAATTTGTTGTTATGTGGTATAAATAAAATAAGTTATTTTACAAACCTGTATGACCATGTAAATAAAAATATTTTTGTTGCGTTATTAACAACTGGTATTTTAGGGCCTATATTAGAAGAGTTAATATTCAGAGGCGTCGTCTATGAAAAGTTAAAAACATTTAATAAAAAATCAACTTCAATGTTTATTACAGGTGTGTTATTTGGATTATTTCATGGAAATATCATACAATTTGTTTATGCCTTTTTATTAAATTTTGTTTTAGTAAAAAGCTATGAAAAAGAAAATAGTATTTTAGCTCCAATATTAATTCATATTTGTTCTAATGGTGTAACAACCCTTCTTTTAAATTCTATTATTCAAATTAATATATTTTCAACTATTATGCTATTTTTAATTTTTTTAATAGTTTTAATAATTTCGTTAAAAATTTTGTATAAAGAAAATAATAGTAGTTATGATAATAATGTCAATGAATGTTGACGATAGAAGAACTAAACTTGTTTTAGTTCTTTTGTTTTGTTATAATGTTAATGGTAGGTGACGTATGAAAAAATTTTTATCATTAATAATATGTTTTTTTGTTGGAATATTAAATGTAGGCGCATTAGAACTAAATTTATACAGTAATAATGCTGTTATATACAACTATGATTTGAATCAAGCTATTTATGAAAAAAATGCCGATGAAGTTATATCAATTGGAAGCATGACTAAAATTATGAGTGCTATTGTTTTAATTGAAAATATTGATGATTTTGATACTACAGTTGTTTTAAACAAAAATCATTTTAGTAAACTTGTAGAAAAGCAGGCTTCTTTAGCGGGCTTCTATGTAGGAGAAAAAGTTACATATCGTGATTTAATTTATGGAATACTGCTTCCTAGTGGAGCCGAAGCGGTTCAAACTCTTGCTATAGAAGTGTTTGGAAGTAATGATAAACTAGTCGAAAAAATGAATGAAAAAGCGTTAGAATTAAATTTAATCAATACACATTTTGTTAATCCATTTGGCTTAGATGCCGATGGTCATTATTCAACCGTAAAAGAAGTAGCAACTATTTTAAAATATGCTTTAAAAAATGATTTTTTTAAGGAAGTTTATACATCAAGAAGGTATCTTACTAGTGATACTAAAATTACACTATATAGTACTATTGTATCACCTTTAAAAACAATTAATAATAACGCTACCTTTATAAAAGGAAGCAAAACCGGATTTACATATGATGCAGGTAGATGCCTTGCCAGTATAGCTTATGATGAAAATAATAATATAAATTATATGATGATAACTGCAAAAGCACCAAATGTTAGAACATATCCAGTAATTGACGCTATAAATGCTTATGAAAAGGTATTTGACTCATTCACTAAAAAGGACTTATATAAAAGTGGAGATACAGTGGCTACTGTTAAAACTAAATATGCCAAAGAAAAAAATGTGGATATTGTGGTCCATGAAGATATTGAGCTCTTTTATGAGATAGATAATTTTGATGAATCAAAACTAACATATAAAGTAGATGCTCCAAAGAAAATAACAAAATTATTATCATCCTCACAAAAGATTGGTACTTTGCATGTTTACTATGATGGTGATGAAATAAAGACGGCTACATTGTTTTTAAAAAATGATATGCATTTTTCATTTTTACGTTTCTTTACAAACATTATATTACCATTTAGTTTGTTAGCGTTAATTGTTGTAATTGCTTTAAAAATACCTAAGATTATTAGAAAATAATTATGTATATGTGGTATAATAATCATAGGTGAAATTATGATAAAAAAAATAAAAGATATAGATATTAATTATATAGATTATGGTGAAGGTAAAGATACTATTGTTTTATTACATGGTTGGGGACAAAATATTGAAATGATGAAACCAATTGGTGATAGATTAAAAAACAATTTTAGAATTATTATAGTAGATTTACCTGGATTTGGGTTAAGTGAAGAACCAAAAGAAGTATGGAGTGTATATGATTATGCGGATGCTATAAAAGAGTTATTAACCGCTCTTGAAGTTTCTAATCCAATTATGATAGGGCATTCCTTTGGAGGAAAAATTAGTCTAGTTTATGCAAGCAAGTATAAGGTAAAAAAAGTTGTAACATTTGGTAGTCCTTTTAAAAAGGAAATACCTAAGTTATCACTTAAAACAAAAGTATTAAAAACATTAAAAAAAGTACCAGGAATTAATAAATTAGAGGATTTTGCTAAAAAACATATCGGTTCTACAGATTATAAAAACGCTAGTAAAAGAATGCGTGAGATTTTAGTTGATACTGTTAATCTTAGTATCGAAGACGAAGTAACTAAAATCAAATGTCCTACATTATTGATTTGGGGAGCCAATGATCAAGCTGTATCGATAGATGATGCCAAAGAATTAGAAAAATTAATTCCTGATTGTGGTTTAGTTGAATATGAAGGATGTACACATTATGCATATTTAGAAAGACTAGATCAAACAATAAATATATTAAATAATTTTTTAAGAGGTGAGTAAGATGAACTGGTTTTTATTGAGTTTACTATTATTCTTGTTTTATGGAATATTAAAAACAAAAAAAGTTCTACAGATTTTACAACAAAATTGGTATAACGATGGTAATAGGTATTTAAAATGGATAAGTAAAAATAAAAGAAAAGTTTTCATGAATTTTGATATGCTTTTTCCTGTATTTTTATTAGGAATAATTATCCCAGTTAAATATTCTTTAATCTTATTTATTATATTTTATATGGTAGCGTTCTTTATTTTTGATAAAGAAAAGCAAAAAGAACAAGTAAAATTAAAGCTTGCAGTAACAGCTCGTATAAAAAGATTAATATTAACTTCAACCCTTATTTATGGCATAATAATAACAATAATGTGTTTAACATTTAATGAAAAATATATTTGGTTATATTATTTAATTTTAGGTTTTATAATGTACTTTGAATATTTATACATATATATTGTTAACATCATAAATAAGCCTATTGAAAAGTGTGTTTTTCTTCATTATAAAAAACAAGCTTTAAAAAAATTAAAGAATATGAGTAATATGGATGTTATTGGTATAACTGGTAGTTATGGAAAAACAAGTAGTAAAAATATTTTAAGCGATATTTTAAATATTAAATATAATGCATTCCCAACACCTAAAAATTTTAATACTACATATGGAATGATAAACGCTATTAATAATTATTTAGACAAATTTAACGACTTGTTTATTGCTGAAATGGGTGCGTTTAAGTGTGGTGAGATAAAAGAAATATGTGATTTATTACATCCTAAATATGGTATTTTAACTAGAATTGGTACAGCTCATTTAGAAAGTTTTGGAAGTCGTGAAAATATTCAAAAAGGTAAATTTGAACTAATTGAATCATTGCCTAGTGATGGAGTTGGAATACTAAACGGTGATGATGAATATCAACTAAATTATAAATTAAAAAATAAAGTAAAAATAATTTGGATTGGTATTGATAATAAAGATGTTGATATTTACGCTGATAATATTAAACTATCTAATACCGGTACTACTTTTGATGTACATTTTAAGGGTGATAAGAAGAAATATCATTTTGAAACAAAGTTGCTTGGTAAAGCTAATATATATAATATTTTAGCAGGTATAGCTTTAGGTGATTATCTAAAGATAAGTAAAGAAGACTTAATTCGAGGAGTTAAGAAAGTAAATTCTATTGAGCATAGATTAGAATTAAAGAAAATGGGTAACATAAATATAATAGATGATGCCTACAATTCTAATCCAGTAGGATCTAAAATGGCAATAGATGTGTTAGGTTTAATGCCTGGTAAAAAGATTATTGTTACACCTGGTATGATTGAACTTGGCAGTGAGCAGTATAATTTAAATTTTGAATTTGGTCGTGAGATTGCTAAAGTATGCGATGAAGTAATATTGATAGGTAAAGAACAAACAAAACCTATCTATGACGGACTATTAAAAGAAAAATACGATATAAAGCATGTACATATATTAAATGATGTAAAGAAAGCTTTTCCTTTAATAAATAGTTTAAGCGAAGGAGAAACTTATGCTTTATTAGAAAATGATTTACCTGATATATTTAACGAAAAATAGGAGAGTGTTGTTATGAAAATTAAAGTTGGAGTTATATTTGGAGGAGAAACAGTTGAACATGAAGTAAGTATTATTTCAGCTGTCCAAGCTATGAATCATATGGATGATGAAAAATATGAAATTATCCCTATTTATATAGCAAAAGATCGTACTTGGTATACAGGTACGATGTTAAAAGAAATTGATATTTATAGAAATTTTGATGATTTAAAAAGATATGCAAAAAGAGTTACTCTTTGTAAAAGAGATGGTGGCTTTTATTTAGTTAATACTAAAGGATTGTTTAGGAGAGATGTAGCAGAATTAGATATTGCTTTTCCTATTGTCCATGGTAATAATGCAGAGGATGGAACTCTACAAGGATATTTAAGTATGATTGGTATTCCTTACGTAGGAAGTAGTATTTTAGGAGCAGCTTTAGGTCAAGATAAAGTTGTTATGAAACAAGTCTTCAAAGATGCTAATCTTCCAGTTGTGCCTTACACATGGTTCTTCGATTGTGATTACCTAGATGATGATAAAAAAATAAAGAAAAATATTAAAGAATTAGGATACCCAGTTATTGTAAAACCAGCCTCACTTGGTAGCAGTGTAGGAATTAATGTTGTAAAAAAAGAAAGTGAAATAGATGATGCAATAACAGAGGCTATAAAATACGATACAAAAATAGTTGTTGAAAAGATGGTACCTAATATGGTTGAAGTAAACTGTAGTGTTTTAGGAAACTATGAGCATCAACAAACAAGTGAACTAGAAGAAGTAATGAGTGGGGAAGAATTCTTAACATATCGTGATAAGTATCTAGGAAATGCTAAAGGTGGAAAATCCAAAGGAATGGTTTCTACTAACAGAGTGATCCCAGCTCGTATCAAAGCTAGTACTAAAAAAGAAATAGAAGAGATATCAAAAGAAGCATTTAGAGCCTTAAACTTAAGCGGTGTATGTCGTATAGATTATCTAATTGATAAAAAAGAAAATAAAGTATATATCAATGAACCAAATACCATCCCTGGGTCATTATCATTCTATCTTTGGGAACCTACTGGTAAAAAATATACTGAGTTACTAGATGATATGATTACAATTGCTATTAAAGATTATAAAAATAGAAGTAAAAAAACATATTCATTTGAAACTAATATATTAAGTAATTTTAATGGTACAAAAGGTTTAAAAGGTATCAAAGGAAAATTAAAATAGTAGCTATCTACTATTTTTTTTGTTATAATAGATATGGTGATATTATGATAGATAATGAAGTGAAGAAAATAGATAATAGTTTTTGTTTTTTTACTATAGGCGATATAACTACGAAGGAGAATAGACTTGTAGATTTATTATTATCCTTATTTAATTATAATTATTATAGTATAGATAATATTGCAGGTAATTATAATACTTTAGAGCCATTATCTATTATAAATAAAGTTATAGGCTATGGTATTAAAAATATTG
Source organism: uncultured Bacilli bacterium (assembly GCA_934120265.1). Classification (GTDB taxonomy): domain Bacteria; phylum Bacillota_I; class Bacilli_A; order RF39; family UBA660; genus SIG204. Next base: position 8,459 of record CAKOTU010000006.1, read on the forward strand.
TGATAGATATTAAAACAGGATTTAGAATCAATGATGAAGAAGCTAAAAAATTAGCAAATGAGCTTTTAGAACTTTCAAGAAAATATGAAGTAAACACAACTTGTTTTATTACTAGTTTAAATTTATCATTAGGAACGTCATTCGGTAGAAACTTAGAAACAATAGAGATTGCTAATCTTTTAGAAGGAAAGGAATATTCATCTTTATTAAAATTAGCTATAAAAATAACTAGTTTTATGATTGATAAAGATTTATCTCTGGAAGAAAATCAAGCTTTGATTATTGAGTATATAAAAAGACAACATGAAACTTTAGCTTTTTCTAAAAAATTAAATATAGATAATTTAGATTTAAAAAGTAGAGTATTTTCTATAAAAAGTTCCGACACAGGTTTTGTTAAAAACATAGATGTCTTTGAAATAGAAGATTTACTAAATAAATTAGGATCTGATGATCAACAAACGGGAATAGTATTTTCTAAACAAATAGGTGATTATGTTTTAGAAAATGAAGAATTAGCAAAAGTTTATTTAAATGAGAAAGATATTTTAGCAAGTGAAGTTTTAGATTGTTTTCAAATAGAACTTGAAATGGGTAAGGTAGATCCTTTGGTTAAAGAGATTGTGAGGTAGTATTTATGAATGTGTTTAGTGAAGTATTAAACGTTATGGGGAGATTTGTTATTCCTGTTATAATTGTTTGCTTACTATTAACTATTATAAATGTTGTTAAAGATTATCGTAAGTATGGAAATAAAATATTTTCGGCTTTTAAAAAATATGAAGACACTGGTAATTTAAAGGATATTGTTATTAATATATTAGAACAAGAATGTTTAGAAAAGCCAATAATTTTATCAAAAAATAATGTTTCATTTATAGCTTTAACTGAAAAAGAAATATATGGTGTTGCTATAATTGAATTTGATGGAAGATTAAGTGGTAAAGTTATGGATAAATATTTAGTTATGAATGGTAAAGAGAAAAAATATTTAAATCCTCTTTGTAAATTTACTGAAGATTTAAGACTACTAAAAAAACAAGGAATAGATGTTCATCCTTTAGTTATAAAAAGTGGTAGAAATGTTGAACTTAATCTTGAAGACTTACCAACTTCTAGAATAATGACCATTAAAGATTTTTCATATTACGTTTATAAGAACCAGCATAGTGATTCAAAATATAGTGAAGATGTATTAAAAAAATACTCAAAAGTAGCAGGAAAAATTGTAAATGGCCATAACTAAAACAAGATTTATAAATTATAATAGATGTCCATATTACTATTTTTTAGATAATATGGATTCTTTAAAATTAAATAAAAAAACTACTTTTGAGGAGTATTTTGAAGAACAAGATAAGTTTAAATATGAAGTTGATAATGAACAATTAAAATTATTACTTCCTTATTATAAAAAATGTGAATTTTTGGCACTTCAAGTAGCGCAAAAATATTTTAATGGAAATTTCACTTGTGCGGAAGATACTAAAGATCAAGAATGTTTTGAATGTAAAATCAATGGTAATCTTTATATGTGTTATGTAGATATATATAATGAAACAGAAGATGAAAAAATTAACATTTTTGAGGTAAAAGCTACAACGTCTGATAAATTTGAAAAAACTAATTTCTTTTATAAAGAAGGAAATTTTTATAAATTAAAAAATATCGATGAAAAAGTTAAAAAGAAATTATTAAATAAAAATGATGAATGTGGTAAGTATATTTATGATATAGCAGTTCAAAGATATATAATAGAACATGATTTAAAGAAGGATGGATTAAACTATCTAATAGAAGGCGTAAATTATTACTTATGTGTTTTAAATAGCAATTATATTTATGATGGTAAAAAAGATATTGATAGTAATCCACTTTATGATAAAGATTATTATGGTAACGAAATAATAAATTTTATTGATGTTAATGAAATAACGAAATTGTATTTACCAATTATAGATGAGGAAAGAAAAAATTTAGAAAAGCTTATAAAAGGTGAAATGAGTAAGATACAAGTTGGAGATTATTGTAACTACAAAAAAACAACTAAATGTCCATTTGTTAGTATTTGCTTTGATAAATTACCAGAAAAAAATTCAGTACTAACGTTACTTGATTATCAATATGGTTTTAATATGGGTGGTAAAAAAGTAAGTGTATATGATCTAGTTAATAACGGTTATTATAAAATAACTGATGTCCCAGATAATTATTTAATAAGAGAAAAAAATATTATTCAAAAAGAAGTGGTTGCAACAGCACGGCCATATATTAATATAGATAAGATAAAAGATGGATTATCTCTTATCAAATATCCGATATATCATTTAGATTTTGAAACGTTTCCTTGCCCATTACCTCGATTTAAAGGGGAAAGATGTTATACTCAGTCAGTATTTCAATTTTCTCTTCATATTGAAACAGAATCTGGTTGTGACAAAGAAAATGACCATTATGGATTTTTGGCTGATTCATTGGAGGATCAAAGAGAAGATCTTGTAAAAGAGCTATGTTCTTTAATTGATAAAGAGGGAACTGTTCTAGTTTATAATTCTAGCTTCGAAAAAAACAGATTAAGAGAGTTATCCATGATATTTCCTGAATATAAAAATAAACTTGATTTTATTAATAATATGGTATTTGATTTAATGGATATTATTAAAGGTAATAAAAAGTTATATATGAATCTCGGTTATAATGAGGAAGATAGTAAATTATTTAACTTTTATCATCCTTTATTAAATGGGTCATTTTCAATAAAAAAGGTATTACCAATTTTCAGTGATTTAAATTATCAGAATCTAGAAGTTTCTAATGGGGTAGAAGCTTATTCAACCTATTTAAAATTTAATAAACTTAATGAAAAAGATAAAATAGACGCATATAATTCACTAGTAGAATATTGTAAACAAGATACCTGGGCGATGGTTGAGATTTTAAAACAATTAAAAGTGCTGTCAAAAAATGTAAAATGAGGACGATTTTGTTGAACTACTTAAAAATATATTATATGATAAATATAGAGAGTAGGAGGGAAATTAGTGATATATCCATCTATTGATAAATTATTAACTAAAGTTGGTTCAAAGTATCTTTTAGTAAATTTAATTTCTAAACGAGTAAAAGAGATGCAAGAAACTGAACATTACCAAATGAAAGAAAACGAGTATCGTTCAAAAAAAGATATTGGTAAGGCTTTAGAGGAAGTAAATAATGATTTAATTCATATAAAAGAGAATTAAATCATTTTTTCTTATTGAATCAAAAACAAATGTTTGGTATAATTATAAAGGTGATATAATGAAAATAGAAGAGATAAAAAAACAAAAAAATGGTAAATATAAAATAACATTTGAAAGTGGTGAAGTGTTAAATACTTATGATGATGTTATTTTAAATAATGGTTTGTTATTTCATAAAGATGTTGATTCTCTTCTTTTTAATAAATTAAACGAAGAAACAAAGTATTATGATATATATAATAAAACAATTAAGTATATTGAAAAAAAGCTAAGAAGTAAAAAAGAAATTGAAGTTTTTTTAGATAAAAATGAAATAGGATCAAATGATAAGAAAAAAATTATGGATAAATTGGAAAGCATTAATTTAATTAATGATAAGTTGTTTGCTAATGCATATTTTCAAGACCGTATTAATTTAAGTAGTGATGGCCCTTATAAAATTATTAATGAACTAAAAAAGAACAATATTAGTGATGATATTATTTTATCTGTAGAAGAAAAAATAGATAATGATGCTATTTATGAAAAATTAAGTAAGCTAGTATTAAAAAAAATTAAAAGTAATCGTAATAAATCAAATTATATGTTAAAACAAAAAATAGTAGTTGATATGATTAATTTAGGTTACGAAAAAAATATGATTATAGATATCATAAATGAAAATATAGATAATAATAATTCAGTTATTCAAAATGAGTATAAAAAATTATTTAACAAATTAAGTAAAAAGTATGATGATGAGGAACTTAATAGAATGATAAAGAATAAGCTTATTCAAAAAGGCTTTTCATTAGAAGAAATAAATAAAATAGAAAAATAAAAAAGTGAATTAATCACTTTTTTTATTTTTCTAATGATTTAATAGAGCTTTTATAAGTAGAATCAATTGTTGAGTCATTTATACTTAAATTATATTTTTCTCTGATCTTAACCCAAGTTTTTTGTTCTAAATTTGAATCAGCACTAATTTTAGCACTTACAATCTTATTGTATAAAGTTTCTTTCATTTCATCTAAACTTTTCTTTGGAGTATGACTAACCTTATAAATAATATGATATCCATATTGTGTCTTCACTGGTTCATTTGTATATTTACCATTTTCTAGTGCATAAGCAGCATTCCAGAATTCAGTAACATAACCTTCTTTAACAACGTTATTAATAACACCACCATTATCTTTAGTAGCATCATCATCAGAGTTTTCTTTAGCTAATGTTTCAAAATCAGCACCGTTGTTTAATTGTTCAATTAAATTTTTAGCTTTTTCTAATGCAGCATTTTCAGCATTAGTCTTTTCTTCGTCAGTAGCACCATCACTTACCTCAGGAGCAATTAAAATATGTTTTACTGAAAGTTCATCAGAAATATGATTATCATAATAATCTTTTAATTCATCTTCAGTAATTGCTTCCTTAATATATTTTTTAGCTATTTCTGATTTTTTATAATCAATAGCAATTACATTTTTAAACTCTTCCTCATTTGCATATCCATTACTAATTAAAGCAGCCTCAAAGTCAGCACCATTTTGTTCATAACTAAACTTATATCGTTTGATTAAAGAGGTTGCGTATTCTTCAGCTTCTTTACTATCAGTAATTTCTTGGTTAGCAATAAATGTATCAATCATATTAACTAAAACACTACTACCACCTTGTTTTTTTAATTCATTATATAAATCATTAGCAGTAAAGTTTTTACCATCTAAGCTAGCAATAACTTCCTCTCCATTTTCTAATTTAGGAATTTTACCACAACCAGTAGTAGCAAGTACTCCTAAACTTATTAAACCTATTAATAACTTTTTCTTTTTCATGTTTCCATCCTTTCTAAGTTCATGTACTATTATATCAAAAAAAAGATAAAAATTACAATAATTTTATGATTAAACATTCACACATATTCAAAAATACCATAAAATACTGTGAAAAGATAAAAAAGGAGGATGATTTATATGTGTTGCAATAATGGTATATCTGGCGCAGCAATCGTTTTAGTATTATTTATTCTTTTAATAATTATACTTGGAGCTTATATCTAGGAAAATAGATAGGAGGTTATAAAATGGCTTGTCAAAATAATTGTGAAAGTAACACTCCTAAATGTGGTCCTAAAAAAGGCTCAAATATTAATTATATTATAATTATAGTTTTATACATTTTATTAGCGATCATTTTAGGAGCTGTAATTTATTAAAAGAGGGTAGACCTCTTTTTCTTTTTGTAAAATATGCTATAATTAAAGAGGTGATATTATGGAAAAAAAGGATTATAGAAATATACTCATTCTGTTAGGAATAGCAGTAGTTAGTATTATATTAATATTTTTATTTGGATATATATTTGGTTCCAATATGGATTTTATTAACCAACATGCTGTTTTACCAGAGTATTTTAGAAATTATTTCTACACTAATCATAAATTAGTTCCTGAAATTTTTTATAATTTAGGAGCAGGTCAGAATGCTTTTAATATTTCATATTATGGATTACTAAGTCCTGTTATTTTAGTCTCATATTTATTACCATTTATATCAATGAGAAATTATATAATCGGAAGTTCTATAATTCTTTTACTTGTAACAATAATCCTTTTTTATAGATGGATAAGAAATAACTTTGATAGTAAATATTCATTTTTCTTAACACTATTATTTATGCTTTCTTCTCCAATTTTTTTTCACTTTCATCGTCAAATAATGTTTGTTAATTACTTCCCATTTCTTTTGCTTTCGTTGATTAACATAGATAAAAACAATAAATTTTGGTTAGTAATAAACATCTTTTTAATGATTATGACAAGTTATTATTTTAGTGTAGTAGGAATAGTGACAATAATAATTTATTATATATATAAAAATTTTGACAAGTCTTTTAAAGACAAGATTAAAATTTTTATACCCATTCTTATTTCTATACTACTATCTGCAGTTTTATTGATTCCAACCTTAGATTCGATTTTATCAAACAGATTGGAGGTAAGTAATAATATCAATATTTTAAAATTATTCATACCTAATTTTAATTATGGTAATGTTTTATATAGTTCTTATGCTTTGGGATTATTTTCTATTGCTACCGTAAGTTTTGTTTGGCTATTGATAAAAGATAATAAAAAAGATAAATTTTTAAGCATTATATTATTAGTGTTAATAACATTTCCTATTTTTAGATATGTATTTAATGGGGGACTATATATCAGAAGTAAATCACTAATTCCATTATTACCATTATTTATTCTTACAATAGGGATATTTTTAGAAGACTTGTTTAACAAGAAAATTGAAATAAGAAAATTAATGATTGATGGAATAGCATTTTTACTATTAAGCTTATTTGATTTTAATATAGCTTACACTTTAGATCTTCTTTTAACACTTATCCTAGTTTTAATATATTATAAATTAGATAATAAAAAAATAATTTATATTCCACTTATTTTATTATTTAGTATTAGTTTTATATATACTAATATTAATGAAACATATATAACAAAAAATGAATATAAATTTTTATCTAAAAGTAATGAAACAATAAATGATAAAATAAAAGATAGATCATTTTATCGCCTTAGTGATCTTAGTAACACTTTACACAATGTTAACTATGGTGATTTTTATAAAACTAGTATTTATTCTTCTACGGTAAACAAAAACTATAGTAATTTTTATTATAATATTTTGAAAATAAATAACAATAATTATAATAATTTAATCATTAGAAATACAGATAATATTATTTTTAACAGATTGTTAGGGGTAAAATATGTATATTCAAATAAAGAATTAGGAAATGGTTATAAAGCTTTAGATGCTCTTATTTATGAAAATGAGTTCGCATTACCTTTGGGATATGCTTCAAGCAACATTTATAGTTTAGAACAATTTAATAGTGTACCTTATCCTTATAATTTAAAGTATTTACTTAATGGGATTGTAACAAATGATTCTAATGGTGACACAGAAAATATAATTGAAAAAATTAATATAGATATACCTAATTACTTAGGAGACTTTATTAATGCTAATGAATCAAAAATAACTGTATCTGAAGATTCATCTTTTACTATAGATTTAAAAGAAGCTTTAGATAATAAAGTCTTATTCATAACAATAAGTGGTTTAGAATCCAACAGTTGTGATATAGGGGATATTGGTATAACAATTAATGGTGTTGAAAATGTACTAAACTGTAAAACATGGCTTTACAATAACAATAATAAAACATTTAATTATTTAATTAATGAAAAAAATTTAAGATACTTAAACGTATCTATAAAAAAAGGAGAATATAATATTTCTGACATTAGTGCTTACACCATGGATACAAAATACCTAGATTCTGATTTTGATGAAATGAAGAATATAAGTATAGAAAATAATAAGGTTGTTGGTGATATTGATGTTACTAATGATGGTTATATGATATTGTCTTTGCCATATGACAAAAATTATCATATATATGTAGATAATAAAGAAGTAGATTATGAAAAAGTAAATACTGCTTTTCTTGGATTTAAAATAGAAACTGGTTATCACCACATCGAAGTTGTTTACAAAAACAAAACTATTAAAATAGGAAAAATGATAAGTGTAAGTGGTTTACTTTTATTTGTCATATATTCATTGATTATCAGGAAAAAATGTGATAAAGTTATATAGGTGTGAAAAATCAGTTAAATTATATAAATGATATTAATAAAATTTATGATTCTAATTTTTCTTAAATGAATAAATAAAAAAAGAAATGGAAGGCGAAAAATAAAAATAGTATGGAAAAAGATTATAATTTACAATGCATAGATTATGCAGTAGCAAAAACAATGGAAAGAGCATTAGAAAAACCAGAGTTAAGACAATTGGCATCTAACGAACATCTAACTAATGCCATTATGGAATATATGTTTAATGGTAATGCTAAAGGATTTTCTAGTAAAGACGATGGAAGAAGTTACATCTTACAATTACAAAAAGAAGATTTTGAGGAACAATTACTAAAACATGTTATTAAATCAAAAAGCGCTAAAACAAAATTGGGAATGCGTCAACAATTATCATTTAATAAAAATTTTGGTGATAATTTAAGCGATGATGATGTTCAAGAATTACTTTATAAATCATACGGTGAAATGGATATGAATGGTATTAAATATCTTTTAGATAAATATCCAGCACTTTATAAAGTACTTGCATCTAATTTCGTTGAAGATAGATATTTTAATTATAAATTAGGTGCAGATAAGTTAGACACTGGAATAAGTACTTATCAAGATAATTTTTATTATAATAAGATTGATGAATTTTATAAAGAATTAAGACAAGAAAAATCTATTCAAAAATAGATTTTTTTCATATACTTTATTGGTGATAATATGTATTTAATATCTCATCGAGGACTAGATAATCATATATATAGCGAAAATAGTTTAAAAGCTATAGAAAATGTTTTAAATAAAGACTATATAGATGGAATAGAAATTGATGTAAGAATAACAAAAGATAAGAAAATAGTATTAATACATGATCCGGTTATCGATTTAATTAGTAATGGTTCTGGAATAGTTAAGTATATGAATTTTGACGACTTAAACAAATATCAATATGGAAAAAGTAAAGAGTCAATTATTACTTTAGATAATTTACTAGATATAATTAACACTGATAAAATAATTTTAATTGAGTTAAAAGAGTTTGGTAATGACTTTATTAATTTGGTAGATGAAACAATAAAAATAATATCCAAGCCTAATCTAAATATTTATATTAGTAGTTTTAATTATCAACTGTTAAATTATGTTAAAAGCAAATACAAAAATGTAAAATGTGGTTTAATTATTGGTTATGGCCTAAACCTAATACATTTTAAAAATAATTTGGATTTTAATATAGTTTCTTATCACTATTACAAGCGAGTAGATAGTAGTAAATTAACCTTTATTTTTAATCTAGATAAAAATAATTATGAACTTAATCATAATGTTTATTTAATTACGGATATTAGTTTTAAATTTAATAAAATATAATTGACAAGCTTAATTTCTAAATTGTATAATAGGAACAGTAAAGGTAGTGATAGTATGGTTAAAGAGATAAGTATAAAACTAACTCAAAACTTAACCTGGGGGGGGGTATATTTAATCATACTATAATATTAATGAATAAGGAAAACACAAAGTTTCTAGACTTTTGACAGTCTAGATTTCTTTGTGTTTTTTGTGTACACCTTTATAAGAAGGGAGCTGTTTTAAAAATACATAAACACATTAAAAATATGTATTATGACTAGATGTTTATAAGAATTGAAAAAGGGTATAATTAAAATATAGGTAATGTAGGAGGAATAAAATGAAAAAGAAAGGATTCACTTTAATAGAGTTACTAGCGGTAATAGTGGTACTAGCAATAATAGCCTTAATAGCAACGCCAATAGTAATGAATACGATAAAAAGTGCGAAGAAAGGAGCAGCTGAGAGAAGTGCAGAGAATTATATAAGGAGTGTAGAACTGGCTATATCTACTTCAGAGATTAATAAAAAGTCAATCCCAGATGGAGAATATTTTCTTGATAGCGAAGGTAATTTAATAGTAACTAGTTTACCAGATGGAAAATTAGAAACAGAAATGAATGGAAATAAACCAAAATCAGGAATATTAGTAATAAAAGATGAACAAGTAATGACTGACTCAACAATGATAATAGGAGAATATATTGTATATTATGATGAGACTACAAAGAGATATACTGCAGTAGAGATAAAAAAATATAATAATGGTGATATAGTATATTTCAATGTAACAACAGGAACAAAATGTACATCATCAGATTATGCAGAAACACAAGGTAATATAGGCGTAAAAGAAGGCTGTATGAAATTCTATGTTTTTAATGATAATGGTGGAGTTACCTTAAATTTAATCTTAGACCATAATACAACCGCAACAGTAGCATGGAATTCAAGTGAAATTAGTGCAATTAGTGCAGATGGTCCCCAAAAAGTATTAGAACAATTAAAAACAGATACAGATACTTGGCAAGGAACAATAACACCAACGAATTATACAATGGATCAAACAGGTCAAACAAGTAATACAAACTATACAATAGATTATAGTGGATATAAAGCAAGATTGATAACAGCGCAAGAAATAGCTACAATTACAGGAAATACATCTTGGAATGAAAAAACTTCAAGCAACGTATTTTACTTTGATACAAATACAACATCGACAGGTTCAAAATGTAAAAGTGGGAATATAACAGGATGTCAATATGGATGGCTTTATGATAGAACGCTCACAGGTTGTACTACATATGGATGTTTGAATAATTCAGACCAAACCACTTATGGCTATTGGACAGCATCTTCTTGTGCAAATACATCTCAACATGCTTGGTATGTGAGTTCCCGTGCACTTATAAGTAGTGATAATGTCGGTGCCAATGGTTCCATTCGCGGTGTCCGTCCAGTTATAGCTGTCTTAAGATCTAAGTTTTTATAAAAAGGATAAATTTCAATTTTTATCTTTTTTTGTAGTTGAGTGTAAAGTTTTATTATAAGTAATTGACAGTTTACAATAATATTTGTATACTTTAAATAGAAAATAATAGGAGGGTATATATGAAACAGAAAGGATTTACTTTAATAGAACTATTAGCAGTAATAGCAGTATTAGCTGTTGTTATGGTTGTAGCAGCGCCTAAGGTTACAACAACAATTACAAACTCTAAAAGAAGTGGGATAGAACGTTCGGCCGAAAATTATATTAGATCAGTAGAGATTGCTATATCAACTAGAAGGTTAAACAGTGAACCTATTCCTGATGGAACATATACAATTGATAGAGATGGTAATCTAGTAGGCGTTAATTACATTGACAAAGATCTTTGTAGTGATCAACCAAATGAACAGAACTGTGAAATTGGAACAGAACAAAAAATTACTGTTAAAGCAGGAGGAAATAGACCAACATCTGGGAAAATTACTATTAAAAAAGGTAAAATAATAGAGAATGAAATTTTACTTAATATAGGAGATTATCAGCTTATTGTAAAAGAAGGTAACGGTACTATAGTAGAATTAGGGGATAAATTATGTGTTAATATTTTTGGAGAACCATTAACAATTGGTTCCGAATATGTTTGCGAATTAGGTGATGGAGAAATCAGAACATTTTATGTGTTAGAAAACGGTGATACAACAACATTAGCAGATAATAAAATTGCCAATACTGGAGAAGTATCGTTAATAATGAATTCAAATATAGGAACTGATGGAAAAGCGGTAACTTTAGAATCAACTGTAAGTGGAGCAACAGCCTGGTGTACAGTATCTGATTGGTCTAAAGCAGGAGGCGTAGTAACAAATGAAATGGCTAATGATAAGGGAGCCTGCCAATATGGAAAACTATGTTTAACAAATGAGCTTGGTCCATTAACTGCAAACGAAGAGTTATCTAAGAGAACATCAGGTTGGAAAAGGATAACTAATAAGGAAAAAATAACATTACCAAATGTATACCAAATAGCTCAGGCTTCGGGATTAGTATTTAATAATTCTTCAACAAATCCAGTGTTACCTTCTTGGTTGTACGGAAATATAAATATAGAAACTTTAGGAATTCATGGTTATTGGACATCAACGCCTAAAGATGATATGAATGCTTGGACGGTATATAAATTAAGTAATAATCATGCGGCAATATATCATGTTCAATTTAGTACAGGAATAACAATTTCTGATTATTATGGCATTCGCCCAGTAATAACTATTTCAAAATCATATTTAGGATAGGGAAAACAGTTGAAATTCAACTGTTTTTATTTACTTTGTATTTTAATTATGCTAGAATACATTCACGAGGTGAATGTATGAAAAATAAAGAAATATTAGAAAGAATTGATAGAGCAAGGATATTATTAGACCAAAATTTAGAATGTGGATTGATAACTGATGAGGATATTTTCGGTTTGTTAAAAAAAGATAAAAATTATATATTAAATAAAACAAAAAAATATAAAGAAATTTTATTAAAGCAAATAATTAGTAGCCCTTTTGTTTTATGTGATCAAAAAAGATTGAGTCTTGAAGTAAAAAGCCTTTTACCTATTATTTTGGGAACAAGATGCCAAGATGAGGTTGAGGAATTAGAAAAACAGAATGAATTAGGTTTTATAAATGATGATGAGTTAAAAGAAGAATTAGAAATGTTAAAATTTGTTTATTATTTATCTTCAGAAGATGGAAGAGAAATATTGAAAACTGGGCATGTAAAGAACGTAAAGAGTAAAGTTTTATATAAAATAAAATAATAAAACATTGAATTTAAATTTCAATATGGTATAATGGTTGTGTTAAAGCTGTGATGAAAAAGTAGTAATAAGTCTAATTATTAATAGAGATAAAGTGGCTGGTGGAAACTTTAAATAAATTCTTATGAATTCGTTTTCTAGCAATATAAAAGAAAATTTATATCGGTAACGCGTTATAGTTTTAAGGTGCTTTAGGCACAAATTAAGGTGGTACCACGTAAACTCACGTCCTTATCTGGGATAGTGAGTTTTTATTTTAGGAGGAGATATTATGGTAGAAAAATTAAATGAACTATGTGAATTAGTACTTCATGAAGTTAGTGAAGTAAATGATTTAAAAGCATTGAATGATTTAAGAGTTACTTATTTAGGTAAGAAAGGTCCTATTCAAGAGTTAAGTGCACACTTAAGAGAATTAAGCATTGAAGAAAAGAAAAGTTTTGGTGCTACATTAAATTCTGTTACTACTAAATTAAATGAAGCAATTGATTCTAAACGTCACGAATTAGAAGATGTTGAACTTAATAAAAAATTAGAAAGTGAAAAAATAGATATTAGTTTACCTAGTACTAAAGTTGAAGTAGGAGCTCCTAATATTTTAGAGAAAGTTATTGAAGAAGTAGAAGAGTTATTAATGTCTATGGGTTATGATGTTGTTGATGGTCCTGAAATAGAAGAAGATAAATTTAATTTTGAACTTTTAAATATACCAAAAGGACATCCTGCTAGAGATGCACAAGATACGTTCTATATTAAAGATGAAGAGTTACTTTTAAGAAGTCAAACTTCTCCTGTTCAAGCAAGAACAATGTTAAAGGGAAATGGAGAAAAACCAATTAGAATGATTTGCCCTGGTAAAACTTATAGAAGAGATGATGATGATGCAACTCACTCACATCAATTTATGCAAATAGAGGGGTTACTAGTAGATAAAGAAGTATCTTTATCCGATTTAAAAGGAACATTTGATTTAATTGCTAAAAAATTATTTGGTAAAGATTGTGTAACAAGATTTAGACCTAGTTATTATCAATTTACAGAACCATCAGTAGAAACAGATATTAGTTGTTTTAACTGTCATGGTAAAGGATGTAATATTTGTAAAAATACAGGTTGGATAACAGTTGCTGGAGCTGGTATTGTTCATCCTAACGTATTAAGAAATTGTGGATATGATCCAGAGGTATGGACTGGTTTTGCTTTCGGATTTGGAGCTGAAAGACTTGCAATGCTTAAATATGGTATTAATGATATTAGAACATTCTATAATACTGATTTAAGAGAAAGTAAAGTATTTGATAGAAAGGAAAGTGAATAGTATGATTAGTTTAAATTGGGTAAAAGATTATGTTGACATTGAATCAGAAGATTTAAAAGAACTTGCTGTTAAAATTACTAAAGCTGGTATTAATGTAGAAAAAGTAATAACTAATCATATTGATCATTTAGTAATTGGTGAAGTTTTAGAGTGTGTAGATCATCCTAATAGTGATCACTTACATATTTGTAAAGTAAATGTAGGAAATGAAGTTACACAAATTGTATGTGGTGCTTCTAATGTAAGAGCTGGTATCAAAGTTATAGTTGCCCTTCCAGGAGCTATTTTACCTGGGGACTTTGAAATTAAAAAAGGAAGTATTCGTGGGGAAGAATCAAATGGTATGATTTGTGCCTTATTTGAATTAGGATTAGAAGAAAAAACAGAAGAAAATTATAATAAGGGAATTCATGAATTAGATAGTAATGCCCCAGTTGGAGAAGATCCATTAAAATATTTGGGATTAGATGATACAGTTTATGAATTAGATGTTCATAAGCATAGAAATAATGATTGTTATTACCATATTGGATTTGCTTATGAAATAGCTACTATTTTAAATAAGAAGGTAACACTTCCAAAATTAGATTATAATGAGATTAATGATGATATAAATAATCATTTTAGTTTAAGTGTAGAAACAGAAAAATGTCCATATTATTTGGCCAAAATGGTTAAAGATGTTACTATCAAAGAGTCACCAGATTTCATCAAGAAAAGATTAGTTTCTGCTGGTATGAGACCTATTAATAATGTTGTTGATATTTCTAACTATGTTATGCTTGAATATGGTCAACCAATGCATTTCTTTGATAAAAATAAATTAGGAGATAAGATTGTTGTAAGAGATGCTAAAGAAGGAGAAGAAATCACTACTTTAGATGGTAAAGATAGAGTCTTAAAAGCTAGTGATATTGTTATAACAGATGGAGAAAAACCTGTATGTATAGCTGGAGTAATGGGTGGCTTAAATACAGATGTTGATGAAAATACTAAAGACATTTTAATTGAAAGCGCTATTTTTGATGCTGTTAGTATCAGATATACGGCTTCTAATTTAAATCTTAAAAGTGAAGCATCTATTAGATATGGTAAAGGATTAAATTATGAATATACAATGGATGCTATTAACAGAGCTTGTCATTTATTAGAAAAATATGCGGATGCTAAAATATTAACTGGTATTGTAATGCATGACAATATTGATAAAACACCAAAAGTAGTTGAATTTAAACCTAGTGCTATTAACAAGATGTTAGGAATAACTATTAGTGAAGCAGATATGGCTAGTGAATTAGATCGTCTTGATTTTAAATATACCAAAGATGGCGATAAGTTCATTTGCACCATTCCAAATAGACGTTTAGATATTGAAGCTAATGTTAATGATATAGCTGAAGAAATTGGTAGACTTTATGGATATCAAAATCTTGTTTCAACATTACCTAAAGGCGAATTTAAAAGCGGGGTATATGTAGGTGATGTTAAATATCGTAAACTTATTTCTAAACGTTTAAGAGCTTTAGGACTTAATGAATGTAAAACATATACTTTAGTAAGCCCAGATATGGCTAAATTATTTAACTATGAAAATAAGAATAAAATAGTATTACCAAATCCAATGAGCGTTGATAAGTCAGTCATTAGAGCTACTTTAATTCCATCATTATTAAATATTTATGATTATAATAAAGCTCGTAAAGTAACTGATGTTTGTATTTATGAAATAAGTAAAACTTATGATACTAATTTAACAGAAGATACTAAAGTTTCAGTTTTAATGAAAGGTAATTATCTAGTTAATAATTGGCAAAACTTAAGAGTAAAAGTAGATTTTTATCTAGTTAAGGGTATTGTTGAAAATTTACTTGACTATTTAGGGCTTAAAAATAGATACAGTTTTGTTGTTGATACTATTTCTGATTTACATCCTGGAATAAGCGCTAAAATAATTTTAGATAGAGAAGAAATAGGTATAATTGGACGTGTTCATCCAAATGTAAAGAAAGATGAAATATATGTTTTCGAACTTTCAATGAACAGATTAATAAAACAAATTAAACCATTAAAATATAAAGAAGCATCTAAATATCCAAGTATTACTAAAGATATGGCATTTATCGTAAAAAAAGGTGTTTCATCTAGTGATATTCAAAGTATTATTAAAAAAGTTGGTGGAAGATTACTTACTGATATAGATGTCTTTGATGTGTATGTTGGAGAAAATGTAGGTGAGGATGAAAAATCAATTGCTTATACTCTAACATTCTCTGATCCAACACGTACTTTATCTGATGAAGAAGTAACACAATTATTTAGGCAAATAATTGAAAAAGTTGAACAAACAGGTGCTAAGTTAAGAGATAAATAGACTTTAAAGTCTATTTTTTCTTGTATAAAAATATATTTATAATGGTGATACTATGAAATCTATTAATAAACTGAGAAGTTTTTTATTAGAAGATGATTTAGAAATAAGAATTTATAAACATAAAGTAAATGTAGTTAATTATGAGACAATTGGGCATTTTGATTCTAGTAAAGTAATGATATATCACAAAGATGGCTGCCTAGTAGTAAAAGGAGATAATTTAGTAGTATCACGTTTAATGAGTAGTGAAGTATTAATTACCGGAGATATAAAAAATATAGAATTGAGGTAATGATATGAAAAATAGTCTTTTTAATTATTTTAAAAGTAAATTAAAGTTAGAGATTAAAGGAAAAAATATTGAAAGATTTATTCACAAATTAGCAAGTAATAAAATTGAACTTTTAAATATTAAAAATATTAAAAGAGATACTGTGGGAATTATTATTTATAAAGATGATTATCAAAAACTTATGAATTTAAAATCCATTTATGAAATTAATATTGTGGGGGCTAAAGGATTAATAAAAATAAGGAAGTTAATTAGTATAAATAAAATACTAATATTTTCTATTGTTTTAGGACTTGCTCTATTAAGATTTTTAACAAACGTTATTTTTAAGGTAGAAGTAATTCATTCCAGTAGTGAAATAAGAACTTTTTTAACTAATGAACTAAAAAATTATGGATTAGACAAATATACAATGAAAAAAAGTTTTAAAGAATTACAGAAAATAAAAAATCAGATAATAGACAAATACCCTGATAAAATAGAGTGGATTGAAATAGAAGCACAAGGAGTTAAATATGTCGTTAAAGTAGAACTTCGTGAATTACCTGATAAAAAGGAAGAGCTAAAAAATAGAAATGTTGTTGCTAAAAAGGATGCTTTGATAAAACTTGTTACTGCTAAAAAAGGACAAATTGTTAAAAATAAAAATACTTATGTAAAAAAAGGTGATGTAATAATAAGTGGAGATATATCATTAAATGAAGAAAAAAAAGGAACAACTTCTGCTGATGGAAAAGTGTATGGTGAAGTATGGTATACAGTTACTGTAGATTATCCATTTAACTATTATGAAGAAGTCTTAACTGGTAAAAGCAAAAATATTATCTCTTTTAAGTTTTTAAATAAATCTATTAACTTTTTTTCTTCATTTAAAAATAAGAAAGTTCTTGATAAAACTATTGTAGAAAATAAGTTATTACCAATAAAGCTTGTATATGAACATCAAGAAGAAGTTAAAGTGGTAGATCAAATATTAACTGAAGAACAAGCAATTAACAAAGCTATCGAAAAAGGGATTGAACAGATAAATATGGAATTAGAAAGTGATGAATATATTATAAAAAATAAAGTCTTAAAAGCTGATATTAAAGAAAATGAAGTTTCTGTTGATATTTTCTTTTCTATTTATGAAGATATAACTGATTATGCAGAGATTATTGAGGAACAGGCACCCGAAAATATAATTAATGAAAATAATTAGTTATAATAAGCACAAAAGTATGACAAAGGGACAAATATAGAATTAAACAAAATACAAAGTTTCTAGGTTTCTTTGTGTTTTTTTTGCAACTTATAATTTTACTAATGAGAAGGACTAACATAAAAATGTATAATTAATGTGTGTTTATGAAAATAAATATGATATAATTAAAATATAAAGTAAACTATGTAGGAGGTATATATGAAAAAGAAAGGATTTACTTTAATAGAATTACTAGCGGTAATAGTAGTATTAGCAATAATAGCATTAATAGCAACACCAATAGTAATGAACACAATAAAGAGTGCAAAGAAAGGCGCAGCCGAAATTACAACACAAAATTATATAAGGGCGGTGGAAATAGCAGTAGCTACTTCAGCCCTTAATAGAAAATCTATCCCTAGTGGGAGCTATAGTATAGATAGTGATGGTAATTTAATAGGAACAGAATTACCGGATGGAAAACTAGAAATAGATGTAAGTGGAGATAAGCCAACAGGAGGAACAATAGTAATAAAGGATGGGCAGGTAACTACTGATTCAAAAGTAATGGTAGGAGAGTACGGAGTAAGTTACGATGAAACAACAAAGAAATATATTGCAGTAAGGGTATATAGTAATGGAGAAGTAGTATATTTTAATGTAACAACGGGTGAAAAGTGTTCAAATTATACGGAAACACAAAGTAATGTAGGGATAAATAGTGGATGTATGAAGTTTTATACTTTTAATGATAACGGTGGAAATACAGTAAATTTATTATTAGATCATAATACAACAGCTCTAGTAGCATGGAACTCAAGTGGAAGTAATACAAGTGGTCCAAAAGAAGTATTAGATAGTTTAAAAGCGAGTACAGCGTCATGGAAAGGAACAGAAACTCCATCAAATTATACAATGGATCAAACAGGACAAACAAGTAACGCAAAATATACAATAGATTATAGTGGATATAAGGCAAGATTAATAACAGCTCAAGAAGTAGCTATGATAACTGGTAATACAGCGTGGGATGAGAAGGTATCTGCTAATAGTAATTACTACTATTTTGACACTAAAAAATCACAAGCAAGTGACACATGTAAAAGCGGAAATATAAGTGGATGTGCTTATGGATGGTTGTACGATAGAACAAAACCTAATTGTACAACATATGGATGTTTAAATAACTCGGATAAGTCAACATTGGGTTATTGGGCATCATCATCTCGTGCCGCTAACACTACTGATGCATGGGGTGTACGTTATAATGCTAATGTACTTACATTTAATGCTGATAATGTTTCAAATTTTGGTGTCCGTCCAGTTATAACTGTTTTAAAATCAAAACTAGGATAAAATAATATAAAGTAATGCGAAAAAAGCATTACTTTTTTGTTTTGATTGAAAAAAAAGTTTATTTATAATATAATTAGAAAAGAGAGTGGTGTTATATGGGAAGCGTTGAAATATTTAATGAAACTAATGAAGAAATGAAGGAATTAGAAACTTTACCTGGATTGATAGACTATGCAATAGAAAAAGAAAATGTTGGTAATGTTATATTTAATGTTATTTTGGTTGATGAAGAGAAAATCCATGAACTTAATAGAGAATACAGAAATATTGATAGACCTACTGATGTTATTACTTTTGCGCTGGAAGATAATGAGGATATCAAATATGAAGATTTTAGATTACTAGGTGATATTTATATATGTCGTGAAAGAGTATATTCTCAAGCTAAAGAATATGGACATAGTGTTTTAAGAGAACTTAGCTTTTTAACTATTCATGGCTTTTTACACTTACTTGGGTATGATCATATGAAACCAGAAGAAGAGAAAATAATGTTTGCTCGTCAAGATGAAATTCTAAATGGTTATGGAATAAAAAGATAGGAAGATAATATGAAAAGTGGATTTGTAAGTTTAGTGGGTAGACCTAATGTAGGTAAATCTACTTTATTAAATAGTATAGTTGGTCATAAGGTTGCAATTACATCTAATAAGCCTCAAACAACAAGAAATATTATTGAGGGAATCTATAATGATAGTGAAGCACAAATAATATTTGTTGATACACCAGGTATTCATAAACCAACTCATAAACTAGGTAAAGTTTTAAATAGACAAGCTTATTATAGTATTGATGATGTTGATATAATACTTTTTTTAGTAGATGGTAGCGAGTCTTTAGGTCCTGGAGATAAATATGTTTTAGAAAAATTAAAGACAGTTAATAAGCCAATTATTTTAGTTATAAATAAAGTTGATAAAATATCTAAAGAAAAGATATTATTAAAAATAGATGAATATAAAGATTTATATGACTTTAAGGAAATTATTCCTCTTTCTGCTTTAAAGAAAGATAATATAGAAACAGTTGTTAAGGTATTAAAAAAATATTTAAAAGATAATATTAAATATTATGATGAAGATACATATACAAATTCTTCTGAACAATTTATGACTGCTGAAATAATTCGTGAGAAAGTATTTAGAACAACAGAAGAGGAAGTTCCACATTCTGTTACGTGTGTAGTTGAAAAAATGGAATTTAGTAAAAATAGTGTTAATGTAATCGCATCTATTATTGTTGATAGGGATTCTTTAAAAAGAATTATTATTGGAAAACAAGGATCAAAGATAAAAGAAATAGGTACATCAGCACGTGAAGATATTGAAGCTTTACTTGGTAAAAAAGTATATTTAGATTTATATGTTAGATGTATTAAAAAATGGCGTGATCGTGAAAAATATCTTCAAGAATTCGGCTATTATGATTTTGAAAAATAATTGAATAAAATATACTTAGTATCACCAATATATAATAGGTGATAAAAATGAACAAACAGTTATTATGGGATTTATTTAAAAATACAGGAAAAATTGAATATTATATAAAATATAAGGAGTTAAAAGATAATGATAAAGGAAGGTCAAATCTATAGACATTTTAAGGGAGATTTAATGAAAATAATTTGTGTTTGTAAACACACTGAAACAGAAGAGGAGTTAGTAGTTTATGAACATAATGGTAAAATATGGGCTCGTCCTAGAGATATGTTTTTATCTAAAGTTAATAAAGAAAAATATCCAAATAGTACGCAAGAATATAGATTTGAATTAGTTGAATGATTGAAAAAATCGAAGGTATAATTATTAGTGAACAAGCATATGGTGAAACTAGTAAGATAATTAATGTTTTAACTCCTGATAAAGGAATAATAGGTATGATGGCTAAAGGGGCTAGAAAGTTAAAAAGTGATCTAGCTAACGTATCTAGTAAATTAAACTATGGCTATTTTGATGTTTATTATAAAGAAAACAAGCTATCAACACTAGTCAGTGTTGATGTTGTTAATTCTTTTAAAAATGTAAGAAAAGATATTGAAAAAATTAGTTATGTTTCTTTTCTTCTTGATTTATCAAGCCAAGTAATGAAACATAACCCACATAAATTAGTGTTTACTAATTTGCTTGCAGCTTTAAAAAAAATAGATGAAGGATTTGATCCAATTGTTATTACTAATATCATTGAATTAAAATTTCTAGATTTACTTGGGGTAATGCCAGTTTTAGATTGTTGCAGTGGATGTGGTAAAACAAGTAACATAGTGACTCTATCTAATATTAAAGGTGGATATGTATGTGGAGATTGTGTCACTAGTGAAAAGATTGTGTCTGAAAAAACGATAAAATTAATTAGAATGTTTTATTATGTTGATATTGATAAAATATCTAAGTTAGAAATAAGCAATTTATGCAAAAATGAGATAAATGAGTTTTTAGATGATTATTATGAACAATATACGGGATTATATTTAAAAACCAAAAAATTTCTAAAAGATTTAAATAAAATAAAGTTTGATAAGTAGGAGGATTTATGGGTAATTATAAATATATATTAGTTCCAATAGTAACACTTATTTTAAGTCAGTTAATAAAATTTATATTGGAATCAATTAAGTGTCATAAATTAGTATGGGGAAGACTTTTTAATGGTAGTGGAGGAATGCCTAGTAGTCATACATCTCTATGTATATCGATAACTACTTTGGTAGGACTTAATCTTGGTTTTGATTCTCCTTTATTTGGTGTATCATTAGTATTTTCTTTAATAATTATGTATGATGCTATGGGTCTTAGGATGCAATCAGGTAAACATGCAGAAGCTATTAATAAACTTTTAGATCAAGTTTTTGTTGATGACAATTATAAACATTTAAAAGAACAACTTGGTCATAAACCTATGGAAGTATTAGGTGGTATAATATTTGGTATTGCAAGTGCAATATTATTAAATATGATATAGATGGTAAATTTATAAATGATAATTAAAAAAGCTAAATAGTAATTGACTATTTTATAAAAATAGAATAAAATATAAATATCAATGTGATGACGGGGTTGGAATCCCAGAGCAATATATTAAGAGAGATTCTTCTAGAATAAGTAAGGTGGAACCGCGGGTATAACTCGTCCTTACAATTTTAGGAGTTTTTTTATGATTAGATAGAGGTAAATAATGGCAGATGTAAAAAGGGAACAGATAATTATTAAAGATAGTAATGGTGAAATAATTTTTGATGAAAAATATGATAATGAAATGTTACTACTTAAAGATATTCAAACTAAAGTATTAGGGAGATACTTGATATATTCGAAAATAACTAAAAATGATACTACTAAATTAAAAAGAAATGATGGTAGTACAGTTGAACTTATTAATATAAAAAGTAAAGTTCTTTTAGATTTAGTTGATAGACATATGTTAAAGTCTTTTAAACAATTCTTGAAAATGATATCAAAAGAAAAATATTATTATATTGATCTGATAGGTTCAAAGAAAAGAGTTAATTTTGATCTTTTAGATGTATCACCTAAAAAGAAAGACGAAAAAACATTAGTGTGCGAATTTGAACTTGATGATGATAAGAATTTAACCAAAATAGGTCAAGAAATGTTAAAGGTATTTATGAATGTAGAAGTTAAAACATGGAATAAAATATTTTTGAGTAGAAAAGAAAGATTTAAGACAACTGTTTGTTGTGATGCTAAAACAATAACAATAAGTAATTTCTTATTAAGATATATTGATGATGATATAAATGTTGAGCAGGAAAAATATAATGTGATGATAAACACAGGAAAGAAGGTAAAGTAATATGGAAAAAATAACAATGGAAGATATGGTTAATGTTTGTAAACAATATGGATTTATATTCCAAGGAAGTGAAATATATGGAGGACTTGCTAATACTTGGGATTTTGGGCCTTTAGGAGCACTTTTAAAGGATAATGTAAAACGTGCTTGGTTAAAAAAATTTGTTCAAGAAGATCCTAATAATGTTGGACTTGATAGTGCAATTCTTATGAATCCAAAAACTTGGGAAGCATCTGGACATTTAAAAACATTTGCTGATCCACTAATTGATTGTAAAGAATGTAAAACAAGACATAGAGCTGATAACTTAATCAATGATTTTACAAACAGTAATGATGGCGATTCAATGAGTAATGAAGAAATGATGAAGTTCATTACTGAGAATAAAGTTCCTTGTCCAAAATGTGGTAAAAGTAATTTTACTGATATTAGACAATTTAATTTAATGTTTAAAACATTTCAAGGAGTTACCGAAGATGCTAAAGCAACAATCTATTTACGTCCTGAAACAGCCCAAGGTATATTTGTTAACTTCTTAAACGTTCAAAGAAGTATGAGACTTAAAGTACCATTTGGTATTGGTCAAGTAGGTAAGAGTTTTAGAAACGAAATAACTCCAGGTAACTTTATTTTTAGAGTTCGTGAATTTGAACAAATGGAATTAGAATTTTTCTGTAAACCAGGAACAGAATTAGAGTGGCACAAATATTATAAAGATTATTGCTTTAATTACTTATTATCTTTAGGTATTAATAAAGATAAGTTAAGAATGAGAGATCATTCAAAAGAAGAGTTATGTTTCTATAGTAACGCTACTACTGATATTGAATATGAATTTCCATTTGGTTGGGGAGAACTTTGGGGTATAGCAAGTCGTACTGATTATGATTTAACACAACATCAAACTGTATCAGGACAAAACATGAGTTATTTAGATCCTGAAACTAATGAAAAATATATCCCTTATGTTATTGAACCATCAGTAGGTGTTGAAAGAACAGTACTTACAGTACTATGTGATGCTTACGAAAAAGAAATATTAGAAGATGGTAGTGAACGTGAAGTAATGCATTTTCATCCTTTCTTAGCTCCTTATAAGGTAGCAGTATTACCTTTAGTTAAGAAATATCACTCAGAAAAAGCCATGGAAGTATATAAAAAATTAAGTAAGTATTTTATGACATCTTATGATGAAACTGGTAATATTGGTAAACGTTATAGAAGATGTGATGTAGTAGGAACTCCATATGCAATAACAATAGATGATGAAACAATAAATAATGGTACAGTAACTGTAAGAGATAGAGACACAATGGAACAAGTTACTATTAAATTAGATGAAGTAGTTGATTATATAAACGAGAAGATTCAATTTTAATTGAGTCTTTTTTTTGTTTATTTAAAAGGAAATAAGAAAGTTATCTTGTATATTATAAATAGGAGGTGGTAATTATAAATTACTATATAGAAATAAAAGAAGAACTAATAAATAACGAGATAACAAAAAGAGTAAAAGATTATAGTAAAAATAGAAGCGATTTAAATACATATTATAATGTAGGAAAATTACTATCAGAAGCAGGTAAACATTATGGAGAAGGTATTATTAAAGAATATTCTATAAAGTTGGTTATTGAAGTAGGAAGAAAATATAATTATACTCTTTTAAAAAATGCGCGTTCATTTTATTATATGATTCAAAAAAGTCCGACAATGTCGGACCTTTTGACATGGAGCCATTATATAGAGCTGTTACCAATTAAAGATATAAATAAAATCAATTACTATATTAAAATAGCCGAGCAACAAAACTTATCAGTAAGACAATTAAGAGAAAGAATAAAAAATAAAGAATATGAAAGATTAGATGAAAAAACAAAGAAAAAATTAATTAATAATGAAGAGCCTAAAATAAATGATTTAATAAAGAATCCTATTCTAATTAAGAATACCTGTGATTATAAAGAGGTGTCAGAAAAAACATTACAGAAATTAATACTTGAAGATATAGAAAATTTTTTGATTGAATTAGGAGAAGGATTTACCTTTATAAAAAGCGAATATAAAATAAAACTAGGAGATAGGTATAACTATATAGATTTATTACTCTATAATATAAACTTCAATTGTTATGTAGTAATAGAATTAAAAGTAACAGAGTTAAAGAAAGAACATATAGGACAAATAGAAACGTATATGAATTATATAGATAAAAATATAAGAAGAGTAGCTCAAGATAAAACAATAGGAATAATTATATGTAAAAAAGATAATAAATTTATAATGGAATACTGTAGTGATGATAGGATATATCAAAAAATGTACGAGTTGGTGTAAGTAAATAAGATATTTTCACAATTTTTAAAAAATAGGTTTTCAAAATAAAAAATGTATGCTAAAATTATCTATAGTAGAGTGGCTAAATGCCTATTAGGAGGATAATTATGGGATTTTTAAAAAAATTATTTAAAGATGATGAAAATGATAATATATTTTCAACAGATAATGTAAGTGATGCATATTATAATTTAAAACCAGAAGAAGCATTACAAGAAAATGAAGGTGGAAGTAAGATGATACTTTTAGAACCTCGTGCTTATTCTGAATCACAACAAATAGTGGATTATTTAAGAAATAGAAATGCTGTTGTTGTTAATTTAAAAAGAGTAACTGGTGATCAAGCTAAACGAATTGTTGATTTCTTAAGTGGAACTATTTATGCAATTGGCGGTGAAATTCAAAAAATTGGTGGAGGAATTTTCCTATGTACACCAAATAATGTGAATATTCAAGGTAAGATTACCGATGAAAAAGATGGTAAAGATATTCACGACAACGATGATATTAATATAGAATGGTAAAAAATACTTTAAATTAAAAGAAAAGTGTGCTACAATATCACGTAGTGCCTGAGGTGATAGTATGGAAAAGTTTACAAGAACACTTCGTGGCTATGATCCAGATGAAGTTAATCACTTCATAGATCAAGTTATCAGTCAAGTTGAAATAATGGTTAATGATATTAAGTCTAAAAATAAGAAAATAGCTGAACTTTCTAGCCTAGAAGAGGAAAATGCTAAATTAAAGGAAAAGTTAGCAACATATGAACATATGGAAGGTACTTTAAATAGAGCAATACTAATGGCTGAAAAGACTAGTGAACAGATTAAGTTATCTGCTCATCAAGAAAGTGAGACTATTATTAATGATGCAAAAAGAAATGCTAATAGAATTGTAAATGATGCACTTCTTAGAGCAGAAAAGACTGAGATGGAAGCAGATATGCTAA
Source organism: uncultured Bacilli bacterium (assembly GCA_934120265.1). Lineage (GTDB taxonomy): Bacteria > Bacillota_I > Bacilli_A > RF39 > UBA660 > SIG204. Next base: position 34,629 of record CAKOTU010000006.1, read on the forward strand.
GACGTAATATCACTATATTTAAAAGAAAACTAAAAAGTATTATAGAGGCACAACTTGATATGGTAAATGATATTGAAAAAGTAGATTTTTAAAACAATTGATAGAGACGATATAATGGGGATTTTAAAGAGAATCTGTGGTTGGTGTGAACAGATAAATGAAACATTATATAAATCACTCTTGATGTTTTTAGTGGATAAGATTAAAACGGTAACGCGTTATAGTTTCAAGGTGTATATGCACAAATTAAGGTGGTACCGCGTAACTCACGTCCTTATATAGGATGTGAGTTTTTATATATTTGGGAGGGTTTATGAATAGTATAGAAAAGAAAATTTATGAAAAAAAGGAAGAGGAAGCACTAGAAATTCAGAAAGAAATTGATAGACAATATAAGGAGTTTGAAGAATTTATTAGATTTCAGAAGAAAGAACTTAGAAAAAGTATTAAAAAATTTAATAAATATAGAGAAGATAATATAGTTAAGGTTAGATTAGGAGATTTTATTGACGCTTTATCATCTTTAATAGGCGAAAAAAGAGATTATTTTTCTTACCGTATCAGTACAAACATTTCTAGCGTGGGGGAAAATTGCATTACTGAAGATATGACACAAGATAAAAAATGGAAGTATGCCATTTATGATAAGCCTCAAGCGCTGTTATTTATTTTTACTAAAGATGATAAATATAATTATTTTTTCCATTTTGATTTAAATTTAGACGAGATTCAATGTGATAATAAAAAGATGTTGGAGCACTGTTCTACTAGTTTTAAAAAAGATCCCAATCCTCTTTTAGCGGGAAAAACATATATAGTTATTGATAAAGATATAGATGATGTAATAATTAGTTTTAACTTTGATACATTAATTGTAGGTAATGAAGATTCCAACTTAATAATACAAACATTAAACGTATGTGATGAAATAGCTAAAACTAAAGTAAAGAAATTAGGAGGTATTTATGAATAAATTTGAAGAACTAGATAAAAGAAAAGCTAGTGAAGTAGAAAATGATTTAGTAAAATACTGGAAGGAAAATAAAGTATTTGAAAAAAGTATAGAAAATAGAGAAGGAGAAAAAGACTTTGTCTTTTATGATGGACCAATATATGCCAATGCTAAACCTGGTATTCATCATGTATTTGCAAAAACTATAAAAGATACATTTTGTAAATACAAAACAATGCAAGGGTATAGAGTGTTAAGAAAAATTGGGCTTGATACTCACGGACTTCCTATTGAAGTAAATGTTGAAAAGAAACTAGGATTTACTGGTAAAGCTGATATTGAAAAATTTGGCGTTGAAAATTTCTGTAAAGAATGTAACAAAGCAACTGCTATTAATATAGATGAGATTAATCATGTAACTGATATGATGGGACAATTTATAGATTGTGATAATCCATATATTACTTGTTCTAATGATTACATAGAATCTGAATGGTGGATTATAAAAGAAATGGATAAAAAAGGTCTGTTATATCATGGGAATAAAGTTCTTTGGTATTGCCCTAGATGTGGAACTGAACTTTCTGCTAATGAAGTATCTCAAGGTTATGAACAAGTTTCTGTTAACTCTGTTATAGTTCCTTTTAAGGAAGTTGATAGCGATAGCTATTTCCTTGCTTGGACAACAACAGCTTGGACTTTGATGGCCAATGTAGCGCTTTGCGTTAATCCTGATCTTACTTATATTAAAGCTGAATCTCAAGGATATAAATTTATTCTTGCTGAATGCCTTGCCAATAAAGTATTAGGAGATGAATACAAAGTATTAGAAACATACAAAGGTAGTGATTTAGTAGGACGTAAATATGAACAATTAATGCCTTTTGTAAAAGTTGATGGTAATGCTTTTGAAATAATAGCAGATTCTTATGTTTCAGCAGAAGATGGAACTGGTATTGTTCATAATGCTCCTGCATACGGAGATGATGATAACCGTGTATGTAGAGAGAATAATATTGGTTTTGTAAATCCTGTAGGACTAGATGGAAGATACACAGAAGGCCCTTGGAAGGGAACTTTAGTTACAGATAAAGATTTAGAGTTAGAAATTATTAAATGGTTAAAAGAAAATGATAAATTATTTAAGAAAAATAAAATAACACATGATTATCCACATTGTTGGAGATGCCATAGCCCACTTATTAGTTATCCAAAACCAGCTTGGTATATTAAAACAACTGCATACAAAGATAAAATTATTGAAGCTAACAAAAAAATTAATTGGTATCCTAGCTATGTAGGAGAAAAACGTTTTGGTAACTGGCTTGAAAATATGGTTGATTGGGGTATATCTCGTAATCGTTATTGGGGTTGTCCTCTTCCTGTATGGACTTGTTCATGTGGACACAAAGAGGTTATTGGATCACTTGATGAATTACAAGCTTCTATTATAGAAGATGTAAATGTTCATGAAATGGAATTACATCGTCCATATGTAGATGAATTACATATTAAATGTAAAGAATGCGGTAAAACAATGGATCGCGTTAAAGATGTAATGGACGTATGGTTTGATTCAGGTTCTATGCCATATGCACAATTCCATTATCCGTTTGAAAATAAAGAATTATTTGAAAATCAATTTCCAGCTGACTTTATAGCAGAAGGTCTAGATCAAACACGTGGTTGGTTCTATGTTTTACTTGTTATTTCAACAATAATTTCTGGAGAGAGTTCATTTAAAAACGTAGTAGTTAACGATATGATGCTTGATGCTAATGGAAAGAAAATGAGTAAATCAACAGGAAATATTATTGATCCGGTTGAAATTATGACTAAATATGGAGCTGATCCTATCAGATGGTATATGTTATATACTTCTCCAGTATGGACTCCATTAAAATTTGATGAGAATGGTGTAAAAGAAGTAAACTCTAAATTTATAAGTACATTAAAAAATACTTATTCATTCTTTGAGATGTATGCTAATGCTGATGGCGTAGATCCAAGAGAATACACAGTAGACTATAATGAACGTGATTTATCAGATAAATGGTTACTTTCTAAGCTAAACAAATTAGTACGTGAAGTAACTGCATCTTATGAAGAATATAACTTAACTGATGTCGTTAAAAATATAACTAATTTTGTTAGTGAAGATTTATCTAACTGGTATATAAGAGGAAATAGAAGAAGATTCTGGGAGAGTGAATTAACACTTTCAAAAAAAGCCGTTTACTTAACAACTTATGAAACATTACTTACATTAACTAAGTTAATAGCACCTGTTGTTCCTTTCATCTCAGAAGAAATATATCAAAAACTTACTGGTAGAGAATCAGTACATTTAGAGATGTTCCCAGTATGTAATGAAGAGTTAATCAACGAAGAAATCGAAAACAAGATGGATTTAGTTAGAGATATATGTTCACTTGGTAGATTTGCTCGTGAAGACGCTAAAATAAAAGTTAGACAACCAATTAGTGAACTTATTTTAGCACATGATAATAAGTCTTTAATTGAAACTTTAGAAGGTATGATTAAAGATGAATTAAACGTTAAAAATATTACTTATATGGAAGATTTAACTGAATATATGGATTATGTAATTAAACCAAACTTTAGAGAAGTAGGAAAGGTATTTGGATCAAAAATTAAACTATTCCAAGAAGCTTTAGCTAAACTTTCAACACAAGAAATAGAAACTATAAAAAATGGTACACTTACTATTGATTTAGATGGTGAGGCTGTTGAGGTTAATAGTTCAATGGTAGAAATCAATGTTAAGATTAAAGAAGGATATTGCAGTAGTAACAATGGTAAGACATTTGTTATTCTAAATACTGAACTTACAGAAGAATTGATTAATGAAGGTATAGCTCGTGAATTAATAAGAAAAATTCAAAGCTTACGTAAGGATGCTGATTTAGTTATTACTGATCATATTAACGTATACTATAATGGTAATAATACTATTGATAAAGTAATAAAAGTACATAATGATTTTATTAAGGGTGAAACACTAGCACTAGATATTATTAAAGATGAATCATTAGACCTTGATTGTGATATTAATGATATCAAAGCTGGTATTAAAATTGAAAAAAACTAGTTTATCTAGTTTTTTTGTAAGATAATTTAGTACTTTACTTATTTCAAGTTATATATTAAAATATATTTATAGTGAGGATGATATTTATGAAGAAAATTTTATTATTTGTATTAAGCTTTTTATTTTTAGTACCACTAGCTAGTGCTAAAACAGTTGATTTAAATGATATTGATTTAAAATTAGATTTTAAAGATGATTGGTATGTTTTTACAAGGTATAATTTGGATAACAATTCTTATTTAGAAGAATTAAATGTTACTAAAGAATATATGCAAGACTTCTTTGAACAAAATTTAGCTTATATTGATGCTGTTCCAAGTGATTTTGATTATGAATTAATTCTTAGAGTGGGTAATGAAAAAAATGAAATAAATAATTTGACTAATTATGAAGATGAATTTGTAAAAGAAGTTTCTAAAGAATTGGGAAATCAAACCAATTCAGATAAGTATGATATATATAATAATGGAACTTATAAGTTTGCGACGGTTGAATACTATGATTCAGAAACAAAGTTTAATATAGTTGCATACTATACTGTTGTTAATAATAAGGGTTATACTTTCCAAATTCAAAAAGAAGAAGCTATTACTGATAATGATAAAGCTGAATTTAAAGAAATTATTAATACCATAAAGTTTAATATTAATGAAGAAGATTCTAATAAAGAAAAAGAAGAAATAAAAAAAGATAATAGTTCGTTTAATTGGAAGAATGTAATAATATATGCGGCAATAGGAGCAGTGGCCGGAGGAATTGGAGCAGCTATCGCAAAAAAGAAAAAATTAAACAAATAATACTGTAAAAAAATAGATAAATTTACATAAACACCTTTACAAAGGTGTTTTTTTGTACTAAAATAGTGGTAGACAGTGGTTAAATGTGGAGAAAAGTGGGTGATTTTATGTTTATGGGGGAATATCATTACTCAATCGATGAAAAAGGAAGATTAACCATACCAGCTAAGTTGAGATACGAATTAGGTGAAAATTTTATTGTTACACGTGGATTAGATGGTTGTTTATTTGTTTATCCAAAAAACGAATGGGAAAATATAATCCAAAAATATAAAGAATTGCCTAATACCAAGGATGCACGTAATTTTATGCGTTTCTTCTTATCTGGAGCTACTGTATGTGAATTTGATAAACAAGGAAGAATCAACATTAGTGCACCACTTACTAAATATGCTGAACTAAAAAAAGACTGTGTTATTATTGGCGTTAATGATCGTCTTGAAGTTTGGAGTAAAGAAAGATGGGAATCATTTATCGATACTAATGAAGATAGTTTATCAGATATAGCAGAGAAGTTATTTTCTAGTAATTTAGATATTTAGGAGGATATATGCACTATTCAGTATTACTTGAAGAATCAATTAAACATTTAAATTTAAAAGAAAATAGCATTATCGTTGATTGTACATTAGGATATGCGGGCCACAGTAGTAGAGTATTAAAAGAAATTAAAAAGGGGTTTCTTTTCGCCTTTGATCAAGATGATGAAGCAATCAAATATAGTAAAGAAAAATTAGATAGAATATCTGATAATTACGAAATTATTAGAAGTAATTTTGTCAACTTAAAAGAAGAGTTGAATAAAAGAAATGTTAACGAAGTAGATGGTATTTTATACGATTTAGGTGTATCTAGTCCTCAACTTGATAATAAAGAAAGAGGATTTAGTTTCCATGCTGATGCAAGACTTGATATGCGTATGGATACTAAACAAAAATTGTCCGCTTATGAAGTTGTGAATAGTTACAATTACAACGATCTAGTTAGAATATTTAAAGTATATGGTGAAGAAAAATTTGCAACTTCCATTGCAAAAAATATTGTAACAATTCGTGAAAATAAACCTATCGAAACAACATTAGAACTTGCTGAGATAATTAGAAATAGTGTTCCTGAAAAGTATAGAAGAGAAAAACATCCTGCTCGTAAAGTGTTTCAAGCTATTAGAATTGAAGTCAATAATGAATTAAATGTTTTTGAAAATAGTTTAAACCAAGCTTTAGATTTAGTTAAAGTTGGTGGAAGAATTTGTGTTATAACATTTCATTCATTAGAAGATAGAATTTGTAAAGATATTTTTAAACGTGTTAGTAGTGTAGATCCTAGTTTAAAAAATTTACCTATTATACCAGAAGAGTATCAACCAAAATTTAAGGTAGTAGCAAATATAGAACCATCTGTGCATGAATTAGAAGAAAATAATAGATCAAGAAGTGCAAGATTAAGAGTAATAGAAAGGGTAAGATAACATGACAAAGAAAAGAAGATTAGTAAAATTTACTAGAGGAGAAAAACTGTTATATAGTTGTGGTATTTTAGCGCTTTCGTTCACATTCTTGATTAAAATATTCTGTGGCGCAGGTATTGGTCATTTAAATATGAGTGTTGAAAAAATAAGATATAATATTAATACTCAAGAAAAAACTAATGAAAGCTTGACAATGAAAATAAACGAATTAACTTCATTTGATAATGTAAAAAATTTAGTTAAAGATATGGGGTTGGCATATAATAACGAAAATGTTATAATTGTAAATGAAGACTGAGGTGACTAGATGAATACAAGAAATGGTAAAAGTAAAACTTGGAATTTTCCAAAGAAAGTTTTCGTTATCTTTCTTGTTTTTATTTTTATCATTTTTTTGCAATACGCATATGTTAGTTTATCACCTAAAGTATATGGCATTGATATGGATCAGTTTGCTAGTAATAGATATACAGTAAGTTCTACATTAAAAGCTAAAAGAGGTAATATCTATGATACTACAGGTAATTTACTTGCTTTAAATGTTTCCTCTTATACTGTAATAGCATATTTATCAGAAAGTAGGACTGGGTCATCTAGTACTCCTTTACATGTTGTAGATAAGGAAGCAACAGCAGAAGCTTTAGCGCCAGTTCTTGATATGAGTAAAGATACACTTTTAAGTTTACTTAGCAAAGATGCTTATCAAGTTGAACTTGGACCTGGTGGTAGGGGTATAACTGAATTAAAAAAAGAAGAAATAGAAGCATTGAATTTACCGGGAATTGATTTTATCGAAGATCAAAAAAGATATTATCCAAATGGGGATTTTGCTTCATACATAATTGGATACGCTAAAAAACAAGATGATGGAAGTATTGTTGGAGAGCTTGGAATAGAATCTAAATATGAAGATATATTAAAGGGTATTGATGGTAGTACTAAATATCAAAGAGATAGATATGGCTATAAGATACCAGATACTCCAGAAACGACTATTGAACCTGAAAATGGTAGTGATATATATTTAACTATAGATTCAGGTATTCAAAGATTTCTAGAAGATGCTGTTAAAGCTAATACTGAGGAATATAATCCAGAATGGACAATTCTTACGGTAATGGATGCTAAGAGTGGTAAGATTTTAGGAAGCGCTACAAGTCCATCTTATAATCCTAACCTACTTAATATGAAAAGCTATGAAAATCCATTAGTAACTTATGCTTATGAACCTGGTAGTACAATGAAGATTTATACATATATGTGTGCTATGGAAAAGGGTACATATAAAGGCGATGATACATATTTATCAGGTAAATATGAAATAGGAGAAAATACAGTTCAAGACTGGAATGGTAAAGGTTGGGGTTATATAACTTATGATTTAGGATTTGAATATTCTAGTAACGTTGCTGTAGTTAATTTAGTTAATAACGCTATTAATAGAGCCGATTTAAAGGAGTGTTTCCAAAAATATGGTTTTGGAGAAAAGACCGGTATTGAATTAAGTCGTGAATTATCAGGTAGTTTAAACTTTTATTACCCAATTGAAGTAGCAACAGCTTCCTTTGGACAAGGTATTTCAACAACTCCAGTTCAAAATTTACAAGCTTTATCAATTATAGCTAATAATGGTAAGATGGTAAAACCAAAGATAATTGAAAAAATAGTAAATTCTAGTACTGGTGAGATAGAATATGAATATAAGCTTGATATTAGTGAGCAATTAATTCAAGAATCAACTGTAAATAAAATTAAAGAGTTAATGAGCAATGTTATTAATGGCCAAAACGAGGGAACAACAGGTTATCATTTCAAAGTTGAAGGTGCGGACTTAATAGGTAAGACCGGAACTAGTCAGTACTACGATTCTGAATCAGGTTATAGTACTGGTAAAAATAATTATGTATATTCATTTGCTGGAATGTTTCCAAAAGACGATCCGGAAATTATTATATATGCATCTTACAAGAATCCAAGCTGGAGTAAGAACGTTGGATTATCTAAAATGATAAAAAGTGTAGTAAAGGACATTGCTAAATACCATGATGTAGGTACTTATAATGAACATCATAATACCGCGACTAAATATACAGTTGAATCATTTATTAATAAAGACGTTAAAGAAATAAAAGAGAAACTTACTTCTTATAATATTAAGACTGTTGTTCTTGGTAATGGTGATAAGATTATTAAACAATCTGCTAAGGTTGGTAGTAGTGCAGTAAGTGGTGATACAATTATTGTTATAACTAATGATTCTGCTTACACAATGCCAAGTATCACAGGATGGTCTAGAAAAGAAATAATAGAACTTTGCAATGTGTTAGGAATTGGCTATGAGTTTGAAGGATATGGTTATGCTAGTAGTCAAAGTATTCAGGTAGGCTCTAAAATAAATGAAGGAGATATTTTAAAAGTTTCATTAAAAAATAAAGTAGATAGTTAATTATCTACTTTTTTTGTCAATTTGACACAACCTTTATATTATGGTAAAATCGAACATGTTCCGCTCAAAAAGGGGACAGAGGTGTGAAGTGAAAGCAATTATAAAGATGATAGCTGTTCTAACTGCTGCGTTTTTTACAACTTCAGGAGTAAATAATGGCATCATTACAAAAGTTAATATAGAGGAAGAAGTTTTTGCAGAGCCAAATATAGAAGAAACAGTGGTAGAACCAGAAATAGTTTTTGATGGTTTAACCTTAGATGAGTTATCTGCTAAATTAGATAGAAACTTAAATTCAAATATATCAGGGTATGGACGCGTATTTGCTACTAAGTCAGTCGAATTAGGACTTGATCCTTATTTAGCAGTAGCAATTATGTTACACGAGACTGGATGTAAATGGAATTGTAGTTACTTAATGCGAGAATGTAATAATGTTGGTGGTATGAAAGGAAAACCTGGTTGTGCAGGTGGTTCATACAGACGTTTTGATACATTAGATGAAGGTATTGATACATATTTAACATATCTTTATAATAATTATTATGCAAAAGGATATACAACTCCAGAACAAATTGGACCTAGATATGCGGCAAGCAAGACTTGGGCTTCTAAAATAAATTATTATATTAACGAAATAAAAAATAGTTAAATCTTAACTATTTTTTTAATGTGGATATTAATGTATTTATAAAAGATAATATTGAAAAAGTAAAAATAATTATGTATAATTAATATAGTGAAGGTAGTGATAGTATGGTTAAAGAGATAAATAAAAAAACCCAACCTGGGGGGGGGTATATTTAATCATACTATAATATTAACAAATAAAGAAAACACAAAGTTTCTAGACTTTTTAATAGTCTAGATTTCTTTGTGTTTTTTTGTTGTACCTTTACTAAGTAAAGTAAATCTAAATAAAAGGAGGAGGAAATATTATGAAAAAGGAAAAAGGTTTTACTTTAATAGAATTATTAGCAGTAATAGTAGTACTAGCAATAATAGCGCTAATCGCAACACCAATAGTAACAAGAGTGATAAACTCTAGCAAGGATTCTGCTAATAAAATAAGTGCAAGTAATTTTGCTAGTGAGGCTAATAAGTATGTAATAGAAGAAAGACTAAGTGGGAATATAAAGAATGGAAATATTTTTAATGAAGTGTCTAAAAGAATGAATGGTAAGAAACCTACTTCGGGAGTAGTTTATGCGGATGACAATGGGAATATCGCTTTAGCTTTAGTATTTGATGATAAATGTTATACAAAGGAATACGGTAGTGATGAAATAAAAACAACTGACATTAATGAATGTCATGCCCCAGTAGATTATTTAGCACTTGGAAATACAGAGAATGATACAGAAGCAACATTCTTTAATGGACCTATCAAAAAAAGTAGTGTTGAAAAAATAGTGTTTGTAAATAGTAATCTTGTTCCAACAGATGCAATAGGAAAATGGAATGCAAGTGCAAGTGGTGAAGGAGATGTAGTTGCATGGTATAAAGATGAAGATAATAATAACTTATACGAAGTATATATAGGTGGAAAAGGTGGAGTAAAAGCTAATCCTAATTCTACTAAATTATTTAATTATTTTACAAACTTAGTTAGTATAGATTTAAAATATCTTGATACATCAAGTGTTACAGAGATGTCTTTAATGTTTAATAATTGTTCAAAATTAACTACGCTTGATTTAAGCAGCTTTGATACATCAAAAGTAACAAGTATGCGAGCTATGTTTCAAAGGTGTTCAAACTTAACAACGTTAGATGTAAGTCATTTTAATACTTCAAACGTTACAAGTATGCGAGCTATGTTTAATAATTGTTCAAATTTGATTACATTAGATGTAAGCAATTTTGATACATCAAAGGTAACCGATATGCACACTATGTTTCAAAATTGTACAAGTTTAGCAACATTAGATGTAAGTCATTTTGATACATTAAAGGTAACAGATATGGCATGGATGTTTAATAATTGTTCAAGTTTAACAACACTAGATGTTTCCAACTTTAATACATCCAAAGTAACTGATATATCTCGTATGTTTCAAGGTTGTTCAAAATTAACCTATTTAGATGTAAGCAACTTTGATACATCGAAAGTAACAAATATGTCACGTATGTTTAATTATTGTTCAAGTTTAACAACACTAGATGTAAGTAATTTTGACACCTCAAATGTTACAGATATGCAGATTATGTTTCAAAGGTGTTCAAACTTAACAACGTTAGATGTAAGTCATTTTGATACATCCAAAGTAACTGATATGTCATGGATGTTTAATTCATTAAGAAATATTAAATCATTAGATGTAAGTCATTTTGATACATCAAATGTAACCAATATGAAATCTATGTTTAATGAGTGCAATAATTTGGAATCTTTAGATTTAAAAAGTTTTAGTACAGGATTAGTAACAGATATGAGTTATATGTTTGAAAATTGTTATAAGTTGACTGATTTAGATTTGAGTAGTTTTGAAACTAGTAAGTTACAAAATACGGAGCACATGTTTAATGGAAGTTCAAAATTAGCAACTATTAACTTCTCAAAAGCAACATTTAACACTATAACTAAATATGATAAAATGTTTGGTGGATGTGGATTAACTAGTATTACAGTAAAAGATGACGATGCAAAAACGTTTATTGATGCTAGATTAAAAGATTCAAGTATTGATATTGAAGCAACAAAAGTAAGTTAAAAATTTTCTAAGAGAAGTTTGTCTGCACTTTGAAAAAATAGTTAAATTTTAACTATTTTTTTTGTTACTTGGACATACACTTATATAGGTGATACTATGTTCTTTAAAAATATACATATACGAATCAAAATAATAAGCTTAGTAATAATATTAGTTTTCTTACTTATAATAGGAAAAGTTTTTTATATTCAAGTTATTCAATATAATAAATTAAATAAATATGCGGAGAGTTTATGGAGTAGAAATTTACCAATTGAAGGTAATAGGGGAATTATATACGATAGGAATGGAGTTGTACTTGCTGATAATATTACAACGACATCTTTGGTTATTATTCCAAATCAAGTTGTAGATAAAGAGGCTACAGCAAAACAAATTAGTGATATTCTTGGCTCTGATTATCAAGATATGTTAGAACATGTTAGTAAAAAATCTTCTATTGAAAGAGTTCATCCAGAAGGAAGAAGATTGTCTTATGAGATTGCGGATAAAATAGCTGATTTAAAACTACCAGGTGTATATTTAGTAAAGGAATCAAAAAGATATTATCCTTATGATACGTTAATGTCACATACAATAGGATTTGTTGGAATAGATAATCAAGGATTAAGCGGTCTTGAACTCATGTATGATGATTATTTAACAGGAGAATATGGCGCTATTAAATATTTTAGTGATGCTAAGGGTAGTAGACTTGATTTAAATGAAGTATATGAAAAACCACAAGATGGAATAAATATGACTTTAACAATTAATTATGATATTCAAGCTTCTTTAGAAAGAGAACTGGATAATGCAGTTACAAAATATAATCCAGATCAAGCCTTGGGAATAGCTATGAACCCCAAAACAGGAGAAATACTGGCAATATCATCGCGTCCTAATTTTTCACCTACTAATTATCAAAACTATACAGTAGAAGAAATAAATCGTAATTTACCAATATGGATGACTTATGAACCGGGTAGTACATTCAAAATTATTACACTAGCATCTTCTCTAGAAGAAAAAATTGTTGATTTAGATAATGACAATTATTATGACTCTGGGGCTACCAAAGTAGAAAATGCGACTATTCACTGTTGGAAACATGGAGGCCATGGTGCTCAAACATATTTACAAGTAGTAGAAAACTCTTGTAACCCAGGTTTCGTTCAATTAGGATTAAAATTAGGAAAAGATAAATTATTTAATTATTTAAAACTATTTGGTTTTGGTACAAAAACAGGCGTAGATTTAAATGGTGAAGGCGCTGGTATTATATTTGATCTTGCTAAAGTAGGTCCTGTAGAACTTGCTACTACAGCCTTTGGTCAAGGAGTATCAGTTACACCAATTCAACAGATAACTGCTGTTTCAGCAGCTATTAATGGAGGCTATTTATATAAACCTTATATTGTAAAAACTTTAAATGAGCCAGAAACAAATTCAGTAGTATTAGAAAATAAACCTACGGTTGTTAGAAAAGTTATTAGTGATGAAACAAGTTCTAAAGTTAGATATGCCCTAGAGAGTGTTGTTACAAATGGTACAGGAAGACCTGCCTTTATTGATGGTTATCGCGTGGGTGGAAAAACAGGAACAGCGCAAAAGGTAAAAGATGGTAGGTATATGGTAGGTAATTATATCGTATCTTTTATTGGATTTCTACCGGCAGATGATCCAGAAGTTGTTGTATATATTGCTATAGATAATGCAAAGGGAGTAACGCAATACGGTGGTACTGTAGCGGCTCCAATTGCTCGTCAAGTATTATTAGATTCAATTGATGCTTTAAATATAAAAAAAAGAGAAGGCGCTTCTGATAAAAAATATAATTATAATGACAAAAAGTATATAGAAGTTCCTAATGTAGAAGGTATGAGTGTAGAAGATGCGATGAAAGAGTTAAAAAGTTTTAAAGTAGAATTTAGTGGTAGTGGAAATAATGTTTCTATTCAAACACCAAGTGCTGGAGAAAGAATTTTAGAAGGAGAAACAGTAAAATTATTGTTAACTGAATAGGGGTGATAGAATGTTAATAATGACTAAATCGGTATTAAGCTTAATGTGTAGTTTCTTACTTTCAATTGTAATAGGAATTATTTTAGTACCACTTTTAAAAAAATTGAAAGCAGGGCAAAGTCTTAGTATTTATTTGAGCGAAAGACACAAAAGTAAGAATGGAACACCAACAATGGGAGGATTAATCTTTATCATTCCAACCATTATAATTACCATTATTTTAATTGCTATAAAAAAGATTACAATTACTCATAATTTTTTAATTATCATATTTACATTCATTGGTTATGCTTTAATAGGATTTATCGATGACTATTTAATTGTAATTAGACATAATAATAAAGGTTTAAGTGAGAGTGCTAAACTTTTGATGCAAGTAATTATATCGGTGATATTTTTCTATTTGTTTATGAGAAGCGGTAATGAACCACTTCTATGGATACACACCTTAAATATAAAGATAAATATTGGTTGGTATTATGGTCTATTCATCTTACTAGTTTTAGTAGCGAGTAGTAATGCGGTTAATTTAACAGATGGTTTAGATGGGCTAGCTGGTGGTCTTTCTATAATAGCCTTTTTAGCATTTGGAATTATTACTTGGAATACGGGATGGTTAGAAGGCTATGAAGATATTGCCATCTTCATCTTTATCTTAATCGGATCATTATTAGGTTTTCTTTTGTTTAATTTAAATCCGGCAAAAGTGTTTATGGGAGATACTGGCTCTCTTGCTTTAGGTGCAACTTTAGGTAGCTTAGCAATTATCACTCGTCATGAACTCTTACTCATTATTATAGGTATTGTTTTTGTTCTAGAAACATTAAGCTGTGTTATTCAAAGAGTATATTATAAATTTACTAAAAAAAGAATATTTCTGATGACTCCTATTCATCACACTTTTGAAAAACTAGGTTGGAAGGAAATAGATATTGTTAGATTATTTTGGGTTATAGGATTACTCGGCGCTATGGTATCTATAGCCTTTGGAGTACTACTATGAAAAAGAGCAAACCAGAATTATTACTATTAATAAGTGTCATTGCTATATCTATATTTGGTCTTATTATGATATATTCAGCGTCTTATATTTGGGCAGAATATAAATTTAATGATGCTTTTAAATTTGTTAAGAACCAGGGTATATTCTTTATTGTAGGTGTAGTACTTATGATTATTATTAGTAAAATAGATTATCGTAAGTATTATGAAAAAGCAAATCTTTTATTACTAGGGTGCGTAATTCTTTTAATACTAGTTTTAATTCCCGGTGTTGGTAGTGTTAGAAATGGTAGTAGGAGTTGGTTTGGAATAGGTTCTTTTGGTATTCAACCTAGTGAATTTACCAAATTAGCGCTTATTATTTTTACTTCTAAATATCTAGTTAATAATGAAAAGAACATGAAGTACTTTAAAAAAGGAGTCCTTCCTATTTTAGGTATTACTTTAGGTATATTTGCGATTATAATGTTACAACCAGACTTTGGAACTGGAACAATTATTGTTATGTCTATCATCGGATTACTTTTTGTTGGTGGTGTTGACTTTAAATTCTTTTTAAAGATTGGTCTAGTTGGTGTAGCCGGTGTAGTAGCTTTAATTGCAGTTGCGCCTTATCGATTAAGTCGTATTTTATCATTTTTAAATCCTTGGGCTGATCCCTTAGGAAGTGGATTTCAAATTATTCAATCATTATATGCAATCGGTCCTGGAGGATTATTTGGTTATGGTTTTCTAAATTCTCGTCAAAAACATTTTTATCTTCCGGAACCACAAACAGATTTTATTTTTTCTATCATAAGTGAAGAGTTTGGCTTTTTAGCAGTCCTACTAGTAACTTCTTTATTTTTAACAATCATTTTAACAGGATTTAAAATTGCTCGTAATTCTAAAGACTTGTTTGGTAAGTATCTGGCTTTTGGTATCATGTTTCAAATATCATTTCAAACTTTACTTAATTTGATGGTTGTCGTAGGTTTAATTCCGGTAACTGGTGTAACACTTCCTTTTCTTTCGTATGGAGGGTCTAGTTTACTTATTACTTTGTGTGAAATAGGAATAGTGTTAAATATATCAAGATATGAGAAATAATTTGGATAACTATAACTTTTAATAGGTAAAGATATTATTGTCAAATTTAATAAAATATGTTAATATGTATGTAGCAAGAAGTCTTGCATAAGATAAAAAAGAGGACCATTCAATTTTGCAAGTGAATGTCGCCTCAATAATTTTGGGGACACTCTACATGTGCAGAGTGTCTATTTTTTTAATGTTAATACCAGTAAGGTAGATAGTCATACATTATATTTGACATAAAAAGTGACAAGTGATAAAAAAATAACAAATTATCTTTATTATCAAAGAAAATATGTTATAATTAATGTAGGTGATAATATGAAAGATGTTAGTTTTTTAGTTGAAAATGGAATCGATGTCAAAGGAAGTTTAGAATTATTTGGTGACATGGATATGTATAATGAAACTGCGTCTGATTTCTTGAATTCAGTTTCTAAGAAATTAGCAGATATAAAAAAATATAAGGAAGCATCTGATATGCCAAATTACGCTATACTTGTTCATTCTTTAAAAAGTGATTCTAGATATTTAGGTTTTACTAAGTTAGCTGAACTTGCTTATAATCACGAAATGAAAAGTAAAGCTAATGATATTACATATGTTTATAATAATTATGATGAACTTATGAGAGAAGCACATCGTATTGTTAACGTTGTCAAAGAATATATGGGTATGGAAGTAGAAACGCAAGAAGAAAAACCAGTAATAGTAAAAGATAAAACTATCCTTGTTGTAGATGATTCTAATATTATTAGAAACTTTATTAAAAAGATATTTAACGATACATACGAAGTTATAGTAGCAAATGATGGAAAAGAAGCACTAGATGCCATAGCGTTAAATCAAAGTAGTAATATTGTTGGAATGTTACTTGATTTAAACATGCCAAACGTAAATGGCTTTGAAGTGTTAGAATATTTTGATAAACATAATTTATTTTCTAAAATCCCAGTTTCAATTGTAACTGGTGATGATTATCGTGAAACAGTAGATAGAGTATTTGCATATCCTGTTGTAGATATTCTAATTAAGCCATTTAATGAAAGAGATATTAAAAGAATCGTAGAAAAAACAATTAATCGTGGATAAAATATTAAAAGTAGTTGCAAAAACTACTTTTTTATGATAAAATTTAACTTGTCGTGATCCGCTGGGATTAAAAAATATTATATATTACTTATGATCATAGATTTAAAAAAGGAGAGTGAAATCGTGAATTTAGTTGAAAAAATAACTAAAAGTCAAATCAGAACTGATATTCCTGAATTTCAAGTTGGAGATACTGTTCGTGTTGATGTAAAAATCATCGAAGGTAAACGTGAAAGAATCCAAGCTTTTGAAGGTATTGTTATTGCTATTCAAGGACGTGGAATTGGAAGAAACTTTATTGTAAGAAAGATTTCAGGTGGTGTAGGAGTTGAAAGAACATTCCCTATTAATTCACCAAAAGTTGCTGCTGTTACAGTAGTAAGAAAAGGTGTAGTACGTCGCGCTAAAATCGGTTCTACTTTAAGAAATTCAGTTAGACAACCAAAGATTAAAGAAAGAAATTAATAAGACGTATGAGTCTTATTTTTTCGTATGAGAGGTGACTTATGAAATTTATAAAAGAACTAGTTCCTTATATAGTAATAATAGTTGTAGTGGTACTTATTAGAACTTTTATTGTTACTCCTGTTCAAGTAGATGGAGAATCGATGTATCCAACGTTACTTGATAATCAAATATTGATTTTAAAGAAATATGATCATAGCTATGATAGATTTGATATAGTGGTTTTTAAATATAATAATTCTAAATTAGTAAAAAGAGTTATTGGTTTACCTGGAGAAACAGTAAGTTATAAAAATAATACTTTATATATTAATAACAAAGAAATAGATAATATTGAGTTAGATGCTTATACTTATGACTTTGATTTAAGTGAACTTGGTTTTGATAAGATACCAGAAGGATATTACTTTGTTCTAGGAGATAATAGAACAAATTCTTTAGATAGCAGAATGATAGGTCTTATACCAGAAGATAGTATCTTAGGAGTAACTAATTTTAGTGTTTTTCCTTTCAAAAGATTTGGTAGTATTAAATAATAGAATTTATTTCTATTATTTTTTTTGGTATAATTGATATGGTGATGGTATGAACAAAAAGGTAGTTGCGTTAATAATATCTTTACTCACTATTCTTTTAGTAGTTTTTTTCTTTATAAATACTAAAAAAGAATACAAAACAAATATGTATTATATGGATACATATATATATGTAAAATTATATAGTAAAAAAGATGCTAGTGAGGTATTAAAAAAAATAGATGATATATATAAGGAGTATCACTCTTTAACTGATAGATATAATCATTATGATGGGATTACTAATATCTATGATATTTATCATAATACTTTAAGTGATAATGAATTAATAATAGATTCTAAATTATATGATATGTTAAAATATGCTAAAGAGTGGGAAGAAAAATACCCTAAGTTTAGTATTGAAATAGGAAGTACTATTGATGTATGGAAGAAATATAGAGATAGTGGTGAAGGTATCCCAACTAAAGAGGAATTGGATAATACCAAAGAATATACAAAATTAGTTTTGCTTGGCGATAATAAAATATTAAATAATCATCCTAATTTAGATCTAGGAGCTATATCTAAAGGATACACAACAGAAATAGTTGGTAAGTATTTAGAAAGTATTGGTATTGATGAATATTTGATAAATGCTGGTGGTAATGTTAAAGTAGGAAATAATTATAAAAAGAAGAATTATAGTATTGGTATTCAAAGCCCGATAAAAGGCGAAGATCTAATTGATGTGATAAAAGGAAATAATATCAGTGTTGTAACTAGTGGTGGATATGAAAGAAATTATGAATATGACGGTGTTACTTATCATCATATTATAGATCCAGATACCCTGTATCCAAGTAATAATATGAAAAGTGTTACAGTAGTTACAAAAGATAGTGCACTAGGTGACATACTTTCAACCACACTATTTTTAAGTAGTGTAGAAGATGGTCAAGAAATAATTAGGGATTATGATTGCGAAGCTATATGGTATACTAATGATAATAAAATAATTAGAAGTGAGAATTTTAATAAGTATGAATAAAAGTGATTGGAAATTAGTTATAAGTTTAGCAGTTGTTCTTATAGTTAGCTTTACATTACTATTTTTGTTTAAAAATAGTAATACACCTAAAAAAGCACTAGTATATTATGAGGATGAATTAGTATTAGAAATAGATTTAAGTTTAAAAGGTGAACATGAATATCATGTTTCTGGATATAATGGAGATATATTAATTAAAACAAATGATAATAAGATTAAGGTTGAAGAAGAAAATAGCCCTAATCATATATGTTCTAAACAAGGATATATAGATAGTAGTTATGAAGTACTTGTTTGTCTTCCTAATAAAGTTGTTATAAAAATAGAAGATAATAAAGAAATAGATACGGTCGTGAAATGATGAAAAAATTTACAAGATTAACAATGTTACTTGCACTTAGCGTAGTATTAAATATTATAGAAAGTTTTATACCATTATTTAATGGTAATATTCCAGGTTTAAAATTAGGCCTTGCTAATATTATTATTTTAATAGTTTTATACATGTTTTCTTTTAAAGATGCTTTATATGTATCATTACTTAGAATACTATTAGTAGGTATTTTAAGGACAGGATTATTTAGTATGACTTTCTTCTTTTCTTTAGGGGGAGCCATTCTTAGTTTATGTTCTATGTTTATAGCTAAGAAGACTAAACTATCTATTATAGGTGTAAGTATTGTAGGTTCTATCTTTCATAGCGTGGGTCAAATTTTAGTTGCAATTCTAATTATAAAAAATACATACATAATTTATTATGTGCCTTGGTTACTTTTATTTTCTATTCCTACAGGTATATTAGTAGGGTTTACAAGTAAGACTATCTTGAATAACTTGGACAATAGAAAAGTAATATAAAATTATTGACAACAGTTATTAAGATTTGTATAATTAATACAGTAAAAGGTAGTGATAGTATGGTTAAAGAGACAAGAATAAACATAACTCAAAATACAACCTGGGGGGGGGGTATATTTAGCCATACTATAGTATTAAATAATAAAGAAATCACAAATAAACTAGAGTCTTAGTCCTATAGTTTTCTTTGTGATTTTTTGTTGCACTTTTACACATATAAATTGTTTTATAAATACAATAAATAAATAAAAACATGTATTATGACTATGTGTTTATAAGAACTAAAACAGGGTATAATTAAAATATAGAGAAAAAGTAAGAAAGAGGAAATAGTATGAAAAGAAAAGGATTCACTTTAATAGAGTTACTAGCAGTAATGATAGTATTAGCGGCAATTGCACTAATCGCAACACCAATAGTAACAAAAACCATAGAAAACTCTAAAAGAAAAGCTGCTATAGAAAGTGTTAGTAATATGACCAAAACAGCTGAACTATATTTCATAACGGCAAATCATAAATATGGTAGAATAAATTTATTAGATGAAAACTTAAATTATAGTGGACAAAAGCCAGAATTAGGAGAAATGGAACTAAATAAAGATGGAGATTCCAGAATATATGCATACGTAAGTGGATATTGTGTAACCAAAGAATTTAATACTGAATTATATGCCAGTAAAATGAATAAAGAAGAATGTAATTGGTTTGCAACAGATAATTATGAAACAACTGAGGGAAAAGAGTTTACAGTAAATAACAAAGATATAAGGAACTATTTAATATATGGAAATACTACCCAAGAAGTAAGAAATGGTAAAAACTTATTAGATATTGCTGATTTCAACACAACTTTTACTGATAATTATTTTGAAAATACAGCTACTAATTTTAAATTAGCAGCCGGAAAAACATATACACTTTCTTTTGATTTTTCTGTTGTATCATCAACTGCAACAATAAAAACGGGAATAGGATATGGGACTAAATATTATGCTACAGATATTGTTTATGGAAAAGCTTATCCTAATCAAACATCGGGAAGACAAACAGTAACTTTTACAACACCAACAGATCTTGCAGATGGTAATTATTTGTTTATAAGATTTGCAAGAACCAATTCACCAGCTTCTGCCAGTGTAGATATTTCTTTGATTCAACTAGAAGAAGGATCAACTGCAACAGCATATGAAAAATATGGAGCAACACCAAGCCCAGAACTTCCAAGTGAAGTAAAAAGTACAGGAGATTTATTAACAAGCAGTAACTGTGCTAGTTATGGAAGTGATGCATGTAATAACATTGGTAAATATGTAGTACAAGTAAAAAGTATAGGAAAAAATCTGTTTGATTATAATGCAGTTTCAACCACTTCCACAAAAAAGGATAATGGGTATTATACTAATAAAATTAATAATATTAGGATACTTACTTATCAAACATTAAAGCAATATCTGGGAAAGACGGTAACAATTTCTTTTGATCTTACAACAAGTGAAGATGGGACTTTTCTAATCTATCCATATCAAGATAACGGTGTAGGAATTAAGTTTAAACAAATATCTAAACAGATGAGTGCTAATAAAACGGAAAGAATAACTGCAACAGGTGTTGTACAAGTATTAAATGTAAATGACTCTTATACTAAAGGAGAAATTATTATATATAAGAGTGGTTATACGGGTTCTTACTTAGTTAATAATATCCAAATGGAAGAAGGAAGCGTTGCAACATCTTATGATGAGCATAAGGAAAAAGCAACAAATATCTATTTAGATGAACCCCTAAGAAAAGTAGGAGATTATGCAGATTATATTGATTTTAGCGAAAAAAAAGTTGTAAGAAATATAAAAGAAATTAGTTTAAATAATTTATCATGGGCAAAAACCGGAAATGCTTTTTACTCTAGTGTTATTGATAATGTGGCAGATGAAATAAATTCTACAAAAATAAAAAGTGATAAATTCACTGTCCAGGCAAAAACTACAAATAATAGTATGTATATAAACCATAAAAAGGTTTATGTATGGAATAGTAACTATTCAGATGTAAGTCAATTTAAATCAATAATAAAGAATAGTAAATTATATTATGTTTTAACAACTCCTCAAGAGCAATCAATAGACTTACCGAAGATAGAGTTACTAGAAGGTATCAATACAATATCAATTAATACTGAAGTAAGTCCAACTAATGTTAAAATGACAACAACAAAATAGTGAGCAACTTTGCTTACTATTTTTGTTTTAAAATACTTGAAAAAAAGTTACTAATATTAT